>CAYGSN010000005.1:0-84311 GCA_964352675.1 uncultured Pseudobdellovibrionaceae bacterium
ATGCACGCCGAATGGGGGCAGGTGAGCGCGACAGCCGCCGCCGAGATCGCTGCCCATATCCATGATGCTGGAGACATCTACGCCTGTATCGACATAAACGTAAGAGCCGACAGAATCGTCAATATGTGCGGCCCCTTCACGGGAAACATTTGCAATTTGTTCTGCGTCAGTTCCTCTTTCGTGTTCTCTGGAGCCAAGCTCAACAAAGCTGTCAGATTCCTCGAGGAAGGATAGGATTGGTTTATCAAGCGGATCGGACGAACCCAGAAGATCGTCGAGATAATCGCTCAGGAGCTTGGAGGCGTTAAAACCGCTTCCTGTTGATAATACAACATCAGGAGCGGGGATAGCACTGGTCACATCGCTATCCAGATATTCAATATCTCCCAGTTGGTCTTGCTGTTCCACCTCTCCGAACGCTTGTAGCCCATCATGTTCAACATACAGGCTTTCCGCCACTTCGTATTCCATGAGATCAATCGGGAGGGCTTCATATTCGTAAGAGTAAGCCGCTTCAAAATCCTGCACTGTCGCAGCAGCAATTTCTTCCGGCGCTATATACAGCTCGTCGTCCGAAGCCATGATCATTCCCAGAACCTGGTTCACATCCTCTATGGCCATCGTTTGAATGTCAGCGTTTTGTGAAATCATAGCGCACCTGCAGTTGCTTTATTATCTTCTTTTATTATGCGATGATTTGGTTAAAATTTTATTTAATTATGAATAATGTTGAATGTGTTGTAAGAGCAGTGGATTACGGCCCCAAAATCACGTATTCTTGAGGCACAAATTGCAGATTTTGTAGGATTTTCTGCTTTTTCTTCTGTGTCATTAATTAAAATTTAAATAAAATTGTAGGTATAATAGAAGAAGAATAGGGGAATTTTGTAGTTTTTATGCGCATATCCAAGAAACATGATGGCGGCTTTACGCTGATCGAAATGATTTTCGTCCTGATTATCGCGTCTTTTATGACGGTCGCGGTAATTTCAGCCTATCTGAATACGCAGGAATCTCTGCGCTCTATCAACACAAAAGAAAAGATGGAAATTATTATGGATGCGATGGCCGCCTTTGCGGCGCGTAATTACCGCATTCCATGTCCGGCCGATCCGACAGGGGCCGGGCCGGAGCCGGCAGGGGCCGAGCGTGGAAGCGGTGCCAATGGAGCGAATATTCCTGCCGGTTGTAATGGTACGGATGCCGAAGGGATTGTACCGTACCGGACAATTGGATTGAGTGAAGCCGATGTGCGCGACGGTTGGGATCGTCTTATAACATACGAGGTTAGCCCGGCTTTTACCCGCGATCCGGAAGATCCTGATACTTCGGTCCATTATGCTTGCCGGACGCGGGAATGGATTGAAGGGGTAAATTACCGGGAAGAGGGGGCGGGGTTTGATTTGCTCAATCCAAATGATGATACGACGAATGTGTCCTGGTTTGAGAACAAAGTGACTGTGAGTCCGACAGAAGAGCGCCTTTACGGCCGCAATGTGAACCCCCAAAAGGCTCGTTTTTGTTGCACCGGGGAAGATAGGGGAGAAGATATTAGAATATGTCTAAATGACGCCTGTACAAATATCATCCCGCAGTTTGGTAGAACCAGCATTTTTACGATTTCTAATTTGCTCAGAACCCGCTTTAGGGAGGCCTATCAGGAAGCTGACATTCTGGCCGATCATTTCAAGAACCATGATGAAGACGGTGAGCTGCCGGATCTGGTAACATTTCTGGACGAGCTGACCATGCGGGTGCCTCTGGATATAGCAACCCCGGCCGCCGCCGAGCCGTATTACAGCATTGAAGCTCAATATGTGCCGGAATTCCGCAATACAACCGGTGTGGCTTATGTGCTGATCAGTCACGGCAATAACGGTGTTGGTGCCTTCACAGGGGATGCGTCGGCGTCGGCTCGTTTTGACGGTCCGGCCGGTACGCGTGAGCAAGATAACGGAAATGTAGCGAATAAGAACGTATATGCGCTTGAGAAAGACGACACCGCTGGAAACAATTTTTATGATGATATCGTCAGGTGGCAAACTCAGGATCAGGTCCTAGCCCGCCTGAAACGCGATAGCTGTGCGGTGCCATGATGCAAGCGAGATATGTTAAAATGAAAGATATGAACACGAAACAGGCCGGATTTACATTGATCGAACTTTCTATCTCGCTTGTTATTCTGGCGATTATTATATCGTTGAGCTTGCTGGCGCTCGCGCGCATGCTTAAAAGCGAGCAGGAGCGCGTGACCTTTGAGCGCATGGAAGTGATTGCCGATGCTATCTCTCTTTATGCTCAGACGCGTATGCGGGTGCCTTGTCCGGCTGATCCGTCTCTGGCCCGGGATGATCCGAATTATGGACGGGAGCGCGTAGGTACGGATCAGGAAAATACGCCCGGCGGTGTTCTGGTTCTTCTGAATTCCGGTTGCCGGGACCCGGCCGGAACTGCCGAGGGTATTATTCCCTTTGCAACACTGAACCTGCCGGAAGAAGCGTCTTTTGATAAGTTCGGGAATTACTTTACATATCATGTTTCAACTGGATCAGCACTTCAGCCGATCACAATCAGAGAGCAGAGATCTCCCACTTCAGTTAATCAGATAGGGGTGAGAATAGGAGATTGGTGCCGCACACGGCCGCGTTGGCACGCCGATATCAATTACGACGGTGAAACGGATGCCTATCTCAATCCCGCCAAAGCTGCTTTTTGTTGCGGCGTTGATGATTCATTTGCAGGCCCGCTGGTCGCCGGCGAGCCAATCGGACCGGATGGTGATGTGAGATTAACCCAGACCGATCACGATTACGGAACATCCAGAGGGATACCGTCTTTGTCGCGGGCAATAAACAGATTTGGTGGCCGACCGCAGGAATACGCATCTTTGAACAATGATCCGCCGGACCAGGACAGGCTACGCGATAATTTCTCTGCTATTTTCCCAGCTTATTTGATTATCAGCCACGGACAGAATGGTGCAGGGGCTTATGCCAGGGATGGCAGCCGAGATACGGCGTTTGCGTCCTTTAATTCTCTAAACGAGTTGGAAAATGCCAATGGAGATAACTTATTTGTTGTTCCTGACAGGACTTCGCCGAATGTCGATGGAAGCTTACTATCCGGCGTATCAAAAGCGGCGATAGACGATATCTTGTTTTGGCAAACGCCGGCGCAAATTATAAGCAGAGTGGGGAATATGTCATGCAGCAGACCCTGAAAAACATGAAGGATAGCCGGGGTATTACCCTGATTGAAGTGGCTATTACGATTTTAATCGGCGGTATTTTATTGGCCGGAACCATCCAGTTTTACCAGCACTTCCAGCAACGCCGTGCAGAGCTTGTGACTCAGCACAGGATGGATGTCCTGGAGAAGGCATTTTCCAACTATGCGCAGACGAGGTGGAGATTGCCTTGCCCGGCCAATCCAAACCCTAATGTCGGCGCCAGCCCGCCGGAGCTTCTAGGAGAGGAACGACGCACCGGGACAGGAGAAGAGGGATGTCTTGCGATTAACGCGTCGGCGCGGGGGATTGTGCCTTTCCGGACATTGGGCATCCCTGAACAGTATGCAATAGACGGGTTTGGGCAGTATTTCACTTATGCGGTTTCCCCAGCCTTTACCCGCGACAATACGGTAAGAAGCGCAGGAAACAACACGCAAAATGTTGTTCATCGGCGCTTTGCAAGCCAGATTAACCGGGAGAATATCGGGCTTCTTCCCAAGGCACAATTTTGTGGTGCCGTTCCCGAAATTGACGGGCGCAGCTTGTCCTTTTCCGACGATATTACAATGGTTGAAAACCAGTTTGTTGGTGGCGGTGGCCGGGTTTTTGGCGATGGTGGTAGCGGCGAGCCGGATAACAAGCGCGGAGATAGTGACGAAAGCTATGTCGGCCCGGATATTACCTTGACAGTTGAGGGGCCGCCAAATGCCAATTTTTGGCGTGATGATGACCCGGAAAACCGTACAACAGGCCTCGCTATGGCGTTGATCAGTCACGGTCCGAACAAGCTGGGCGCGTATCTTGTCGGGCGTGGTAATGGAACACAAGGCCAATATGCTGTAAACGAAATGATCTCGGTTCAGGAGAGCCAAACGGCCACATCAGGGACGGGCGGAACCTCGGCAATAATTTTATTTAGTCAAACTGATCGTTTTCTTTCGGAAGATACCTTTCCCGGTATTTTCAGAGGAAATGACGACATTATCCGTTATTATACGCAGGACCAGATTTATGCCGCCGCAGGCGGTGGATCGTGTGAATATTTGTAGAAGGTAAAACTGTGCAAAAGTCAGGACTTATGAAATTTGATATAAATTCGGCGTTTTGCAATAATGGTAGGAGGGGCAGTGTCCCCGGAAGGTGTGCGCAATGAAAAAGTTACTGAACTCTCAAGGTATTAGCCTGATTTTGGTGCCTCTGGTCTTTATTGTGATCGGGGCGTTTATCGTGGCGATCTGGAACGACACGAAGCCGCAGCAATTCCACAAGCAAATTGAACTGCAGGACAAGATGGAGCGCGTTCGTGTTGCTCTGTCGGTTTTTGCACAGAAGCATAGCCGCCTGCCGTGCCCGGCCGATCCGAGCGATACAGGAACGGCTTTTGGTGCCGAAGATATGCCGGAGATTGGTGAAGCCTGTGACGTTGTGGAGGGTGTTGTTCCCTATAAAACGCTGGGCATTCCGCAAAGCGATGCTCTGGATAATGGTTATTATTTCACCTATGCGGTCAGCCCGACCTATACGCGGCCCTTGGGGGCCAACCCGGATGTCGATCCGGGCGATGATCCGGACTACAATGATCCTACAATCCTGACGGCTGATTACGCTTTTGTTCCCATTACAGACAATTATTACAGACGCCTTCAGACACCACCAGCAGATGTCGCCAATCGCTTGATTGTTCCCGATGTCGAAAAAGAGCAATTTTTTACCCATGCCTATTGTCGTAGCAACAAGAGGTGGATTTTAGAAAATCAGGCGAATTATGTTGGTCCGGATGGTGAGGTTTACAAGCTGGAAACCGCTATTCAGAACGGCCAGCAGGGCGTTGGGCGCGGTATTGTGGATTTGAACACCAATATGTTCAAAGCACAATTCTGCTGTGCGTCTAATCTGGAGCCGGATGGAACAGATACTTATAACTTCGTAACTTTATCAGCCAAGACTGCGATCAGTGCGGATGATAAAGATTTAACAGATTATGATAGGGATACGTTCACAACCGGCGACAATAAAATCAGGATCAGCCTGGATCGTGACCATATTTGTGGCCCCATTGATAGTAGAAAAGTTTACTGGAATCAAAATCCACCAGCCTGGGGTGTTTCAACTACGGAACGTGCAGATATAGATAGTTGCAAAGCCTTTCCACATGACATGGTCCAGGTGCCAGCGGAAGAAGGAAATGGAAACGGGATAGGCTTTGTGTCAGGCAGCGATATGCACAATCTCTTTGCTTATCCTTGGTCAACTATGAATGGTTTTGATCCTGCTCCTTTCGGTGGGAATGATTGGTTTGACTATATTGATCCAATTACAACCAATGCTCCTAGTAACAGAAGAAACCCTGATGGTGTATCCAATTACGAGGCATACTATTTAAACAAAGGAAAAATGAAATTTGAAAAGTTTTGGGTTGAATTTCTTGATGATGATGATTTGGTTAAAGAGGCTACGTTTGTTATCGCCGATCTAGGGTCTCACAATTTGAATTGTGATCCAATTGATCCAAATTGCACGAATCCAACGGCTAACAAATCTAGTTTCAACCTTCGTTTTGATTATGTTCTTCCAGATGGATCGCGCCAGCCCATTATCAACCCTGCGACTGATCGCAGCAATTTTGATGGCCTGAACCGCGGTTCTTATCCAATAGAAATAATCCATCCCGTGAACGAATCCCAAGGTGGCGGTACGGGCAATCATGCTTTCGTTATCGATGTGATGGATTATGCCGATCAGATTGAGGATGATCTTCCGGCCAATGGCCGCATGCAAGATGTTGCCCTGCGTGCGATGAGCTATTATCCCAATGGAAGTTCTACTCTTCTGATGGAAGTGAAATATGTGGCGGATTCTTTGACCAGTACGCCAAACAGCGATCTGGTTGTTGAGGATGAAAACGGTGTTGAAAGGTTGCCTGAGCGTGATAAATTCGGCTATCTGCACACCAATACACCGGCCGAAACAGTCAATAACGATCTCTATGAAGCGCCGATTTACGTCCTGTATGCGCATTCGCAAGGGGAGGGGAGTTTTATTCCCGGTACCAATAACCGCGTTGATAACATTCCCGCCGCGGATGAAAATGAAGCAATGCGTCAGAACGAAGACGGAGACAGAACATTCCGTCAACAGCGCCAGATCAACGCCGAAGGTGCGGACGGCTACGGCGGCTATCTGATATGGGATACGTCCTTTACCCTGTTGGACCGTCTGGGCGCTTCATGCGAACAATCTGAAGCGATGCATATTGCGACCTCTCCGGTGACAGACCCCCCACCCCCGCCGCGTTTCCCATTGGAGGGCTCCTTTGGTGGCGGGAATGTGAACGGAGACGGAGGAACGCGGGTTGTTAACCCCCCGTCCGTTGGCGGCGGCACCGGCGATGATGGTGGTGGCGATGATGATGGAAGCGACGATGGAGGGGACGACGACGGCAATGATGGCGGAGGCCCCGGCAGCGGACCAAGTGGCAGTGGTGATCTTGGCAATGGCGGTGATGCGTCTTCCAGCCTCACCGGACGCGTCGTCCGCTAGTCTAAAATTAAGCCGCAGCACAATAAAACCCTAAAATTTTAACAAAAATTTAGAATTTTACCGGTATCCTTAAAATAGGGGTGCGAATATTTTTTCGCGCAATTTTGAGGTGTGCATGGTTCTTCCGTCTTATAGTTTAATAGAAAAATCAAAGGCATATGCGTTGAAGCAGGACGGATCAGCTTTGATTATGGTCATCCCCGTGATGATTGTTCTGGCAGTATTTATGGTTGGGATTATGCAGCGTGGCCAGAGTAAGGATTTTCACCGTCAGGTTGCAAATGTTATTGAAATGGAGAATGTGGTAGAGGTTGCTTTGGCCTCTTTTGCCAACAAGAATAACCGCTTGCCTTGCCCTGCTGATCCGTCTGCGACCGGTAATACTATAGGCTTGGAAATCTCTGGCTGCGCCACGGCTGGCGAAGTGCCCGAAGGTATTTTACCCTGGAAAGCTCTTAACCTGCCGCGCTCTGCGGCCTTTGATGAATACGGTAATCCATACACCTATAAGGTGAGCCCAAGCTTCGCGCGTGAAATTACAATGGCAGATTTCAACCGCCTCGAAGACCCGCTTTTGTATCAGGGCGCGGCGCCTGATGAAGATAACGCTTTACCGATTCCGGATCCTCAAAATCTTACAACTTACGTGCATGAATATTGCCGGACGCCGCGTTGGAACCAGCGGGTTTCCTACTACAAGGCTCCGGACGGCAATTCCTATGAATTCGTTGAATCCACGCCGGATGACACGGGCGCGGGCCTCACCGGGAGTTTTATTGACGGCGTTTATAATATGAATACGAATTTGATGAAGGCGCAGTTCTGCTGCGCTCCGGTGTTTGCCGGCACTGCGCCAACAATAGAAACAATTGAGTTTGACCACAATGATTACAGAGTGCCTCTGGAAGCGAAAATCAGAACTGAACTGGCTGTAAAAGGAAGGGATCGCGAAGGTAATCAGACAATTGACAATGTTTTTCGTTTTTCCGGAGCAGCCAATTGTGAGGCTGCTGTTGATGGCCATGGAGTCTATCATAACCGTCCCACCAACAGTAATCATGCCAATTGTCAAAGCAAGCCGGTTGATTTCGTCTGGTTTGAGGATGAGGATGATGACGGGCATATCATTGCGTCGGGAATGGGTATGAATACCGGCGCTTATTCCGGCGGAAACCCGCCAATCAATTTTGAAGATTTTCGTATCCGGTTCCTTGATAAGGCCTCTATACCTTACGAGTTTTATATCGAGATTGTTGATTTGGGTGCTAACGACCTGAACAAGGATATCGCTTATTCCCTGGTTTTTGAGGACATTTTCGACCGTGAGCTTGTAACCGTCACAAGAAAATTTACAACACCTTCCGCTGCGCCGAACGGCATAGCACGCTTTACCTTCCAGAAAAGCGATTATGCGACCGAGCTTCAGGCGGTTCTCGATAATAATAGTTTGTCTATAGATCAGGTGCGCTTTAAGGAGTTGGTATTACACACCTATTACATTCCGGCCTTTGATTTTCTGGAATTGAATGATCTGGACAGCACATCGCTGGCTATCAGCAAGGTTGGATATAGCTATGAGGTGGGTGGGGTCGGTATGACCGGGATGGAGGATCTTGTTCCCCTGAATGCTGCTCAGGAGCGCATTCTGGCGGAGAGAACGCCCCAAGGTTATGATCCTGCGGATGTAAATGCAATGGATGAGATTGCTCCAAATGTGGAGGCGGTTGCTTTTGCGCTCATCAGCCACGGCCCGGACGGGCAGGGTGCATATCTTTTGAACGGAACAGACGGAAAGCACAATGATGGGAACCAGCATCCTTTAGAGGCCATTAACAGCGGTGGAGGGCTTGAGTTTGTGGACTCCCGGACAATCTCCACCGGGGATGATGTAGATTATGATGATGATGTAATCTGGTCTTCGCAGATTGCACTATATAATAAGCTGGGTGATGCAACATGCGAACAGTCCCAGGCATTAAGAACGGTTGCTTATACATCGCCTAATCACAATCCTGATGATGATGACGATTACGGGCAGGAACGTTTTGAACTGTTGATATCAGGATCCAGCGGTTCAAATAGCAACTCATCTGGCACGGGGACTCAAAGCCCACCACCTAAAATTCAACACTAAAAAAAACTTCAAAAAACACTTTTTTGCATAAAATTTTATGCAATTTTAAAACACTCTCAATGAATTTGCGATAATCTATATACTGGGTCTAAGAATAATAAGGGTGGGCATTCACAATGAGCACGATTTTTTCGTCTTCTGATATTTCTTCAAATACAGTTTATACGTCTATGGATAACGAAATGCCGAACGGCTGTGGTTGTTCTGCTTGCATGAGCGGCGATGCCCCTCAGATTTTAACCACGTATATGGATTACCTGGACAATGGCGGCGGTGGAGACGGTGGTGATTATGCCGGAAAGCCGACTGCAACGCCTGAGCAATTTGCGGATTACCTGACAGACGGGTTTTGGCAGGATACTGGGCGCTCCGCACGGTCCTGGAGTCAGGACACAGTAACATATAGCCTCACAGGCTTCTCAGCGGGCCAGGAGGCCGGTATTAAGCTGGCTCTGGATCTTTGGGCGGATGTAGCGGATATCAGCTTCTCCGAGGTTGCTAGCGGTGCAATGATGGCAATTTCAGAGGGCAATGATGGCCGCGCCTATTCCAGCTCTGTCACTTCAGGCGCAAATATTGTTTCGAATATCATCTCAATGGATTTCAATGTTTTCGGCAATCCAAACGATATTGGTGATTACGGCCTGATGACGGCCATTCATGAAATCGGACACTCTTTGGGTTTGGGCCATACTGGAAATTACAATGGCAGCGCGACCTACGCCAATGATGCGCAATGGGCCAATGACAGCCACCGTTATTCCGTGATGTCGTATTTCGATGATACAAACACCGGCAGCGATCATTGGGGATCGGACGGATACTGGGAATATTCAGCTTCCCCGATGCTCTATGACATTCTGGCGATTCAGAATATTTACGGCGCCGATTATTCAACCCGCGCAGGCAATACGACATACGGATTTAATTCCAATGCAGGCCGCGCGATTTACGATTTTTCAGTCAGCGACGCCCCTGTGGCGATTTGGGATGGCGCGGGAACAGATACAATAGATGTATCAGGTTATTCAACCAACCAAACAATTTATCTCACAGAAGGTGATTTTAGCTCTGTCGGTTACATGACGAACAACCTTGTGATTGCTTATGGTGCGGTGATTGAGAATGTCACGAGCGGGTCAGGAAACGATGTCATTTACGGCAATGACGTTCAAAACGGCATCTGGGCTGGTGCGGGGAATGATACAATCCACGGCAGTGGTGGCAATGATGTTATTACGGGCCGTGAAGGAACAGACGAACTGGTGTATAGTCTGTCATTGGATAACTTCTTATTCGACTTCACAGATGGTGGTGTGAACGGGGTTACGATTACCAACCTGACTGATGGATCTTATGATCTTGTTGCAGAGGTAGAGAACTTCACATTTAACGGGGTAACTTACACTTATGCAGAGCTGCAAACTGCAGGTGCTAGCTCTTTAGAGAAAGTCGCCGCGCGTTTTCAGTGGGCAGGCGGTGAATATCGCTATAATTCTACAGAAGTTGAGACCACATTTATTGATGCAACCACCATGGGCCATGTCGGGCAATCGGGCAATCAGTTCAAGGTTGTTAGACAGGTTGATGGCTATTCGATTGCGGTCCAGGATGCTGATGCAGCAGGAACAATCTTACTTTATGGAACTGATGGAAATGACAGCCTGACCGTTCAAGGTGCTCATAACAGTGGGATCGCAAAGCGCATCGAGGGCGGCGATGGAAATGACACGATTGTGTCTGCCACAGCTGGCGTTGATATGCTCTTTGGAGAGGCTGGCAACGACCAGATTTGGGCCGGAGATAACGATGATACGCTCGTTGGTGGATCTGGTGATGACACCCTCTATGGTGAAAACGGCCATGATCTTCTGCTTGGTGGATTGGACAATGATACGCTGTATGGCGGGTCCGGCAATGATTACCTTCAGGGAGAAGCAGGAGCGGATACGCTGCATGGCGGAAATGATGGCGACCGTCTAGAAGGTGGTGCCGGAGATGATGTTCTCAACGGTGATGCGGGCGGAGACAAGCTATTTGGTGATGCCGGAGATGATATTATGAATGGTGGCACTGGCGAGGACTACTTATACGGTGGTGCTGATAATGATACCATGAACGGTGGTGCTGATCGTGATTTCTTATACGGAGATACAGGAAATGATACGCTGAACGGCGATGCTGGAAACGACAAGCTATTTGGTGAAGATGGTGATGATATCCTGAATGGTGGAACAGAAGATGACTTGCTCGTGGGTGGAGCGGGGGCCGATACATTAAATGGTGGAGCGGGAAGTGACCAGCTTGACGGTGGTAACGATGCAGATCGCTTGAATGGCGATGCCGGGGTGGATTACCTGTACGGCGGTGCAGGGAATGACACGCTGGTAGGGGGAGATGGTGTTGACTTTCTCTATGGAGAAGCCGGCGATGATGTCTTTGGCTTTACCAATATTGACGGTTCGATTGATCGCATTAAGGATTTTACCTACAACGGCGGCAACGGAGATCAAATCAATATAACCGATATTTTGAGCGGATATACACCTGGGTCAAGTGACATTAATGACTTTGTGGTTTTCTTTGCTAAAAACGCCAATACATGTGTATTGAAGGTCAATGCAGATGGCGTAGGCAATGATTTTGTGACAATTGGGTATATTGCAGGCTCTAATATGGTGGGCGTGAGTGCCGACGACTTGATTTCCAACGGCACCCTTATCACAGACCAGTCTCTGCTATAAAATAAAACCTACGCTTTTGTATATAATACTTCTGGGGCTAATATTTTTAAAGCTTTCTTAAGGGCTTTGCAAATATAATGGTACTATAGGATAGTGCATTGAATTAAGAGCAAAAAAGCACTCCTAAAAGACAAGGCAACAGAGGGAATATGCCAGGTGGATGATAATCATATAGTAATTAGCAGCAGTGATATAAAAAATTACATCAACTTGCCTAAGCTTGATGATGCCTATCTTGAAGAGCATGCCAAGCCGTCGGTTACGCCTTTCGGTTGGAAATTTTCGTCGGCTTTGGACTATAAATTTGATACGGATATAGTTTTTCCAAAATTAAAAGAGAAAAAAGATATCGGGAAAAAGAACTCTGCTTTGGGTATTGAAGATGACGAGCTTCTCATAGAACACGATAGTGAAGTCACTGTTAAATTTGTTGAATCGAATGCAGGCTATAAAAATACTCTCGGAAAATATGAGGTCTCTGAAGATGGAACCATCCAATCCGTCAACCTTATTTTTGAAAATGCTCAAAAAACCAAATCAGGCTCAGAATACAGTTTTGTAGTGGAGCCAACCAAAGAACTGGGTTTTTTCATTATTGCTGATGGATACTCTCAAAATAAAAAATTTAAAGATCTGAGCGATGAATCGGAGATGAAGTTTATCTATGATTTGGGCGGGAAAGAAGAGCGCCTGGCGAAGATTACTGACGATGCGGATGATATAAGTTTAGTTGCTGTTCACGACGGCAAAGTAACTGTTTTGAAGGGTGAGATTTATCATTCGACCATCAGGGGCGAGATGACAAATTTGAACCCAGATGGTGAAGTGCATGCAATTTCCGGGGTTATTGATAAGGATAATCCAGATATTTTGCGCGTTGGTTTTGAGGATTTAAAAAACCTTGGCGATTCTGATTTCAATGATCTAATTTTTGATGTTGTGACGAAGGCTATCCCAGTTGATGGTCCTGTTACGATTATTATCAAAGGGACTTCAGAAGACGATATTTTGGTTGGTACGGATGATGATAACCTGGTTTTGGCTTATGAGGGCGATGATGTCATTGTGGCTTCAGCCGGTGATGATGTCATCAGAGGCGGTCTAGGTAGTGATACGATTGATTATTCCACGATGACCACAGCAGTTGTTGTGAGCTTGTTTGAAGGAACGGCCGATAAAGATGCTGATGGTATAATTGATGATGATTTGGACAGTGTTGAAAATGTTGTCGGAACGGACTTTAATGACGATATTTTTGGATCAGATGCAGCGAATATTCTTGAAGGTGGAGCAGGAGATGACCTGATCCGTGCGGCAGCCGGAGATGATACGGTATATGGTGGAGCGGGCCATGATGAGATTAACGGAAATGAAGGTCATGATACTCTATATGGCGGCGATGGAAATGACCGTGTTGGCGGTAATGATGGCAATGACGTTATTCATGGTGATGCCGGTGATGACATGGTGTATGGGCATCGCGGAAATGACACCCTTTATGGTGATGCCGGTAATGATCGTTTAGAAGGCGGGCAGGGCGACGATTTGCTTTTTGGTGGTGAAGGCGATGATGTTCTTTTGGGACAAGATGGTTCTGATGAACTTCATGGCGGTATTGGTGTTGACCAACTATACGGTGGTGCCGGGGATGATATCATCTACGGTGATGAAGGAGATGACTTCCTCTATGGCGGAATAGATAATGACACCCTGCATGGAGGTGTTGGTGTAGACAAGCTCTATGGTGAAGATGGTGATGATACCTTGAACGGCGGGGATGACGGCGATCTTTTGGCAGGCGGAGCTGGGAACGATGTTCTGAATGGTGACGCAGGGAATGATATGTTGCTTGGTCAAGGCGATAATGATGTTTTAAATGGCGGTGCCGGGGATGATCAGCTCTATGGCGGTGACGGCGATGATATTTTGATCGGTGGTGCCGGCCAGGATGTGCTTTATGGCGGTTCTGGAAATGATACATTTGCTTTTGATGTTGCTTCTCTGGATGGTCAGACAGATAGGGTTCAAGACTTCACCTATAACGGTGGAACCGGGGACATGATTGATATTTCAGATGTGCTGACTGGGTTTACTCTTGGTGAAAGTGATATCAGTGATTTTGTGGTTTTCTTTGCCCGTGATGCCAATACCGCTGTTTTGAAAATTAATGTTGATGGACAGGGCAATGATTTCATTACGATTGGTTTGTTTGCCGGGTCTGATATGACAGGCATAACCGCACAGGATCTGATTGATAATGGAACACTAATTGCCAACCAGATCCTGGTTTAGCGGTTGATTATAGTTCCAGATCAAATTCTAAATCCCAGAAATCATAGATATTCTGCAACTCCTGATCGGTGATCGCATCGCTGGTCAGGAAGAAATCATACAACTGGATATCGGCTGCGAACGGTGTCTGGTTTGTGCTGTCTCCGAGGCTAAACCTGTTCGCCACTGAATAATCATCCCGTGGATCGAAATTGGTCGCGGTTGTTGTGTTCACGTATCCATCGGCAGAACTGGTGGAATTGAACCTGAGGAAAATAATAAAATCATCCCCGCTGCCAAGACCTGTTCCAATTGCCTGTACCGCATTCGCAGAATTGGCCTGAAAAGCAATGGTGCCGCCAGATTGCGTGATAATCCGTGAAAAATTGGTGGTCGTCCCTGCCGTATTCGTGAAGTTCCCTAAAATGGAAAAGGACGCAATAGCGCCGGAAAATTTACCGCACAGGCCAATGGTGAAAGTCGTGCTGTTTGAAAAGTCACTGTCGAGCAAGAGACGGTCAGTGGTATCCGTAAAGCGGATATAGTTTGTTGTGAACTCCGGCCCTGTCGCCGCGCCGGGAACTGAAAAATCCGTCCCCTGCAATGCGGTTATCGTATCCACAATATTCGATGAGGAATATGTCTTGGCACTGCCCCGCGCATGAATTCGGGAAATGACATTATCCAAAGACTGAAGGGGATCGCCGTTTTGAACAGTGATGTTCGCCGCGCTGCGAAACGGCAACGGGTTTGTGGCGTTGTCTATCGCCACGCTGGGCGTTGCACCCAATGCCCCGCCGTCACCGTAATTCACGAAGCCCTCAAGGGTTGATCCGTGAAGCGGGGCCTCTCCTTCGGGCAGGATAATCACGCCGCTCGTGGCATCTGTGCGGGTCACTGAAACATCCCCTGTGGCTGTGCCATCGTCCTCAACCGCAATCGCCCCTGTGCCGCTTGGTGCGGTCCAGTCTGTTCCGCCGTCATGAACAACATCAAATTCCACCCTGTCCGTGCGGCTTACAAGATTGGTGATATACGGCCCCAACGCCCCCGTAACGGGCTTGCCGAAATGCTTGGCAATCTTCCGCGCCTCCCTCTCCGCATACTCTTCGGCCCCGGCTTGCGTAAGGTGGAAGTTATCCGTCATTTCCAGATCGTAAACATCAATCCCGCGCACCACATAGGACACCTCGTCAATGATTTCCAACTGCGCCTGACGTACCAGATTATACCCCGCATCAAAATCGCCGCTCTGGCGGGTCCGGTTCAGGATGTTCATAAAGATTGTAGCATTGGGGAAATCGCTTTTAATCTGTGCCAGAAATTCTTTGTAGAATGTTTTGTATTGCGCCTTGGTATGCGGAAATGACGTGTTGATGCCGTCACTCTGCCCCAGATCAACCTTGACGGCCGTATATGTATCTTTATCGGACACAGGATCGATTTCAGCGGTATATCGCGCCCCTTTGGATGATGTTGTATCATCCCAATAATACCGCGCCCCTGTGTCTCCTGAGGCATCATATGACGATTTGGTGAGATACTGGTTTGTCGCCGCCGCATCGGTATGCGTGATCGTGCCGGGAAAGTACAGCGCCGCTTCCGCCTGGAACGCCGTGTCACCCGCCCCGCTATAGGCTGTAAACAGCTGGTCCTGTAAGGATTGCCCGGTCGCAAGCACGATAGCATCGTTGATTACTGTGATTTGGGCGGCGTGCGTTTGCGCGCTCAGGCCCAGTCCTAAGCCTAGTTTCATATTCGATCTCCATTTGATTGAGGAAGGGGGATTTTTTAGGAATTCTTTCCTAGAAAAAACCAAATTTTGAGTTTTGTCAACACAAGGTCAACGACCTTGCGCATAAATAAAAGCTCTTAATGCTGCATTGAAAGCGTGATAGTCTTGGAAGCTAAAGGATTTCCAACCGCTTAATCAAAAATATTTATGAGCACAGATTATAATTCAGAAGGGCACAGGCCAGAATCGTATTCGCGTAGCCATTTGGACCGGTTTATTGGTTTTTACGCGGTCTTTATCGGAATTTATTTTTTCACCTCTCCCTTTTATATTTTTCACAGCGGGCTTCCGCAGCCGTCCGATCTTTTGTTGGCGGTGATGATGGTACCGGTTTTGGCAATCATATTTATGAACCAGAAAAAATCTATTTCCTGGGCGCACCTTGCTGGGACCTGTTTTGTTTTGGTGACAATTATTGTGAATTTGATTCACTATTCATATTTTCCTGTCCCGCGCTTTCTATTCTCGAGTACTTACTATGTTTACAATTTTATGGCGTTTATTTTCTTTTCCTATATGTTTCGCAATTATCCCAAAGAAATGATGCGCGCGGCTTATATCGGCTTGGCTGCTGTTATTATTTTGCAAATTCCTCATATTCATCTGTTTCCAGATCAAACCTGGAGGCAAACTGGAACTTTTAACAATCCTAATCAGCTTGCATATTGGTCATTGTTATCACTGATTGTGTTGGTTTTGTTCAGGCACAATAATCGCTTTAATCTCATGGACTTCTTTCTTTTCTTTGTGTTGCTATATTTACAAACTCAGGCCATTTCAAAGGCAGGTATGATTACATTCGCTTTGGCTGTTTTGTGCCTGCCCTTTGTGCCCCAGATGTCGAAAATGGGCCGCATTTTTATTTTGTTAACACTATGTGCTGGGGTGGTATATGGCGTGTTCAACTATGACAAAATCCTGGCCATTCCTGATAAGGTTGTGGAAGTGGAGCGCGTTGTAGCACGATTAGAAACGATTGGAGAAGATGAGGATGACAATCCTCTTGTGCGCGGCTACGGGCGTTTATACGAATTTCCTGAATATGTTCTTTTGGGGGCCGGGGAAGGGGCTTATGAGCGTTTCAATCCGGTTCATCCAAATGAAATTCATTCTGGTCTGGCCACCATTGTTTTTTCTTATGGGATTGCCGGGACAGCTTTCTTTGCGTTTTTCCTTCTGTCTATTTTGAACCGCCAACCATGGTATTACGTGTTTTTATTTGGGTGTGTTTTTCTCTACAGTCTTCCTCATCAGAATATTCGATTTACACATTTTTGGGTATACCTTGGAATTTTGGATGCAACGCGACACTATGCCAAGGCAAAGCGCCCAAAAGTTCAGGCATATCTGCAGAACCATCTGACCAATTCAAAAACAAGGTATCCAATATATCAGGGAAAAAATACAACCTAATCATGAATAAACATCCGTATTTTAATAAATGGGACGTGGCGCTGGGGCGCAATGTTGCTAAGGCCTTGAAGAAATTTACCGGCCAGAGTGCGTCCAAGCTTTATAGCAATGTGTCGGGTTTTTTGCCTGGCCATGTTGGCTTGAAGGTTCAGTATCTGGCCGATGATCTGTGTTTGATCGCGGGCAAGAATGCGCAGGTGCATTTCCCGTTCTCGGCTAATGACGCGCTGCCCATTCCCGTGGTGCATATGATGTCGGTCGGGATTACGGATTGGCTGAAGAACAAATATCAGTATCCTGGCTTTGTCGAGGTGGAACGCGGCGATACCGTGATTGATTGCGGGTCGTTTGCTGGAGGGTTTTCACTGTCAGCCGCGGATCGGGCCAAGGCAATCTATGCATTTGAGCCATCGCCGCGCAATTTTGCCGCGCTCACGAAAAACGCGCAGGGCCATGACAACATCACGCCGGTGAATATGGGCCTGTACAACAAAACCACAACGATGAAAATGAACCTCAGTTCAACGCATGTCGATGACTCCCTTCTGGCTGTCGATCATGGTGAGGGCACGGGCGAGGTTGTTGATATCCTCTTGATTACACTGGATGAATGGGCGGCGGAGCAGGGCATTGAGGTGATTGATTTCTTCAAGCTGGAAGCCGAGGGCGTTGAGAATGAGGTGCTGGAGGGGATACAAAAAACCCGCGTGCGCAAGTTTGCTGTTGATTGCTCACCGGAGCGTGAGGGCCAATCGAACATTAATGAAATGCGTGACGAGTTGGAAAAGCGCGGCTATGAGACAAAGAATTACCGCTACTGGCTTTATGCGCGGGAGAAAGCATGACCTCTAAGGGCGTTATTTATTTCGCAACCAATAAGGAATGCTACGTTGATGAGGCGGTGAAATCGGCTCAATCCGTGAAATCGACGTCGCCCGACTTGCAAGTGGCGGTATTTAGCAATCTGGTGGAGTATGCGCAGCGCGTGGGCGCTGGTGTTTTCGATCAGGTGATCCTTATGGAGCCGCAGGTGAAGGATTATCCTGAATTGCTGTTCATCGATAAGATTCAGGCGATTTTGGATTCTCCGTTCGAACACACGCTGTATCTGGATGCGGATACGCATGTGTTCCGCGATCTGGGTGATATGTTCCGCCTGCTGGAGCGGTTTCAGGTGGTAATTACCAACGGCCATAACCGCCGATTACGTGATCAGGTGGCGCGGGGTCATATCGAGGATCATAAGGGCCGTAAGCGCGCCATATTGCCTGAGGATACGCCGATGGCGTTTGGGCCGGTTCAGGGCGGGTTCTTGCTCTATAACGGCGCTGATAAGGCTGTGCAGGCTTGGCTCACGGCTTTAATGGCGCGATATAAGGAAGATGATTTTTATGATGACCAAGTGACGATGCGTTCCACGTTGTGGGAGGCAAAAGACGTCTCGGTGTTTTGTCTGCCGGAGGAATACAATTTCACGGGGATGAGCGCTTTTAAGCGCTGGAGGGATAGCGGATTCAAGATCGCCGTGCCGCATATTTTGCACTATACAGAGCATAAGGATAATCCGTGGCCGTTTATCGAGAAGATCAAACCCTATGCGAACGCGCTGCCCGAAGCATCAAGTTCAGAGATCAAGGGGATGATAAAAAAGCTGAGAGGGCTTTTGCAATCTGCGGCGTGAGTTTAAGAGCACCATAGCGGCTCAAGTGATCGTCATCACGGTAGATTGGTGTGGCGTCTTCATCAATCACCTTGCATCGTTTGGTGTCGCATAAAACAATATCCGTTTCATAAAGCACAGCGCCGGTGACTTCTGCAATGTTTCGTAGAATACGTTTGGTATTTTCATTTCGCGTATTAAATTCTTCTCGTGTAGGCGAAACCACGTCATTCAGATCAAAATTGTGTTTGTAATAAATGTTTTTTGCCATTGCATTTGTTACATCAATACCAATTTCCGGCGTCGCTGAGAAAGTAAGGATGCGTACACCATTCTTTTTCAACGCTTGAATGGTCTGTTCCAGGTTTTTCTGAATGATAGTCGTATTTTGTGTTTTTGTTCCAGGCTGTAGGTGAATATCTTTTCCTGTTTCCTGTTTGTAATGCGTGCCTTCAACATACAGGGCCCATCGGGCATAAAGGATAACGGTTTTAATATTGTGATCTAAAATATAATCAAAGACAGCTTTGTTGAATGCGGCGCACTGATTGGCTGGCTCATCGTACCGCACGATGTTGAGGGCTGGCGGGCAGCCTGTATATCCGGCAAAAACACCCGCTATGCCCAGCTGTTTTGCGGCTTCGTCGACTCCACTACGCAGAGCCTCTGCGTGTGAATCTCCCCATAGCAGCAGAGACGGCGTTCCTTCTATGCCCAATGTGCAGAGTTTACCATTCTTAATGTCATCAATTTCGGTTTTATTCTTATCAACCGATCCCAAACATTGATGACGGTCGGGATTGGCCAGAACACGCTCTTCATAGGCTTTGCTAGACATTTCCGCAACTTCAGCCGGAAGCCGCTGTGGCAAGCCTTTTGTGATGTGGCCAATGCCGCCAATGACAATCATTGCGCCCATGGCCAGTGCGGCCAGCAGGAAGATCTGCCCGCGCGTCAGTATACCGTTTTTGCCGCGGAACGGCGCTTCGATAAACCTCCATGAGAGATATGAAAGTATAAAAGAAGCGGCAATCACGCCTGCAATCTCTGGGGCATGTAATTCCCGCATCAGGTAATATTTGGCAAACACGATAATCGGCCAATGCCACAGATAGAGCGAATAGGATAGAAGGCCGGTGAATACGATGGGTTTTAAGGATAAAAATTGGCCAAGCTTTGTCCCTTGCGCATAAATAATCAACGTCGCTCCAAGGCAGGGCAGCAAGGCTGCCAAGCCGGGGAAGGGCGTCTGCGCGGTATAGAGGAAAACGCTGCAAAAGATCATCGCTAGCCCGGACCATCCCAAAACTTCCTTCAGCGGCTTGTTTTCAAGCATCGGGAATGCCCCGAGCGCAAGTGCTCCGCCCAGGAATAGCTCCCATGCACGTGTGTGAAGCAGGTAAAATGTCGCTGTGGGTTTGTTCTCCACGCCCCAGATGCTGGCGCCAAAGGACAACAGCCCAAGCGGCACCAGCCAAAGCAGGAACCGTCCACCCATAAGCCGCCAGATGATGAACAACATGATCGGGAAGAAGATGTAATATTGCTCCTCCACCGCCAATGACCATGTATGCAGCAGCGGCTTTTCCTCCGCTGGTCCGGCAAAATACCCGGATTCCTGCCAAAACAGGAAGTTGGAGGCAAATAGCGTCGCCGCGATCAGGCTTTGGCTGAAGTCCTTGTAATCCGGCGGTAAGAACAGCAAGGCTGCGCCCGCCACAGTGAAGGTAAAAACCGTGAACAGGGCCGGGAAAATACGGCGTATCCGGCGTTCATAGAAATGCAGGATGGAAAATTTATTCTGGCGTATTTCCTCGGCAATGATGGAGGTGATCAAAAAGCCTGAGATCACAAAGAACACATCCACACCGACATAGCCTCCGGAAAACCAAGAGATTCCGGCGTGATACAGCACAACGGGGAGAACAGCTATGGCCCGCAGGCCATCTATATCGGCACGATATTTCATGAATGATCTTAAAAAAGGCGTTTATCCGAAAGGATTTAACTTCTAAACTATACCCCATGAATAAGAAGGATAACAGACCCGTTTTGGTGACCGGCGCAGCCGGATATATTGGCTCTCACATGTGCCGCGTGCTCGCGCATGAGGGGTATGAGCCGATCGGCCTTGATAATCTCTCAACCGGGTTTGAGCAGGCGATCATGCCCGCCATGGAGTTTTACAAAGGTGCTGCAGGGGATCAGGCGTTGGTGGCCAGAATCATCAAGGATCACGGCATTAAAGATGTCATCCATTTCGCGGGCAGCGTGGTGAACGCGGAATCGATTGAACAGCCTGCGTTTTACTATGAGAACAACACGTTTGAAACGCTGAGGTTGGTCGAGGCTTGCGGCGATGCGGGTGTGAAGCGGTTCTTGTATTCTTCAAGTGCCGGAGTGTACGGCGATCATGGTGATGTGATTTTGCAAGAAGATATGGCCTGTAAACCTCTTACGCCCTATGGTGCATCAAAATATATGAGCGAGCGTATGATCGCCGATATTGCGGCCGTGAAGGGGTTTAGCCATGTCTGCCTTCGGTATTTCAATGTGGTCGGCGCGGATATTGATCGCGGTATCGGCCAGCGCAGTAAAGTTTCGACGCATATCCTGAAAATTATTTGTGAGGCCTTGGTCGGCAAGCGCGATAAAATCTCGATTTTCGGCACTGATTACGACACGCGCGATGGCACATGTATACGTGATTACGTGCATGTGCTCGACCTGGCCTATGCACACCGCGCGGCGCTGGAATATCTGGCCGGCGGCGGCGAAAGCACGTCTATGAATTGTGGCTACGGTCACGGTTACAGCGTGCGCGAAATTATTGATACAGCGTTTGAGGTCGCGGGCGCGGATGTGCCTGTGATTGAGGCGGAGCGCAGGCCGGGTGATCCCTCCATCCTTGTCGCGTCTAATGAAAAAATGAAGTCTTTAACAGGCTGGTCGCCGGAGCGTGATGATCTTAAAACCATCATCGAAAGCGCACTGGAATGGGAGCGTCAGCTGAATTCCAAGCAAAACGCGGCTTAAAACTCATACCCAAACACCTCAATATCCTTCGCGTAACGCTGCGCGATGAGGTCTCGTGTTTTATCGGTGTAGTGATCGCGGTAATCGGTCAGGCCGGATTTGGCCGTTGAATTCCAGCCCTTATGCGGCAGGGCGGTGTGCGGAATTCCGGCCTTTTCGCATATGGTTTCCCAGTCCGCTTCGAGGTTTTCATACTTGCCGACAAAATCGCAAGAGAGCTGCCCATCGTCGCCCGCCATATAGAGATATTGTGAAATCCAGTGCCGATCGGCGATATCGTCGCGGCCTTCCGCGCCGCAGAGCCATTCGACAAAATCCTCAAAGCTCATTTTGGGCGAAAGCCCCTTATAAAAGCTCATGATCCGCGCCTGTTTGCCTAAAACCGCGTTATTGATTTTGCTGTTATAGCAGGACAGCGCCCGCGACCATGGGTTGCGGACAAAGCCGAAGGTGAAGTAATCCGGGTGGTTTTTGCGCGCTTCCATGAATGCGCCCGGCTTTTCGGTCCATTTCGTGCCAAGCGCCTCACCGTTTTGCGTGACCAGAATATCGCGGAACGTGCGCGTGGCGATTTTCGGGATGCCGATATAGATGAATTTGTGCTTATCTGATGTGACGGTCAGGGCGGCGAGATCCTGCCAAGGCTTTATCCCCAGAACCTTAACCCCGCAAATGAAGCAAAAGCTGGCGGCCTCAATGATGCCGCGCCCGAATTTCCCTTGCGCGTTGACCCAGTATACGGCCTCACGAATAGGTTTGGGCAGAAGGCTCATCCATGTCTCCAATGACCTAAGTTGCGACCGGTGATTTTTTCAATTTTTTGAATGTCTTGTTCAAAATCTTTTAGCAGTTTTCTCTTGAAATTCTCTGAAACTTCAGTCTTGCCAGTTTTTTTTGAGCCCAGATCATATAAGGGTTTAAGCATAGAGCTGCTCATATTTGGAAAAATTTTACGTAGAGCACCTTTAAGTGGGGCAAGGTTTTTTGTTATGATACGCAGCGTTTTCGAAAGTGGGCTGAAAGCATGCTCCTTGCGGTCATTAATAACGGGAAATACTGATCTTCTGTCATCCTTTAGCCCAATGAATTGAAGGGTTTTTTTGTATATTAAGGACGTATCGTTTTTAAAATCTTCGTGGAATATGATCATGCGCTGATGTTCCGGCACAGTGGTTGTAAAACGTTCCAATTGTTCTCCTAATGAACAAACAAACTTATAATCAAGAATACGCGAATCCGTGCAAAACCGAGAAAAGGATTTCTTTTTAAAATCATAGGCTTGTTCTGGATTTTTAATATTTTCCCAGAGGGAATAAACAAGCTGGGCATGCAGAGAGGAATACATTTCAAGTGGGTTGCGGATCATGGCGATAAATTTGGCATTTGGATTTATCTGCAGAATGTTTTTTACAGCCAGATCAGAGAGCAAATACCAGACCGAGGCTTCTCCAGTAATTTGAGTGTCTTTGGCCTGCTTAAAAAGAGAATTGTATTCTTTTTGGGTTTTGACTTGAGTTTGAACTTTTAGATCTTTGGCATAAAAATTAGGCTCTTTGACGGCAGGCATAAAGACATCGGGATGTTCGTTAAGATAGGCGTATAGAGCGGTCGTACCACATTTGGGAGCACCGATAATAAAAAATTCCGGCGCATATGGCTGTTCAGTCTGAATTTGCGGCATGCTCATGCGGATAGCTTATCACTCAAAAGCCCCTTGCGGTAGACATAGGCAGCGCTCAGGGCGTTACGCAGCGCAACGACGAACCCAGTGACAAATGCCGCACCCTCGATGCCATATAGATAAATGAAGGCAGGGTTCAGCACAATGTTCAAAAAAGCGCTTAACATTGTGATCCACATGGCGGGGCGTTCATAATTGCTCATAATCATTAAATTTGACGCCGGCCCAAAAAGCGTGGCGATGATATACCAGCCCAGGATAATTAAAAGGGCATTAAATCCCTCCATATAGGTTTCACCGATCAACGGCAAAATATAAGGTACCAAAAGGATTTCGAGCACGGCGAAGGTGATGGTCGATGCACAGACTAAAACCAAGGCCAGTTTGTAGATATGTTTAAGGGCTTTCAGATCGTTTGCAGAATAGGCGGCCGCAGCCTTGGGCGAAAAGACGGCGAGTGCTGATTTGCTAGCAATAGTAGCACCATCAGCAAAATGGATCATCAATGCATAAATTCCGGTGCTGGCCGGTCCCAGCATAATACCAATGAAAATCAAATCAATGCGTTTCATAATGCGTTGAAATGCTACAGTCAGCATCATGGGAGCGGATATGATTAACCATGATTTCCACTGTCCTTTTTCGGCGGTCTGCTGGCCGGGCGGAGTTTCGCGTTCAATTTGGATTTGAGAAAATAGAATAATCAACACCATGACCCCGGTCATAAGCCAAAGAGCCTGATCGCCACCACTTAAATGAACGCCACCCGCATAAAGTGCTACGACTACCAGTAGCAGGCCGAGTTCACGAAATAAGGTTTCGTAGGCAACGGATAGTGTCGTTTTGTGAAAACCGCGCAAAATGCCAGAGTTCAGGCGTTGCCAGACGGTAACAGGAACCATTACAAAACCTGCTAGCAGTGCTGCGACAGGATATTCATCAGCAAATCCTGTGAAATAAAGCCCTGCATAGATAATCGCGCCGAGCAGAATGCCCAAAACGCTGGTAAAAAGTATTGAAAACCTTATGAGTTGGCGAATTTTAGGTCGCTCATCTTCAGATTCCAGATATCCGGCGATAAAACGCACAACCCCGCTTGGAAGTCCGAACAGTGCAATAAGGCTAATGATCATCGTAATAGACAGGATAAAATTATAAACGCCATAACCATCAGCAGAGAGAATTTTGGCCAAAAATAAATGGAGTAAAAATCCACAGCCCGTCCCGGCCATCATCACGGTAAAGGATGAGACAAAGAGGCGCACCATGTAAATTAGGCTCCCGGCTTGGTGATGGTCACACGCGATGAGCCGCTGATTTTTGCATTGTATTTGTCTTTGAACAAGGATTTTACATCATTGGGTAGCCAGGTTTGTAGAGCATGGTGAAAGTTCAGCTCTAGATATATCCGGCCTCGCGGGTTCAGATGTTTCTCAAGCAGGTGATCAATGAAATATTCCCATCCTTCCACGTCCCATGGTTTTTCCTGATAGTGGTCGTTGAAGCAGATTTGGAA
Organism: uncultured Pseudobdellovibrionaceae bacterium; assembly: GCA_964352675.1. GTDB lineage: Bacteria > Pseudomonadota > Alphaproteobacteria > Micavibrionales > Micavibrionaceae > CAYGSN01. The sequence continues at coordinate 25,020 of CAYGSN010000005.1, forward strand.
GGCGGTAATAAGGTCAAATGGACCGCCTAAATTATCCGGCAGGGGGCGGCATTTTTGGATAGTGTGGTGGTGCCTTTCAATATCTAGGCATTTACATGCTTCATCAAAAAGCCTGTCACCAGGTAAATCTAGACCAACCACCTTATGACCGAAAAACTCGCAGGCAAATGGAAAGTAACCGAAGCCTGCGCCAAGATCGAGAATTTTTAATTTTTTCTGTGATTTATTTAGGTGCAGATGCAAGACCCGTTGCATGTTTTTGCGTAACCAATAGGGGGTGTTGAAATATTTTTTGTAATGGGGGTGCAAAGTCTCGTTTTTAAAACTTTTAAGCTCATCAAATGACTTTATATCCATAGAGGCCATTAAATCTTCTGTGTGACGCTTCGCGATTATCCATTGCCACATATAAGATGGGGATTTATCCAAAAGGCGGGCAATAAAGCTCATAGGTAATATCCAGAAGTTGGTTACGGTTCAGATTTTTATCTGTCTTAATTCAGTCTACAGAATTTATTATTATTCCGATCTTAATAATTTGTATAATGCAATAACTTCTGTAGAATAACAATTATCTACGGGTATTTCCGCCCCTTTTTACCAGTTTTAATTATGCCTCGTCATACTTGGATCAAAATATTGGCAATTTCGACCCTTTTTACGGGTGGAATTCCGTCTTATGCGGATGCGCAAACGGAAAATGCCGCACCATATGCTTTTCGGGGGGATCAAGAAAACAGGTTTGGAGAGTTTAGTATTGATCCGTTTTATTATCGAGGTGAACCTATGCCAGTGGGTTCATTTATTTTAAGGCCCAATCTTCAACTCAAATTACAGCATGACGATAATGTCCTAGCGACAGAAAATAATACAAAAAGTGATTTTGTGTCCGTGCTAGAGCCCTCTCTAGTGGTCCAGAAGCCTTATGGACGACATAATTTTATTTTATCAACGCAGGCGGAAATTCGTAGATATGCTGATCAAGAAAACGAAAATGTTGAGAATTTTGGGGCCGCTTTTGAGGCTGATTTTGAGGCTTTGCGCGGGCTTAATATTCCCGTTTCGGTTGCTTATAGGTCTTCCCATTTTGATAGAAAAAACCAGAAAGCGTTAAGTATTGCCGATCTAACAACTGAGCCTTTGGGCATTAAAACCCTTCAGGTTGAAGGCGGTATTAACTATAAACCCAACAGATTAGGGGTTGAACTTTTAGGAACATATCGGCAAGCACGTCTTGACAATGGAACAATCTCAGGCACGGATGCAGCCGCCATTCGTGATAATCGTGATGTTGATGTCAAGCAGGCGCAACTGGAAGTATCATATGAAACGCTAAATAATTTTACACCTTTTCTTCAGTTGCGTTTGGCAGATGAAGAGTTTGTGAATGAGGCGCCTGGCGCAACGACCCGCAATAATAATTTGATCCGCGTTTTGGGCGGAACCTCTTTTAACTTTAAAGGGCTTTTATACGGGTTTTTGGGAATTGGAAGGGAACAACGCACCTATGATTCTGATGAAATAGAAAAAGCCAGAGCCTTGTCTATGGAAGGCGACATTTACTGGGAGCCTACTGAGAAATTGCGACTGGGATTGAAGTTGGGTCGTTCGACGTCTGAGGAAAGTACGATTGTTACCGGCGTAACCGAAACAGAAATTGATTTTTCACTGGATTATGAGCTGCAGCGCGATTTATTTGCTCGTGTGCTGGTTGGTTACGACCATGATGATTTTAAGGATTTGGACCGACAGGATAAAACATATGAAGGAAGCGCGGAGTTGCTGTATATCATAGGGCCGCAGCTACAGTTGGGAGCGGGATATATGTATCGTCACAGAGACAGTACTACAGCAGGTCTTGGCCTTGATAATAATATCTTCACGATACGGGCTATAACCGGTTTTTAAATTCTTTCCAAAACTGAAACCGGCGCTCATTTAAGATATCGTGGTGGTATTCTTTGGATATTTCAAAATTCCGTGCGGCCTGCGCGAGCTGCCATTCCCGGTCATTCAACGTCTGGACTAGGCGGCGAGCAAAGGAAACGGCATCACCACGGCGGTGAATGTTATCCGGCTCCAGCAGCTCGTCGGATCCCCCTGCATCGGAAGACAGGGCGGGCAGACCACGGCTCATCGCCTCAATCAGTGCGCGCGGTAAGCCTTCGTGAAAGCTGGGCTGGATATAAAAATCCAGATCATCTAGCCATTGTAAAACTGGATTGCCTCCGGGCAGCGTGCCGGAAAATTCCACTTTCCCCGCCAACCCTAAATCCCTGATCAGCGTCTCCCATTTCTGCGGCTCGCCCTTACCCAGCACACGAAAACGGAAGTCAATCCGTTCCTCCTGCACTTCGTGGAGGGCCCTGAGAGCAACACTCAACCCCTTAAGTTTATTCCCAAAATTTCCGATCAGCCCGATGATCACCGGACCTCGCTGATCCTGAATTTTTTTAAGCCTACGATTCAGAGTGTCCCTCTCTGGCGGCTCGATTTCAACATTTGAGGCATAGGATGCAGTTCCTTTTGTGGGATAACGTTTTTGCAGGAAATGGTGCGTCACGTAAATCACTGCATCGGCATTGCGAACCATTGCGCGGGCCCGCAAATATTTCACGGGGGCGTAGAGTTTTCCAATCAGAGATCCATGATACCAAGTATGATCAAAGGCACAGCCGGACATCTCTACCGCATAGGGAATTCCCTGCTTGCGGGCGGCTTTGGCCGCCAGCATTCCAAACTCTACCGGCCCGCGGATGATCACTGCATCTGCGGTTTTCACCCGCTCTTCAATGCGATTATACGTTTTTCCGCCTTGAAGGATGCGTTTGAGCGGAGAATTGATATTCGGAAGAAGCGTGTGGGCGATATTAGGTCCACTCGAAATATCGAGTTTTTCGGCAGTTTCATCCTCATAAGGTTTTTCCCGGCCAATAACCTCAATGTTTTCGAAATGTGGTAGGAACCGGTCCCGCCAGAGAGAGTAGGGGAAGGCGCCATAGGCATAGACCGTCCCGTTCTCGTCCCGGGCGTAATAGGTGTCATGACAAAACAGGGCTTTCATGAAATCAGTCTAGGCCGCGGTCCAGCCTCCATCAACCGTGATATCGGTGCCGGTGATGTTTTCTGCAGTGTCGGAACAGAGAAACAGCGCGATTCCCGCAACTTGTTCGATAGTGACAAACTTCTTCGTCCATTGTGCGGCGAGCATAACATTGGTTACGACCTCTTCTTCACTTATACCACGATTTTTAGCTGTATCGGCAATCTGGTTTTCCACCAGAGGGGTTTTCACATAGCCGGGACAGATAGCGTTACAGGTGATGCCTTGTTGTGCGACCTCCAGAGCGACGGTCTTGGTCATGCCCATAATGCCGTGCTTGGCCGTGACATAGGCGGACTTAAACGGTGAGGCCACCAGCCCGTGCGCCGAAGCAATATTGACGATCCGGCCCCAGCCTTTATTGCGCATAGTCGGGATAACGCCTTTGATCACGTGAAAGGCGGCATTCATATTGATATCGATGATCGCATTCCATTTGTCATCGGGGTAGGTGTCGATGGGATTTACAAACTGGATACCGGCATTGTTCACAACAACATCAATCGTCCCGAATTCTTTCAGCGCTTCGTCAACCATGGCCGCAATTTCCGGTGGTTTGGACATATCGGCCGCGTTGTAATGTGTCTTCACACCCAGCTTTTCATTTTCTGCCGTGTTCGCGTTAATTTTATCCTCGGCTCCAAATCCATTGAGGACAATATTCGCCCCGGCCTGCGCCAGTGTTTTAGCAATGCCCAGCCCGATCCCGGATGTCGATCCAGTTACAAGCGCTGTTTTTCCTTCAAGATTCACACCAAACTGCATTTTGAAATCCTTTTTCGCTTAAGCTCCATAAACCTATCATATTCGCGGGGGCGCATAAATGAGTTTTAAACAGATTTGCGGTAATAATTTTTTCATATTGGTTGACTTTTTCGCCATGCGTGTTTCTATAAAAACAGTTTCAAATATAAAAATGAGTTGCGTATTTCATGCTTCGAGAGGACTTCTCCGAATCCGGTTTCGGTTCTGTGCTGCATAATCCGTCTGCACAGAACGGGAAACCTGCCCAAAAGAAACGAAAAACTCCTGCGGGAAGCAATGCAGCGCTCCTGGGGGAGGTGCGGAAGTTAAGGGATTCCCTGCGTGAGGACATGAATGGCGCGGCCGGGGATATGCATTACCCGGAGCTAAGCGAGATTGAGGTCAATAAAACAGGTGCATATCCTGAGGATATTGTTGAAAAGGCAGGAGAGTTAAAAGCGCTTTACGGACCCATCATCGCCAAAAATATGGCGCTTGTATGGAGCATTGCGCGGCTACGCCTTCAGTACATTCGCAGCACGCCAGATAAAAAACACTATGCAGAGATATGAGGGTAATCACAGCCGCACCATGCGGATGCCCACAAGCCGTGAGCAGGATGTGCGGGTTATCGGCCGGATTATTGATACGTTAAAGAAGGCGGGAAACCCTAATCCGACACCGATGGAAGTCTATAAAGGCGGTGCAAAAGAGCGCGGTTATAAGATAAAATTTCTGCGCGAAACCATGGAAATTATGAGTCGCCAAACGGGCTCTCTCAGTCACAAAGGCAGTAAGGAAGCAGAGCTTGGTAGTCTAATTCCCGATCCAAATCAGGTGAGACCCTTGGACAATCTGGAAAAAACTCGGAATCTCAGTGATTTGAGGAAACATTTGGCGGCCTTGGATATCAGGGAAAGGCTGATTATAGACCTGAGATATCCGGCGCAGGGAAAGGCGTGTACGCTGCAAGAGGTTGCAGATATTGTAGGGGTGTCCAAGGAACGCGTACGCCAGATTGAAGGAGAAGCTCTCGATGCACTCTACACAGCATTTACCACGGTAAAAACGCCGGTTGCGATAGAGGAACCGGAGCAGGATAATGAAGAACCGGTTCCCGCAGTTATACCTCCAAGAGCGCCTTCCCCAGTTCCTGTAAAGACGCCGGTACAGCCGAAGAAACCCGCCAATGATAATGACCACCGCCCCACAAATAGGCCCAGAAGGGTACGGACGTTACGCTTCGATAATACCGGCGCACCCATTCCGGAGGAGGTTAAAACTCCACAATTCATCATCTGGCTCCAAAATGATTTGGGAATAAAGGGCTCAAAGTCAGCAGCCTTATTTTTGTTAATTGTACAAAGCAACGAGCCGTTCCAGATTCTGGCAGAAAAGGCCGATATGCACCCAAGCGGGGCCTCGGGAAATTTAAGAGTAACTTTGAAAGGGCGTGTTCCGGACGAAATTTTGGGAACAGGGAAAGCCGGATATTCCGACAACCGCCCCAAAATACGGTCCTGGTTGATGGAACAGTATGAAGCAGCGGGAGGTAGCGGGGCTTCCTCCTCAAATCATATCTGCCTACCGCCGGAGCCACCAGTACAAAGAGACGGTGAGGTCGGTCTGGACCCTTACCGGGGATAAAACCCCAGAGTGTGATAATATTAATTATGAAAATACCATGAACTGTATCAGGGAGAGGATTTTTCTCTTCGACATAGCCACATTTTATCATCCGTGCTTTCAATATTAAAGCCCATGTCGTGCACGAGCTTGTAAAGCCTGTCCTTATCCCATCCGGCTCTGATTAAAAATTTTTCTATACATTCAAGGTAAAGGATTTCTGTATTTTCACAGACACGCTTGGCTCCTGAGAGGACTTCGCCTTCATATCCTTCCACATCGATTTTCAGCAGCTTTATCTTTTGATTGGCCGGGATTAAGGAATCCAAGGTTTTCATCTGGACAGAAATTCCCCCATTCCCATTATTTTTAATAGCGTTTTGGCTATCATCGCTTTCATCGCTGATATACATCTGTGCGTCCTTACTCCCCAAAGCGTAAGAAAAATCCTGTATATTTTTAAAACCGTTCAGAGCAATATTATTCTTCAGATAACGAAATGTTTCCGGATGGGGCTCAAAGGAATAGACTTTCCCGCTTGCCCCCACCTGATCGGCGCAAGCCAAGCTTAACGTGCCAATGTTGGCACCCACATCAATCACACAGTCTCCTTCTGTTAAAAGCCCTCGTAAGAATATTTCCTCTGATGTTCGATAGGCAGGATCCACCCATATATTTGAAGATAGTGCCGCTGCATCAAAATTGAGCCTATATCCCTGCCGTTTTACACGGTACAACCGATTAAGCCCGGAGCGCAGCAACAAGCGGGATAAGAGAAATTTAAGCGGTTTTCTTTGAGACCTTAAAATATTAATGTATTTATTCATAATTTTTGAAATTTGCACCTGCAGGAAACATCATATTAAGTATTAGCCAGTTCTTATAGTAAGACTTATACATACTCAACCTTAATAAAACAGAGAGATAAAATGGATTTCAGCCTCACCTCACAGAAAAACGCGCTAATCGCTTATCTTGCTGGGCTGGTTCTCATCATACTTTATTGCCTTTGGTTGTATTATCCGGCTGACCAAGCCTTATTCCAGGGGCACGATTTTCTGGAATCTCCTTTCATTTTCTTTGTGGCCAGAGCGCGCGCCGCAGGGTTTCTATTTAATCTGGATTATACTGTACCTTTATTTTCCGACATACCATTAAACGCTTTGGCTATGCGGGATTTAGGGCTCGGGGAGTTTTTCTTTGAGATTTTTTCACCGCCATGGGCTGTCATTATCAATCGCAGCCTTTCAATGATTTTGGGGGTTTCCGGGTTTTTCCTTCTGGGCAAAGACTATCTTTTAAAGGATAAAAACCGGGTTTTGGGCTGGACCATTTTGGTGGCAATGTGCTTTCTTTATGCCAGTTTGCCGTTTAAAGAACAGCGACTCTCCGGCATGTCTATGTTACCGTTTCTCGTGTGGGCAGGTTTGAATATATACCATTCCAAATCTGTGTTGCTGAGTTTCTGTATTTTTCTTTTTTATCCTTTTGTTGCCTTCCTGCATTATAATGGTCTGGCGGTTGCATTTGCTTTGGGATTAGTTGCACTTACTCTTCTCTTTATGCGTGATAAAAAATCAGGCAGCTTTATCTGGCTTACCGCGTTTACCGGTATTGTATATGCAGTTGTAGAATATCGCAGTTTGGCTCTGGTGTTACTTCCGGCGCATAAAATAAAGAGCCACCGTGCTGCAAAGTTTGGTCACGAAGATGGCGGGCCGTTTATTGATTGGAACAGTTCTGAAACCTGGGACAGCCTTTGGTCCAATATTTTCTATGCGCCAGGCCACCATCATTTTATCAATAATATGCCTGCTTTTTCCTTGACCATATATGCGATGATATTGGTAACGATTGTGTATTTTTTCTTTAAAAAGCAGGGACTGGCTGCTGGACAACATTCCACTCTTTCTTCACTAAATCTCAAGCAAGCAGCTCTTCTTACAATCTGCGCAAGCCTATGCCTTGGCCTCATCGCATTTCTGGATACGTACATTCATATTTTACAGGCTTTATTTAATATCCCTCTTGCGCTGCGCAGATTAGACAGTTTTGCTCCACTCATGATGACTATCGGCGCAACAGCGATATTGTTGTTGTGGGCCGAGCAAAAAGGCATCGGAAAATATGTGAGCAGTGTGTTTTTGATTGTACTCATAGCAGGAAGTTTTGCTACAAATCGCTATAATCGGATGAGCCTTAAACATGACTTGGGAATGGCCAAAAACGGCAGTCTTGTGCAGGAAATTTCTGCGTTGGTAAAAGGAACGGTCCCTGTGCGGCCAGAACAAAAAGAGTATCTCCTCTCGTTTTCCCAAATCCCTTTAAGGCAATATATGTACACGGAAAGCGAATATTTTCTGCTGGATCAGTTTAAGGAGATTAATACAAAACTCTCCGAGCGTTTTGGCGCTCAAGAAAGTTATCGTGTCCTAAATATCGGTCTGACCCCTGCTGTAGCGAATTACCACGGTTACCAGACATTTGGCGGATATTTTTATAACTACCCAAGCACGCTGTATTTTGAAAATTTTTGGCCAATTATAAAGGACGAAATGCAGTTTAAAAACATAACCGAAAACACTGTCATCCCCGGCGGGCGTTTATTTGCGCCTATTTCCAATGAACATTTTAAGGACGGAAAAATTGACCCTCATTATGATTGGTGTGCCTTCTACGCGCGGCAAGGCCGGGCGATATTCACACCTTACAAAATTATCAATGCCCGTAGCAAAGGCCTGCGGGAGTTTTTGTTCGTGGATCCGCTCTACATATACGTGTTAGAAAATCCTAAGCGTTGTTCTTCTTAATCCGGCAAGGTCAAAATCCACAGCTCTTCCTCGGGAGATAACGGTTTCTGCGTTTTATGAGTAGATATAAACCCTGCTTTTTGGAAAGCTTTTTGCGATCCTATATTATCTTTGTGAATGCCCGCACGAAAATAACTTTTCCCAAAATTTGTGTGCAGATACTGGCACAGATTTTTGATCATCAAGGTTGCCCACCCCTTCCCCCATTGATCAGTATCCAAGATTGCCAAACCAATAAAAGGTGACTCTTCATTCAGATGGGATGCCCTCATCGTACCGCAAAATTCTTCATCAATATACAAGCCAAGGAAAATATCATGTTCGTCGGCGATGCGCTCTCTGACATAGTCTTGTAAGCTTTCAAGGGTGGGGCGTGTATGCTTTACGAATATTAAATATTTCACCACCTCAGGATCATGAAAAGCCCGAACATATTTTTGACCAACATCTTCCACGCGCAAAGTTCGGCAATAGGCTCGCTCTGTCAGAGGTATAAGAATATTCCGATCCATTGAATTCCTTATGGTTTATTGAAAAAAAGTTGATGCATAGACTGTATGTTTTTTTTATGCAACGCGCTCTGTATTTGGCTTTCCAGATTTTCTTTCGAGTATATCATCCGGTTTTCTTCATCATACTGGATCTCTACCATTTCCATACGTTCTTTAATATTCTTGTTTAAATCCGGGTAATCATACGAACCATAATCAAACACCAGAATAGGTTTTTGCTTGAGAATACATGCAATTATTGTGGTTGAATGAGGATCACATGTAACGATCAGATGCGCATCATCTACAATATCTTCAAAGGGTGAAAGGCTATAGCTGCACCCAAAAACCTCCTCGCCCTTGTCTTTGGGTAAATGGTAAAAACTTGGATGAGGCTTCATGATCACATCATAACCCAGCCCTTTAAGATCACTGATCAATTTCTTATTAAAATCCAGAGCCTGTATCCATGACGGATAAGCAAAACTCAGATCATGATCGCGCATATCATAAAACGGTACAAACAAAATTGTTTTGTTTTGTGGGGGCTCGACGGGCGTGTAAGCGGTTTGGAGAACATCTGCGCCTTCAATTTTGCAATCTTTTACAAGAGATTTAAAAGGCTCCGGAATATGATTCCAAAAACTTTGTCCGGCAAAATTGGAATAGGTTTTAAACTCATGCGCGCCATAAATATAGCCAAGGCAGGATTGGTGCCCAATAGACAAAGCCGACCCGCAACCATGATCAAAAACTGTCACATGCCCTCCATTTTTAAAGGTAAGGTAGCGGAATATAATAGCCCAAGGCTCGCTGATATTAGGAATAAGATAGGATGGAAGGGGATTATGATCCAAATCTGCCAGAATGCGGGACGATAATATTTCTACCGCATGCATACTAAGCCTAATCTGCCGTGACACCCACTCCTGCATATTTTTTTCCAGAGGGGCCTTTGATCTTATCAGATCAAAGCTTACCTCGAGAATAGCCTGTATAGCCGGATGGTCCGGCAGAGAGAGAATATCGGCCTCATCAATTCCGGAAAACCATTTCGAAAGAGGTTGATAAACTGGCCGTTTTTCTTGTTGGTGGCAATATTTCTCCGTAGCCTCACAAACAAAGGTCAGCGTAAGATCCTTACTAGGTCGATATAAAAAAGAGGGCAAACGCTTTATGGCCTTCCCCTTGACCACATTCTGCAACCACCGTGCCGGCCATTTCCATTCTTGATCGGGAACAGGACCACTCAGAAGAGCTTTAAGATAACGGTTATCCGGCAATACCTCATTCTGCGCATAGGCGGCCCAAAACGGCATAGTCTTTCGGTCCCATTCAAAATTTCGGTTATTTTGATTACAGGAGTGAAATAAAATGCTGGTCTGTAAGGCCTGAACCAGAACAGGCTGCCACTTCAAGAAATTGATCCAAACTTTTTCATCAAGGCTAAGAACATCATTCGGCCGGATTTTCTGGCCTTTATATTCCAGAGCAATATCACTGACCCGCTTGACCCAGGTAAAAATGCGCTCCTGGATCTCAGGCGGAGTATAAGGCCAGAAAAAATCGGAAACACCCCCCTCATCCATAGATATTTCATCCAGATAAGTCTTTATACTGCTCAAGTTCTCTGTGGCCATTGTGAGGGATTGAGGAGCAGGGAATCGGGACATGAAAGGCTCTTAAAATTAAAATTATGACTGTCTTTGAATTTCTGAGCATTATCCAAATGCTCTTGAAATTGAGACCATGATAACGCACCCAAAACAACCTGATCCACCTCTTTTAAAGAAAGGGCGTAATAAAGACAAGCCTGTGCTTTGGTAAAGCCATGATCCTGGCAAAATTCCTCAAGATTTTCGAAGAAGGGTTGATACGGCTGAAAAAAACCGGAAAGATGCTCAGCATCTTCCAGCAACACTCCCTGTAAGAACAAAGACCTAGCATGAATCTCGATATTATTCTGCTTCAAACGCTGTAATATACCCTCTTCTTGCCACCGTTGATCCAATACATTAAGCGGCAATTGAATAATATCCAGCCTGTATCGTTCCAACAAAAACAGAACATCCTCAATACTGTAAACTGTGGCTCCAATTTTTTGTACTTTTCGGCCGGCCTTTAGTTCGCTCATATAGGCATAGGCCTTTTTTCCTTCGTCCGATTTTAGCAGCTGCGCGTTATGATCCATATATCCATAAACATTCTGAACCTTTAATCGCTGTAGTGATTGATTAAAGTCCTTTTGTGCCTGGGGCAAAGAGAAGGTTGTTTTTGTGATAAGGCGGAAATCCAGTCCGTTTGATAAAGCCGCAAGACTTTCTCCTAAAACCTGCTCTGCATTCCCATAGGCAGGGGCCGTGTCTATCACAAGCTGACTATTAATTTTCGCGGATTCTTCAAGAATATGCCGAACTTCGGATTGTGGCACCTGCCCCGCCTTATTGGTGGCACCATAGGGCATACCGAACTGAACGCTTCCGAGAGCGATTTTGTGAGCGTAATTCATGATTCCGATTGAAAAAATGCAAACATTTTTTCCGCCTGATCCCAATCGTCCTGCGTGTCAATATCACTCACCCGATATGCCGGCACAACATAACCTGTAAAATGTTGGTCCAGCTTATCCGGATCCTGCTCAAACACAAAATCCCGCCCATAGAACACGAACATGGCCGCATCAAAATAAGCCGGCTGTAGATCCTGAGAACGCTTGAGAAATCCGCTTGGCTCAACAGGCTTCAAGGATAAACTATTTTTATCCAACCGATAGGCCCATTCTACCGGACAGGCGTATTCTGCCACAGACATCAAGGCCTTGGTTTTATCAGAATTCTGAAAAGCCGCATAAGCTTTACTCAGATCCTGCGGGTCCATTAAAGGTGCCGTAGCGTAGAGCAAACAATAATGATCGAATTTCTCACCTTGTTCCTCAAATCTTTGGGCTGTAGAGCGGACAACTTCAAAAATAGGAGTAAAGTCATCTGCGAGCGACGGCTCCCTTAAAAAAAGGGGTTTATGACCACAGTCGGCAGCCACTTTTGCAATATTATCATCATCGGTTGAAACATGAATATGGTCGAATATTCCGGCTTTTTCAGAAATATTTATAATATGGGACAACATAGGACGACCATGAAAATCGCGGATATTCTTCCCCGGTATCCGTTTGGAACCTCCACGTGCAGGAATAACGGCCAGAACTTTATTCATTGGTTATGCATCCTAGTTACTTTTCCGAACCTGAAAAATTGGTTCAATTGCGGGTACGGACATCCTATCTTCAAAGCCTTCAACCCCAGCTTTCAACTCTTCGGCAATATGCGCAAACATCGCACCAAACGCTTTCAAGGCATCGCGTTTTTCATCCTGTTTAAATGCGTAATTCATTACCAAGACACCCAGAGTCAAAAGGTTGTTTTCAATGAGCTTTTGCAACATAACAGTCTTCAGAGCTTCCAGCCGGACACCCTTGGGTGGTGTGATGGCTATGATGCCATAACAGTGTTGGCCCTTGATATGAAAGATATGTTGCAGATCATAGTGTTTAATAAGATCAAGCAAAGCTGATTGAAAATCAGCTCCCATGCTCCATAAATGTTCCAGAACAGGCTCATTTTCAATTTTATCAAGAACAGCGATAGAGGCCGCAAGAGACAGGGTTTCGCCGCCAAACGTTCCTGAGAAAAAGATGTCATTCATCTTTTTCATGACATCCGCCCGGCCTGTAATTGCAGAAAGAGGCATGCCGTTGGCCATAGCTTTACCAAAAGCCGCCAGATCAGGAACCACACCAAAATACTCCTGAGCGCCTCCTTTTGCATAGCGGAAGCCTGTAATAACCTCATCAAAAATCAAAAGCGCTCCATTTTTATGAACCATTTCTTTCACAGATTCCAGATAACCGTCTAGCGGTTTATCGGCGCTCATCGGCTCCATAATTAATGCCGCTATTTCACCGGGATTATCTTTAAAAACCTGCGCCAGAGCCTCCAAATCATTATAAGGAATGGAAACCGTTAAATTCTGTGTTGCTTTCGGCACGCCCAAATGCCGAGCGGTAGATCCAATATACCAATCATGCCAACCGTGATAACCGCAGACTATAATCTTGTCCCGTCCTGTATGCGCCCGCGCAAGGCGAATACCCCCCGAGGTTGCATCCGATCCGTTCTTCCCAAAACGCACCATCTCTGCGCAAGGCACCATCTTCACAATACGCTCAGCCAGCTCCACCTCAAGGATGCTGGGCATGCTGTATGTAATACCCCTTTCCATCTGGATCTTGATGGCCTGATCGACATCTGGATCACAATATCCCAATGTCAAAGGCGCAAGGCCCATAATCAGATCCACATACTCATTGCCGTCAACATCAATACATCGCGATCCCTTCCCCCGCTCTAAAAATAGTGGTGCCTTGCCCTGTGGCATCTGCAAATGGCTCTTACTAAAGGTTTGAGAACCAACCGGGATAGTTTTCAAGGCTCTCTCCAGCAATTCGTTGCTTCTTGAAAAACGGTCAGAATGCTGCGCTTTAGAAGACAATAGATTTGAGAGCATCGATAACATCGTTTACATCCTTCGCAGTCATAGTTGTATGTAATGGCAAAGACAAAGTGGATTGATAATAAGACTGAGCACCCGGCAAATCAAATTCTCCATATAAAGATTGGTAATAAGGTTGCTGATGCACGGGAATATAATGAACCTGGGTCCCAATATTAAGATCTTTAAATTCAAGCATAACCTGATGCCGCGTCTTACCCAGAGATTTAAAATCCATATGAACACTCATCAGGTGATAAACCGGATCAGAAAAAGCATGATCCTGGACAGACTCTACGAATGAAACTCCATCCAGCTCGTGGAGATAAATATCCATCAGCTCTTTTCGTGTCTCAGAAAACTCACTAAGAGAATTAAGCTGACTGAGCCCCAAAGCACAATGAATGTCACTAGCCCGGTAATTCAACCCCAAAACCCTCTGCTCGTAATACCAGAAGTTGGGCGCACCAGTTGTTGAATCAAAGGCTAAATTCTTGGCAGAAAACTGTTCGGGCTTGCGCGTAATACCGTGAGTCACAAGCATTTGCATCTTATGCGCAAAATCGGGATTGGCCGTCAAAACAGCTCCCCCCTCCCCCATGGCTATGGTTTTTACAGGGTGGAAAGAAAAACAAGCCATATCACTATATTGACAAGAGCCTACTTTAGCAGCATCAGAGCCATAGGTGGTACCAATCGCATGGCACGCATCTTCGATTAAATAGAGATTATTTTTCTGACAGAACTTGTAAATTTTCTCCATTTGCGGTGTAACTCCCCTCAGGAAAACCACGCATACGGCCTTTGCCGTCTTGTCTCTTGGAACACGGCTCAAAGCCTCTTGCAGATGCTCAAGCTCCATCAAACCGGTTTTCGGATCGGTATCGGCGAAAACCACATCCGCCCCGCATAGGCGCGCCGCATTGGCAGAAGCAACAAATGTGATGCTCGGAACGATCACAACATCATCCGGCCCCAAATCCAAGGCCAAATAGGCAAGATGAAGGGCAGATGTGCCACTCGAACACGCAACCGCATACGGGCTGTCAAAACTACGGGACAGAGAAGATTGAAATTCATCTGTACGGGGGCCGGTGGTTAAAAAATCGCTTTGTAAAACCTCAACGACCGCTTCTATATCTTGCTGCCGGATGTTCTGGCGGCCATAAGGAAGAAACGTTTTTCTCAAGCCACACCTTTTTGCATACGGTGAATACTAGGCTTATTCAACAAATCCTGCAGATCGGCTTCAGAAAGCCACTCTTTATTGGTATCACTCGAGTAGATAAATCCGTCTTCCACGGGTTTTGCACCTCTGGCCTTGTAATATTCTTCCAGGGGATGAAGGTCATAGCTTGGCTGCAAAACATATTTATCTTCAAGCTCAAGCGTATTGCGGGCATCATCAACGCCGATCATCACCTCATGCATTTTCTCGCCCGGCCGAATCCCAACTATTTTTTGAGGCAGATCAGGGGCCATCGCTTTGGCCAAATCTGTAATTTTCATGCTTGGAATTTTAGGGACGTAGATCTCCCCGCCCTTGATGTTTTGCATCGCATCGATAACAAGCCCGATCGCCTGATCCATCTCAATCCAGAACCGCGTCATATCCGGATGCGTAATTGGAATATGGTCGCTGCCTTGCTCTATCAATTGCTTAAAAAACGGAATAACACTACCGCGTGAACCAAGAACATTTCCGTATCTAACCACACCAAATCGCGTTTTCTTCCTCCCTACAAAATTCTGAGCGCTGGTAAAAATTTTATCCGAAACAAGCTTTGTCGCTCCGTATAAATTTACAGGCGAGCACGCCTTATCGGTCGACAGGGAAATCACGCCCTCAACATCGCAATCAAAGGCTGCACGGGCAACATTCTCAGCCCCCGTAATATTGGTGTGAATAAATTCGAACGGGTTATATTCCGCAGCAGGCACTTGCTTCAGGGCCGCGGCATGAATAACAAAATCTACATCCCGAAAAGCCATGGAAAGACGGTCATAACTGCGCACATCTCCCAGAAAAAAGCGCAGAATGCCCTTTGTATCCTCGTCCCGCAGAACATTTTGCATTTCAAACTGCTTCAACTCATCGCGGGACAAGATAATGAGTTTTTTCAAATCATGGTTTTTCAGCAAATAATGAACAAAGGCATTACCAAATGAGCCAGTGCCGCCCGTAACCAAAACTGTTTTGTTTTTAAGGAAATCCATCTTTATTACACTAAAACCAAATCTTGCGCTTTTCAAAAAACAATGTAATTCATACACAACAAAACCATAAAAAGCAAAGCAAATGGACGTTTATTTCAGGGCAGACGCCTCACAAATTATTGGCTCAGGACATGTCATGCGCTGTCTGACACTTGCTCACACTATGCGGAAGGCGGGCTGGACATGTTCATTTATAACAAAAGACAGCTCAAAAGCCGCCGCCCCCGCCCTAGAAAGCTCCGGTTTTCCATGCTTTTCCGATGATTTTAACCCAGCCGCCGCAGATTTGCTGGTTGTCGATCATTACGGCCTAGATCATGAATATGAAAAAAAAGCACGCCTATGGACAAAAAGCACACTCGTCATTGATGATTTGGCCAACAGACAACATGACTGTGATATTTTGTTAGATCAAACTTGGGGTAGGCAATTTCAGGATTACGCGCCATTTGCACCAAAAAACTGCTTATTTCTGCTGGGACCAAACTTTGCTCTACTGCGCGAAGAATTCGGACAACTCAGGGAAAACACCCTTAAACGGCGGACTGAGCAGCAGGGAAAAATCAAAAGAATTCTGATCACATATGGAGCGACAGACCCGTTCAACATGGTAGAATTAAGCCTTTGTGCATTGAACAATGTCTCACAATCCTTTGAAATTGACATTATCCATGGGGCACAAGCACCAATTACGGATGATATACAACAGTTGATCAGCACCTCGCACCACAAGATCACATCTTACAATTTTGTTGAAAATATTGCTGCTATGATGGCACAAGCCGATTTATGTCTGGGAGCTGGCGGAACAACCAGCTGGGAACGATGTTGCCTTGCCCTTCCCGCCCTGACCGTTTCTATTGCCGACAATCAGGATTATATCCTGCAAGAACTGCATCGCTCAGAAGCTCTATACAATTTGGACAAAGCAGATAAAATTACCCTATCCAAATTCGAAGCCGGCCTTCAGAAATTTCTCGACAATCCTGAATATGTCATTACAATGGCAGCAAACGCCTCAAAAATATGCGACGGAAAGGGTGTTCAGAGAGTTGTCGAGCATCTAAAGAAAACATCATGACCCAAACCGATTGGTGGGAAAAACCCAGAAAAATTTCATATGTTGTTGATAACGAAAGCTGGGTTTTGCCTTATGTGGAAGAACTCGCAAGCTGGAGCAATGAAGCTGGTGATCAGGCGGCCCTGATCCGCAAACATGGGGACATTCCTGAGGGCGACATCGCTTTTTATCTGGGTTGTGTCACAATCACACCGCCCAACATTCTGAACCTGAACCACAAAAACATCGTTGTACATGCAAGCGACTTACCCCATGGACGTGGCTTTGCGCCAGTTGCTTGGCAAATTCTGGCTGGGCAATCGGACATTCCTTTTTGTTTGATAGAGGCCGATGAAGGCGCCGATACAGGACCGATTGCACTCAAAGATATACTAACCTTGAACGGCACAGAGCTCTGTGATGAATGGCGAGATTTACAAGGGAAAATGGTGGTAAAAATGTGCAAAAACTATCTACAGTCTTCCCAAATACCCCAAAGTACGCCACAGGAAGGTGAAGGGACTATATTCCCCAGGCGCTACCCGAAAGACAGTGAGATGGATATCAACAAATCCGTGGCCGAACAATTTGACCTGCTGCGGGTTGTCGACAATGAACGATACCCAGCCTTTTTCAGACATCGGGGCCATCGCTATAAAATTCTGATTGAAAAATGGAACGAGAATGACTGAAATACATAATTTTCAAATTGAAGATCGTAAAATCGGTACAGGCCACCCCTGCTATATTATTGCTGAAATTTCCTGTAACCATAATGGAAACATGGAGGAAGCCAAAGCCATTATACAAGAAGCTGCGAAAGCTGGCGCTGACGCAGTCAAGCTCCAGACATACACACCGGATACCATAACGCGGAATTTCCAAACTCAGCCCAAAGGCACGATGTGGGAAAAAACAGACTTACATTCACTGTATCAAAAAGCATATACGCCCTGGGAGTGGTATGGGGAGCTAAAACAGGAGGCCAATAGGCACAACCTGCAAATTTTTTCCTCGCCCTTTGATGAAACGGCGGTGGACTTTCTTGTAGACCAAAGTGTTCCAGCCCTAAAAATTGCTAGCTTTGAGGTGGTGGATACCAAGCTTTTGGAAAAAGCGGCAAAAACCAATCTACCCATTATTATTTCGAATGGAATGACAGACTATCTGGAACTGAAAGAAGCCGTAGATACACTACGCTATCATGGCTGCGAGCAACTGGCTATTTTACACTGTAACAGTGGCTATCCAGCTGATTTTGATGAATGCAATTTAAACACCATTCCGGCCATCGAGTCCTTGTTCGGATGCGTAACCGGGCTTTCTGACCACACGCTATTTGAAAACTCTAAAACATTGAAAAATCCTCTTGCACACATTGCTCCGCTCGAGGCTGTCAAGTTGGGAGCCAAGATTATTGAAGTCCACTTACAGCTCGACCGGGCTCAGGCGAAAGACTTATTTGAAAAAAATGAAGGCGGATTTGATTGGGCTTTTTCACGCGAACCGGCAGAACTGGCAAAAATGATTTCTATGATCCGGACTTTTGAAAAACAAGGCAAGGTTTCTTATAACTCCCCACAAGATGAAACAGCAGCACTTCGTACCCACGGCAATATATGTTTCGAGCCAACACAAAAGGAGTTGGCCAGCCGCAAAATGCGCCCCTCCCTATGGATTACCCAAGACATGAATGCCGGAGATACATTTAAATTCTCTGCGGAGAATAAAGTGAACGGAAACTTTGATTCTATCCGTCCAGGCGGGGGCCTGCATATTCGTTATGCCGATCTCATTCAGGGCCAAAAAGCGCTACGGCCCCTTAAAGCCGGACAACCGATGAATTGGAGCATGATAGATCTAAAAACGTTAGAAAACCCCAAAGTATCTTCTAGCGAGCAGAATTTAAATAAGGCTGCAAATAGCGGGCAATAACAACATGGCCAGCCTCGTTCAGGTGATCATAATATGTGGGACCATCATACGCCCTTAAAGCCTCTAATGGCTGATAAACCTTGATCTTGCTTCCCTTAAAGACTTTTCGAATAGCCTGCTCAGGAATATCATATGCGCACTCCCGATCTGTAACATGCTTTGTCTGAGACAAGGTTGGAATTTCCAAAAAAGCCACCCTGGCAGGAGCAACTTCCTTTTGTAACTTTTCAGCCATAGAACGGTAAAGTGTAGCGATTTCTTCCATGCGCTCTGGATCCGTAAAGGGATATGCGGCGGCACATACGCTCGCTTCCTCCGCTTTCTTTCCTCCAGAAAATAAAGATTTGGGGCGGGCTTTAAAATATCGTTCAGCCCGTAGCTTCATGCTCTCTACGGTCCTGACAAAATGGAAGTTTTTCAGGCGGCGTTTAAGCTCGAAGAACCGGCAAGAACCATCCTCAAGCCTCTCTTCCACATAGCCTTCCTCAACATTAGAACGCCACAAATGACAATCCGAAGAAAACGCCTGCATTTTCGAGGTTATAAAATCATCCCCATTGGTAATCGTCAGAAGATAGAGATCCGGGTCATATGTTTTTTTCAAATAGCGTGACCACAAAATTTGATTGAGCATATCAGCACTTGGTATCCCCACATTAAAAACCTCGGTCTTGGGGGTAAGTGAGCGCTCCAATATTTCCTCATACGTGTCCTCTTTTTGCACTTGCAGAGCAATAACGTAGCTATCACCTAAAAGAGCAATCGAGCGGTCATAATTGTCTTTATTCCACTCCCTATCACGAACACCCTCGGAATTTGTATGAGATGTGATCAGGCGATTTGGTTCAAAATGCCAAAAGGCATAGTGACGATCCTTTTGAAACCGCATAAAGCCGTCTTCGGTCCGTTTTGCAAAATTCACATGCGGCGGCACCATAAACCAGGCCATAACCTCAACACACGTCCAAACGCTAAGAGTAAAGAGAACTGCAAAAACAATGTTTTTTATAAAGCGCATAGAGATCTCTCTTTAAAATTGAAAATACAAAAATGGTTGCGGCGAAAAAAGCTTGTTAAAGCTCAGACAGAACATAAACCCTGCCAGGCACAACCAATAATAATTTGGCATCCATTGCAAACGCCCGGGCAAACTCTGCACCTGCGCCTTGGTTTGTACAAAAGCTTGCAAAGATTTTTGTGTGATTTCAACAGAGTTGGGCATGAAAAAAGCTATAAGCGAAGCAAACCCCAACCACTTCAAAGCATATAAAAATGGAATTTGATTTTCTGCTGCCTGCCCCATGCCAAAGTTAAACAAAGCCTGGAAAATCATAGACGCATCAGCAAGGGTCTCTGCCCGGAAAAATACCCAAGACAAGCTGATACACATAAAGGTAACGAACCAGCCAAGAAGTTTTTCCTGGGATGTGTGTTTTAGCCCAATCCATTTTACCCATAAAATCTGTGCGCACAAGAACAGCCCGTGCAAAACGCCCCAGACAATAAAGCCCCAACCGGCGCCATGCCAGACGCCACACAAAAACATAACAAAAAGCACATTGAATAGATGGCGTGAAAACGTCTCGGTCCTGTTACCGCCTAACGGGATATATAAATAATCTCTGAAAAAAGCAGAAAGGGTTATGTGCCATCGCCGCCAAAAATCCTGAAATGACGTGGATTTATAGGGGGAGAGAAAATTGGCTGCCAAACGAATTCCAAACAAACTTCCCAGACCCAGAGCCATATCAGTATAGCCAGAAAAATCAAAATAAATCTGGAATGTGTAGGCAAAAGTCCCAAGCCATGCATCACTTTGGGAAACCAGGCCATCAGATTCAAAGATAGAATCGGCGAAAATGGCCAAATGATCCGCTAAAAAAAGCTTTTTAAAAAATCCCATACTGATCAGAAAAATCCCCAGGGACAAAGATTGCCAAGAAATCTTAAATGCCTTTTTTTCTGCCAATTGTGGAATAATTTCGCGGTGATGCATGATCGGACCAGCGATCAATTGCGGAAAGAATGCTATGAAAAACGCATAGTTTTCCCACGTCACATTCTTCGTTTTTTGCTGATAGCTATCCACCAGAAAAGCAATTTGCTGGAAAGTGAAGAAGGAAATACCGATTGGCAAAACTGCAGGCAATCCGGCGGTATTCATACCAAATTCGGAAGCGAAAAAGTAAGCATATTTGTAGAAAAACAATAAAGCCAGATTAACGGCAATCCCGAATAAAAGCAGAGGTTTCGTCTTTTTTTCCTTCAGGACAAGAAAAATTAAAAAATTGAAAATTAGGGAGAAAATCAAAATCAAAAGCCAGGACGGCTCCATCCACGCATAGAATATTGCGGAACAAACAATGATAAAAACTTTTACCAAGAAATCATTGGTAAACCGCAGAAAGAAAAACCCGGTAAAAACCAGGGGAAGAAACAAAAGCAAAAAGTCCGGGCTGGTAAAATTCATGATTCAGCGTATCTCACAGATTAAAAATT
Source organism: uncultured Pseudobdellovibrionaceae bacterium (assembly GCA_964352675.1). Lineage (GTDB taxonomy): Bacteria > Pseudomonadota > Alphaproteobacteria > Micavibrionales > Micavibrionaceae > CAYGSN01. The sequence goes on from CAYGSN010000005.1 coordinate 46,053, forward strand.
GTGCTTGATTATCAGATGTTAAGAAGCAAAGTCAAGTCGGATCAAAGTCAATTGTTCGAATATTGGGGTCATACTCGCCATACCTGTCTTTCAGCACAGCTCTTTGAGATATCGACAATTCCGCTCGTAAAAACCGACCTGCTGTTAAAAAATTGAGAAAACGATATCTGAGCCTCCGCCCCTTTTTATCAGACGCATTTTGGGGGGCTTGGTCCGAAACAGACAGGTCCTCCCCCAAAACTGCTGATAAATCAGACAAATACTTGCTGCTGTCCTTCTTCAAAACCTCATAGGGGAATATATGCAGAGATTTTGCATGTTTCCTATACCCTGCAACAGCGCGCTCAAGATCAAAACAGGCCATTTTATTGTGAAACTTGCTTTGAAAATTAAATTCAAAAAAATTATCAAAACTCACGAAACTATCCGGATAGGGTTTGGGAACAAATTTCAAAAAGTTTCCGGCGCCGTGATAATACGACAACACTGCAGATTCCGGATTTCTTGTGGTCACCAGAACCTCTAACTCAAACCCGCAGGCCTTAATGCGCTGCGCGAGTAACGTCTGTAAAGGGAAATAATACAAGGTTTCATCAGACAGCAAAACCTGAGATTTAGAACCCGCCATTTTTTTGACCAGACGGGTAATGATATCTTTTGCCACATCATCATTTTCTTCTTCAGTTAAAGCGGCTTTCAGATCCTTATAATCCTGCGTGCCATGGAAAGGACGACCAATACAGGCCGTGTTCTTTAACGTCTTGAAAACAGAGTCCTGTAACCAAGTGGTGGCTGTTTTTGGCATTCCAGGGTGTAAAAAAAATTTCATCTCTTTTTCAATTCACGAGGCCTTCACTACACTTACATTGCCAGCTTTTTTACGCCTGCCAGATGACAAATCAATGGAAGCAAGCAATGCATCTACTGCAGCCTCAATGTTCCCCTTTTTAAAATCTTTTTTATTCGCGCGGGAGAAGTTCTCTACTCTAAAAGCGCTATTTTTCAGGGCTGCGAGAAATCTTCTCCCGTCATCTTCTGCGCTCTTGTTTTGTTGTTTATTGAGTTTTTGAATAGCTTCAATCGCCGCTTCCAACCCCTCACCACGGGGGCAGTGATAAACATGATCCAAAAATGCAAAATCACATTGTGTACGTAGAACAATTGCCGGAATCCCGCTGATAGCCGCTTCGTAGCCAGACGTTCCAGAAATCGTACAAACCGCCTGGCTATTTTTAATTAAATCCAGACCTATAACATCCAAAGGCGCAATCATAACATTCTTGATGTCCCTGATTTGCTGATAAAAATCATGCGGGCGCACACCCATAGGATATATATGCTCCTTAACAACCAAGCGCATGTCGGCAGGCAAAGATTTTGCACATAACGCTATTGCCCATAGTTGGCACATAAAATCCTGGGAACACCCCTGCAAAGAAATTTCAGGCTCATGTTGAAGAGGATAATAAATATATTTCTGGCCAATAATGTCTTTGTAGGAATCTACAAATTTTGGATCAAGCAACCTTCTTTTATTTCTAAGAGCTCTCCACTGTCCTTTAATCGCCGATAAAACATAATTCCCAAAACGAGCCTCATCCTTTTTCAAGTGCTGTAAAACCCTACTGATAATTCTAGCGGCAGCATCTTTGCAAAAAGCAAGAAGCTCGCTACGAACACTAAAAAGCTGTTTGCGATAGGCCTGATCAAAAACCACACCATCATTATCTGCAGACTCGGAGAATGTGATATCTTTTAATGCCTCATACTCTGCATTCAACTGATCGTTTAATAATTGTTCGGAAGATGTCCAAAAATAATAATCCTTATGTTTGGCAATCAAAAGCTCGCGTATAGGAATTTCCATCGCACGGCCTAGCAAATAATGCAATTTGGAAGGCGAAAGAAAAGCAGACATTTCTTTTTCTTCAAGCTCAGCCTTCCAAAAATCGAGCTGACGATTGTAAAAATTTAATGCGTCCTCATAGGTTGATTGTTCAGATTTATAAGAGCGCGCATAATACGGTGCCCCCAAAGCATATCCGCGCCCGAATTGACGATCTGCAACAAAAATTTCCTGAAATTTACACCCCAAAAAACTTTCCCATTTAAGGCTCTCTTCAATCACCTCTTTTCTTTCTGAGTTGTTTTTAAGAAGAAAACCATCATCTTGAAAGTTATATATAGAGGCACCATCATAAAATTTATCTTCACAAGTTTGCTCCAAAAATTTAAGGCTTTCTGCGTTGCCCACATAAAACCAAATTTTAGTTCCATAGCGATTTTTAAGCTCACGACACAAAGCCTGGTATAAATACCAGTAATTGGGGGTTAAAATTACTCCTACAGATTTAGGTGGGTCGAAAGTCATACTTTTTTACCTTTTCAAGACGTCAGAAGTTGGCCTTTTTCTATTTTGTAAGTGATATCACTGATACTTTCCACAAGACTTTGGTGGGATATAACAATAACAGTCATAGTTTTGGAAAGGGTTTTTAACAATTCGCATATTTTCTGGGAAGTCTTTTCGTCCAAAGCTGAAGTGGGTTCATCCAAAATGAGAACTGAAGGGTTTCTAACCAAAGCTCTGGCGATCGACAATCTTTGTCTTTGACCCCCAGATAATTGTATACCTCTTTCCCCTACTGATGTATCAAGCCCCAATTCTTTTTCCTGCACAAAATCCCAAGCTTCTACCGTTTTTAAGACCTCTTCTACCCGCCGCCTTGAGACCGAAGAATCGAAAAAGGTCACATTGTTGTATATAGTATCCTGCGAAAGCACGGTATCTTGCGGGACCAAACCTATTGAGTGCCGCCAAGAGAGAAGATTAACCGTTTTAAGATCTTCTCCATCAATTAAAATTTTTCCTGCTGTGGGTCTGTACAAACCCATAATTAAGTCGATAAGTGTCGTTTTTCCGGATCCGGACAAACCTATGATAGAAACCACATTTTGTGCAGGAATCGTAAGGTTGATGTCTTTAAGAACAAGGCTTCGCCCATATGCAAAAGACAAATTATGCACCGTAATTTCTTTTTTAAGCGCTAAACCCTCCTGCCCTTCCGAGAGATCTTCACGCTCTTGCGTTGTCTGACGAATAAGCTCTTTTACAGACCAATAATGATCCTGCATGGAGGCAAGCTTTTGATAACGTGTTTGTATTTGTCCAATTCTCGTTAAAATACGGTAATAAAGTACAACGGAAAAAATCAAAAACGCTGCGCTCACAGGGTAAAAAGTGTTGATCGCATAAATCCCTATACACAGAAATACGACGATAACAGGCTCCTGCACCAGCACAGCAAAATCCTGAGACACGGCCAATCTGGTACTGGTCTTTTTTAAATCAGAAATATAGGTTTGAAAAAACGGTGTTAATTTGCTCTCCAATCCCATAGCCTTCAAAGGCTTAACAATGCCTAAAGTATCGATAAGCTTATTATTCAAATTCTCTGTTTCAGAAATGAATCGTTTACCCAAAGTCCTGGAATAGCCCACCAACCCTTTCAAAAGAAAAAGCATTATTGCAGAGACAAGGAGGGCAAAGCCAAAGATATAAGCTGAGCTAATAATAGCAAAAGAAAAATAAACGATGGTTTGCAATACCAAGGCGATTAAATTCATCATCGCCATATAAATTTGAATGATGCTCGCCGCCTGCCCTGTTAACGCATAAGAGATTCTGCCCGTAGATAAATCAGTGAAAAACCCCCACCGCGCTTTTATAAGGGAAGTCATAAGATTGGTCCGCTTGTTCTCTACAAAATTAGCGGCCGAAAACACCACTGTAAAATTTGATATAAAAATAAACACAGCCTTTAAAAGAATAACGATGCCTATAAATATCAGGGCCCAAAACAAAGAGAATTCAATTCCCCAATCCTCAAGCAACAAAGACAAATACTGGCTAACGGGATCGGAAACCTGATTGTCTCCGGAAAGGGTAAGTGAAATAATGGGAAGCAACATCAAAATTCCAAAAGCTTCCAGCATTCCCGAAAAAAACAGCAAACCTATACAAAGGGAAAAACGGAGGGGATTATAGGAAAAGAGCTCTTTTGCCAATCCGGGCAGTGTTTTTTTATTATCCATTGTTTTTCTGTAATTCGTGCTTCATCAAATACTCTGCATATCTCATATCTTCTTGAGTATCAATGTCAATCGAGCGCTCCAGAGGCATTTCATAAAGGCAGGTTGTTGGCAGAACAAATGAATTTTGGGTTTGAAAATGGACATAAGGAAAAATGTATATAGCACCGTTAAGCTTCATACCACTCTGATTGACCTCTAAAGGCGCATCATTCTCCAGACGAACAACAGAAACACAGGTCTCTGCTCCCCTGTCTTCCATATAATTATAGGCATCGATAATATCTTGCCCACGCCGCAAAGGAGATGTGGGCTGAAGTAAAACAACATAATCATAAACTTGCGTCAGGTTTTCCAGGATGTTTTTTACAACGGATTGTGAGGTTGTATCATCCTGGGCATATTCTTCTGATCGCATAAAGGGTATTTGAGCTCCAAACTGCTCTGATACTTTTGCAATTTCATAATCATCAGTTGAAACAACAATATCTTGAAAAATATTTGAAGTTCGGGCAGCCTCAATCGTCCATGCGATCAAGGGCTTACCGCATAACGGCATTATATTTTTGCGCGGCAATCTTTTGGATCCGCCTCGGGCAGGAATAATAGCAAGACCTTTTTTGAACATATCTTTATCTTTGAATTCAATATTAAGACATACTAACAATCACAATTGAGAAAATAATGAAATTATTTATTTTGAGCCAACCCCCCTTTTACGAGCCTCTGATTGAGGCGATTAAAGAAATTTCAAATACTAAAATTGTTGGAATCTGTTCTCAAAACGATAAAGTTGGCCTTTTAAAAACAGCCAAAACAGGGATTTCTCAGCTTTTATACGATTTAAACTTACGCTACCCGAAATACCATATCTTTCATCATCGAAACCACTGTCCTATACCCAATCTAAACTTTTATGCCTTAGAAGATTACAAAGCTCCTGAGTTTAGATCAATATTACAGGCTTTGCGTCCTGACCTTTTGATATGTTTTGGGTTCCCCAAAAAAGTTTCTCAAGAAATACTCAATATTCCCACACATGGTGCTATTAATATTCATCCAGGAAAACTTCCTGAAAGAGGCGGAGGAACCCCCCTAAGGTGGAGCATCTACTATGGCGATAAAACCACCGCCCTGACAGCGCATGATATGATATCTGAATTCGACGCCGGGAAGATTATTTTAGAAAAAAACATAATTATAGAAGAAAACGATACTTACCAAGCCTTGGAAAATAAAATTTTATCCATGCTTCCTGAATTTATATCAGATTTATTTACAATTATTCAAAATGAAGCCCGGACTTATAATCAACGCAGCGCCTTAAAACCCAATATCATCAAGCCTTTTCATGGCGCAAAACAGTTCATCAACTGGGAAAATCAAAATACAAAGGACATATGCAACATCTCTAAAGCAATGCATCCGCGCTCAGGGGCTCTAACATTTTGGAAGACAAAACAAGTATGCTTCTCAGACACCAAACAATGTGTAGGCTCTAAAATTCAGTCAAACTCTCTACCCGGCACTATCTTAGACATTACGAACAAGGGCTCACTAATCGTAAAAACATTAGATGGAGCGCTATGCATAGAAAGTTTTTTGCATGGTCACCGCAGAAGGTCCACAGAGTCCATGAACAAGATCCTTAAATTTAAATTGGGAGAAAGGTTTGTTTCTGCGCAAGAAGGATAAAACGCCCTCTAAACAACTTTTTCTTCTTTAAAACAGCCTCTTATCAAGGCTATTTTTGATTGAACTTTAAAAAAGAACCCCTTCACTTTTGAGCTTTGAAAAGAACAAATATAATAAAATATATCAATATGTTCTGCGTTTTTACTCAAGCGTTTTTTAAAGTTGTGGACTGGCCCGTCAATGGTCGATTCCGCAAGCTCTATGGATTCCAGCCCGCTCTGGCGGAAGAACTCCATAGCTTTCCACATCAACAGGTTGTTTGCACCTAACTTTTGCCCTTGGTCGGTGCTCGCATTCACCAAATAACTGGCAGCCTTCAAGCTTTTTAAAAAAAGCATCCCGGCTATAATTTGATTGTTATGAAATGCCGTCAGAAGAGTAAGCTCAGAACCAAAAACCTTAAGAAGAGCTTCAAAATAACCCTCGGGTTTAGGCGGCAGACCTTTTTCTTGATAGCGGCCCTTATAAATTTCATAGAATTGGGTCATGTGCGTAGGATCCACCGAAATCTCAATATTTGATTTTTGAGCTTTTTTTACAATATTTCTTGTTTTTTTCGGTAAACTATCGAGTAATGGGCCCGTACTTGGCTCAAGCGGCAAAATCATATTATTCTTGTGGATGGTATTTGGGAAATGCTCAGAATAATCACGAGGCCCGCTTGTTATTACGCCCTGGAAAAGCCCCTTTTCAGCGGCATAGTTATAAATTTCGCTGCGAAGGAGTACCGCAGCCTGAGGCGTTTTTGCATGAAATCCAAAATAGGTAGAGTAAAGAATAAAACGATTATGATACCCAAAAAAAACACCCTCTACCTGACCGTCTTTATCCAGAACCGCAATTTGAACAACTGTTCTTTGGTAAAAATCTTCCAGGACCGTCTTCCAATTATATAAATTATGCGCGTAACAATTTTCTGCGGCAATGTAGTGATCCCAAAGGACAGGATCAGGAGCATATGTAACGCTATATTCTTGAGGATCATACTCAGTCATGAGCGTACAGAGTTACGATATGAAAAACAAAGATTGAGATAAGTTTTCAGAGAACTTCGGAAAAACACTTCTGCATAATCACTTTTATCAGGATGCATCAAAAACCGGGTATTCCAAGCATTTAAGCCCGACACATAATGGGCCCAGTCACGTGGCTTAAACCGTGACTGATACAGATTCAAAATTCGGATTTTCTCCTGCATCACACCCCCAATATTCAACACCGCATTAAGCGGCAGAGATGTATAAACCTGATAACACCAAACCTCTATAGCATTAAGCGGCTCAATATCCTGACAAATTTTAAGCAATGCGTAAGATGCATCGCGGTGATCGGGATGATCGTCCAAAACAAACGGCAGAAAAAGAATATCCGGCTGAAAAATCTCAAAAACCTGTTGAAGCGGCAACAAATCCTGCTTTTTCAAAGAAATCGAGCGCATAGGAAAGTCGAGAAACTCCGTTGAAAACCCAACATCTTCCGCCACCTGCTGAATTTCCTGCTTCTCAATATCACTGCCGTCGGTGGTCAAATACACCACTTTGACTTCGCAGCCTTTGCGGATCATCTCTAGCAAGGCACCACCACAGCCAATAATCTCATCATCAGGATGTGGCGCAACAACAAGTACTTTTTTCTGGCTGGGCGCATCAACAACGGCAGGATTGAGATACCGCGCAGCCCGCATAGTATCCAGCAAAGCAGAAGCGGCATCCAAATCTCCCACATCTTTCCAATCAATGGAAAAATTCTGTGTTTGTCCAATCTTTCGGAGAGCAGGAATGATTATGGCTTTTAATATTTGTTTCATTCAGTAAAACTATAGAAAATTATTGAAGATGTGCCAAGTAATCTATAGCTTTCCCTCTATGAAAATTCTCTATATTTGCCGACTTTTCAGTGGGTTTGAAAACAGCATAAAAACAGGGGCGTGGCAACCGCAAGGCTCCCCCCCTGTGGCAAGAATGATTGAATCTTTAGATAAAAGCACAGACCATCAACTCTGTGTCGTCATGGCCTTTAAAGACTATTACTCTGACCTTGATCTGAAAAAAGACCAGATCAAGACACTAAAGGGCCTGAACGCACCGATTCATGTCCTGGCGGGACAAAAAACAATCCCGGCTTGGTTAGGAAAATTACGAGATAAACTCATGGAAATGAGACAGGCTTGGAGAATCTGGAAAATTTACAAAGAATTTCAACCAGATGTCGTCTATGGCGATAGAGCCAACATCCTGTCTCTTGCCCTGCTCAGCCGCTTTACCAAAACCCCGGTTGTCTGGCGCGTCATGGGCGTTATTCAAATTATGCACCATCACAAAAAATCGCGCTCATTGCGCTCCAGAATTTATAAGTTTTTGTGCAAAAGCCCTATGAGCGCCGCGATATGGAACATGGACGGCAGCGGCGGACAAAGCTGGCTAGAGACTATGACGAATAAAAAAACAAAGAAAATAATGGTATTCGAAGGCTATGACCGTTCTCTTGCTCAGGAAAGTTTGCCCTCGCCCCTGCCCGCCACAATCCAGAATAAAACAAAAATCTTGTTTGCCGGACGAATTGAGCACCTTAAAGGCTTACAAGAATTTATTGATGCCATGCATATCCTTAAAGAGAATGGGCAAAGTGATATTATTGCAATTGTTGCAGGCTATGGAAGCCAGGAAGAATGGATGCAAAAGGAAGTTCAAAAACAGGGGTTAGACGATTATTTCATATTTCTAGGGCGGCTCACGCCCGGGCAAATGAAGGCTGCCCGCGCAGCAAGTGATGTTTTTGTTTCTTGCACAACCCACGGCAATTTGCCCAATACGACGATAGAAGCCTTATGTGATGGACTTTGCAGCCTCATCCCACAAGCCAATCCGGAAACACTTGTTGATACCGATACAGATATCTTTATCCCTGCGGATATTGTTCCACGCTATGGGAAACAAAATGATGTTGTGGCCTTGGCGGCGAAAATAAGCGAATTTCATCAAAACCCGGCTATGCGCAAAAAAACCGCGCAAAATATCAAAAAGTTTGCAGATGAAACTTTTGTAAGTTGGGATGAGCGGATCAAATCAGAAATTCAAATACTTGAAGATTTATATGCCGAGACTGTCAGCCAAAAAAGCACTGCTCGGCAAGTTTAAACTTCGCGCCGACACGTCTTCGGACACCGACATATCTGGCATATGGGGATATTCGGAAAACATCTTCAACTGATGCATTAACTTCCACACACCCCGAACAAAAATTTGATTGCCCGCCAACATGTCAATCGCCTCATTCCGTATGACCTCTGACTCCAGGATAGCCGTATTTAGCCAATAATTAGCCCTCGTTTTAACCGGCTCATTCACAAACATTACATCTTCATATTGATCAAAAAAATCTTTGTAAAAAGAAGCCAGCCGGCGTTTTTTTACCAACCGGCTCGGGAGTTGTTCCAACTGAGCGCAACCCAAAGCGGCATTGATATTTGGCATCCGGTAATTAAAACCCAACTCATCATGGATATATGTATAAGGATCCGGGATCTTTGCAGTGGTGGAAATATGCTTTGCACGACGAGACAATTCTGAATCTCGGCACAATACTGCGCCGCCACCACCGGTTGTCAAAATCTTGTTTCCGTTAAAGCTCAGAGCCGATAACACCCCAAATCCGCCAACATGCTGACCGTCGTAAAACGAACCCATACCCTCAGCAGCGTCCTCGATCAAAATCAGGTTAAAATCATTGGCCAAAGCCACAAGTTTATCCATTTGCGCAGGATGACCAAAAATATGCGTTACAATAAGCACTCGAATCAGCTTACCCGTCACCGCATGACGCACCCCCTTTTTCTCTAACTGAAAAACATTATTTTCGAGATAGGTACGCAACTTATCCGCATCCACGCCAAAGCTGTTTTGTTCACAATCAACAAAATGAGGGACTGCTCCACAATAACGCACGGCGTTGGCTGTCGCCACAAAGGTCAGACTTGGCATCAGAACTTCCTCGCCGGACTGCACGCCCGCCAAATAAAGGCACAAATGCAGTGCCGCCGTCCCATTCACTGTTAATACAGCATGACAGTCTGTATAGGATTTTAAATCATCTTCAAACTGGTCAACATATGCACCAACAGAAGAAACCCAGCCCGTATTTAAACAATCCAGCACATACTCTTTTTCTGCCCCAGAGAACTCAGGCTCATGAAGCTGGATCGGTTTGGACAAACCGGAAAAAATGCGAATTAATTCTCCGAATGCTCTAGACATGATATCCGTGCCGCGGATATTGCGCCCGGTTTTCTTCCTCAGAAAACCATTCTATTGCAAGGCCCAGTGCCTTTTTAAATCCGTCTCGTCCTTCAAATTCAGGGGTCCAGCCAAGAAGCTCCCGCGCCTTGCGGTTATCACAGAACAGCCTTTCAACCTCACTTTTAGGTGGGCGCAAACGCTCCTGCACCTGCTGAATTTTAATATCAGATTGTATTAATTCCTGAACAAGCGCTACAGTATCCCCAATTGAAATCTCGAAATTGCTGCCCAGATTGATAACTTCTCCAAAAATGTCCGTATTCTTGCTCTCCAGAGCCTTTATAAATCCATGCACCGTATCCGAAACATAGGTGAAATCCCGTGTGGGCTCTAATGCCCCGAGCTCAACCCTACCGTCATTTTTCAACGCCTGCAGAATAATAGTCGGAATTACGGCCCGCAAAGACTGTCTGGGACCAAATGTATTAAAAGGACGGACTGTCACAACCGGCATTTCAAAAGAGGAGTGATATGCATAGGCCATCTGATCCGCCGCAATTTTGCTGGCTGAATATGGAGATTGCCCCTTTAAAGGATGCTTTTCGTCAATCGGCACATATTCGGCAGTACCGTAGACTTCGCTGGTTGAGGTATTAATGATTTTTTGTACGTCATACTCGCGCGCCGCTTCAAGCACATTCATTGTGCCCTTGATATTGGTATCAATGTAGCTTTCTGGATTAACGTAGGAATAGGGTATGCCTATGAGGGCTGCCAAATGCAGCACGGCATCAGACCCTTTCACCGCCCGCTTGATAAAACTAAGATCACGGATATCACCGCTCAGAACCTCAATTTCCGCAAGGGTCTTCGGATCAATATGATCAAGCCAATCCAAGCGACCTAAAGAATTATACTGCACAAGAGCTTTCAGCTTATAACCTGATTTCACAAGCTTTTCTGCCAAATGCGAACCAATAAAACCCCCCGCTCCTGTAAGAAATACATTCATATCATTTAGCCTCTAGTCCTGCGTTGCTTTCCCTCAGCTTCAATGCCATAATACAGCAATGTCAAAGACGTTAAAAATATGCGTTGTCTCCGGCAGCCGGGCTGAATATGGACTTTTAAAGCCGGTGATGCAAGAGATTGATCGCTCTTCCAAATTAGACCTCTGCCTGATTCTAACCGGCATGCATTTAAACCAAATTTACGGTAAGACAGAAACAGAAATCTCTCAAGACGGATTTCAAATCCAGGACCGTGTAGAAACACTCAAATTTGATGACACCGGGCTGGGTATAGCCCAAAGCGTTGGAATGGGTGTATCAGAGATGGCAAAGAGCTTTCATAAAATTAAGCCTGATATTGTGTTGCTTTTGGGAGACCGTTTTGAAATTCATGCGGCGGCACAAGCCGCTTTTTTAATGAAAATCCCGGTGGCGCATTTATGCGGCGGCGATGTTACAACCGGCGCCCTGGATGATGCGATGCGCCATAGTATTACCAAAATGGCTAGCCTGCATTTTCCCATGACAGAGGATTCGGCGCGCCGCATTCATCAAATGGGCGAGCCCTGGAACCGTATCACATGTGCAGGCAATCCGGCTCTGGATGTTATATTGAATTTTCACCCCTACTCTAAAGAAGAAACACAGCAACAACTCTCCTTTGAGTTTTTGGAAAGAAATATTCTAATCACCTACCATCCCTGTACCTTGGGTGAAAAAGCGCCAAGAGATGCCTTTGCAGAGGTCCTCGCCGCTTTGGAAGAAACGGGAGAACAAACTGGCCTGATATTCACCGGCCCGAATGCGGATCATCACGGACAGGCTTTAATTGAAATGACCCAGAAATTCGTTAAAAACCATAACAATTCAACCTTCATAACTTCAATGGGTGGGCCGCTTTATTGGTCTGCGCTGCATTATGTAGACATGGTTGTAGGAAATTCTTCAAGCGGACTTCTGGAGGTCCCCAGCTTTAATATCCCCACTATCAATATTGGCACACGGCAGGATGGGAGGTATAAGACATCATCGGTTATAGACTGCGACGAAGATAAAGGCGAAATTATGAGTGCGATTAAAAGAGCTTTTGAAATGGATTGCAGTCAGGTACAGAACCCATATGGCGATGGGAAAGCCGCTGTGCGTATTGTTCAGACACTTGAAGAAGTAGAAAACCCGCAAACCCTGCTTGTTAAAACTTTTGCCGATTTGACCCTGCAGCAAGACCAGGCCATCAGAGTGGTACAATAGCAATGGAACAAAGATCCTTCATTCTTTTGGGTGCTGGCGGCCATGCCAAAGTGGTTTTGGGCCTGTTACGCGCCTTAAGCCATGAAATTGCAGGTGTTTGTGATCCGGAACTTACTAAAAAAAACATACGGGAATGGGAAGGGCTACCTGTTCTGGGCGATGATTCCTTTCTGGAAACAGCCTCGCCAGATCAATACGTTTTGGCACTAGGTATTGGAAAGCTGCAAAGAGATAACATCAGAGAAACGCTCTATGATACACTTACGCGTGCCGGTTTTACTTTTCCGGCCCTGATCCACCCCGCAGCCTACACGGATGCAAGTGTAAACATCCAGAATGGGGCACAGGTTATGGCCGGAGCCGTCGTGCAGGCAGGCTCCGAAATCGGCGAAAATACAATCATTAACACCAAAGCCGGGATAGATCACGACTGCAAAATAGGGGCGCATGTTCATGTTGCGCCGGGCGTCACGGTCTGTGGAAATGTTAAGGTCGAACAGAGCGCTTTCATTGGAGCCGGGGCCACGATCTTACCCGGAGTTACAATCGCCGCAGGCGAATTTGTGAAAGCTGCCTCTTTGGTTTCAGGATTTTAATCATGTCAAATATTCAGATAACGGATAAACGGAGTATCGGACAGGGGCAGCCTTGCTTCATCATTGCAGAGGCCGGGGTCAATCATAACGGCGACACTGATAAGGCCGTAGAAATGATTGAAGTCGCCGCACGCGCAGGAGCCGATGCTATTAAATTCCAAACATTTAAAGCCGAGAGCCTTGCTTCGCCGGATGCCCCCCAAAGCACATATCAGATTGAAAATACAGGAATCTCTGAACCACAAATTGAAATGCTTAAACGCCTTGAACTTCCGCTGGATAGTTACCCGATGCTCATCGAAAAATGTAAGAAAGAGGAGATTGTTTTTCTGTCCACGCCGTTTGATCCGGAAAGCATCGAGTTTCTTACCTCTTTGGGAGATGCAATCCCCGCTTTTAAAGTTGGTTCCGGTGATGCCAACAACGACCCTCATTTGGGCATGATTGCAAAAACCGGCAAACCCGTTTTGCTCTCAACAGGGATGTGCACAATGGAAGAGGTAGAGCGCAGCGTAAATCTGCTGCGCTCCTATAATACCGAGATTGCTCTTTTTCAATGTACCAGCAGCTATCCAGCCGCGCCGGAAGATATTAATCTCTCCGTCATGCACACGTTTCGCGAAAAGTTTCAGGCTCCAACAGGTTTTTCGGACCATTCGGAGGGAATTGCAATTACGATTGCCGCAGTGGCCTTAGGTGCAGATCTCATAGAGAAGCATTTCACATTAAGTCGCACCCTCAAAGGCCCGGATCACAAGGCATCCTTGGAACCGGGCGAACTTCAAACCATGATAGAAAACATCCGTTCAGTAGAAAAATCTATAGGAAATCCAGAAAAAGCCCCAAGCGCCTCAGAGATCGAAACTGCAAAAGCCGCAAGAAAGAGTATTATCACAAAAAAAGCTATAAAGGCCGGTGAGGTGCTAGGCCCTGATAACATAACAATCATGAGGCCTGGCACGGGATTGCCGCCATCTGAATTTGAACGTATTATCGGGCAAACTCTACAAAAGGAAATACAAGCCTTTCAGCCCCTGCTTAAAGAACACTTAAACTGACTGGCACCCAATCTTATGAAACAAGAAAAAAGCACAGATATTCAAGAATTTTGTTTAAATGAACAGGCATCCATAAGGGAATGCATGGTTCAAATAAACGCCAATCGCAGAGGAATTGTCCTGATTGTCGATGGAGACCGCAGACTGGTCGATACAATTACCGATGGTGATATCCGTAGAGCCATATTATCGCAAATTAATCTGGAAACACCAGCCGCCGAGCTGGTTGCACATAAAAAACATAAAGGAAAAACACCACAAACAATGCTGGAAGGTACGGATGAGCAAGAAATCATGCAGGTGCTTGAGGCACAAAGCCTGCGTCAAATGCCAATTTTGAATGAGAACGGACAAATTGTTGATCTCGTATTTTATACAGACCTGCTTAAGGAAAACGTAAACCCCACCACACGGGCCGTTGTCATGGCAGGGGGATTTGGAAAACGTCTGCACCCGCTAACAGATAACATGCCCAAACCGATGCTGCCCGTAGGAGATCAACCGCTTATCTCACACATCCTGAGTAATATCAAACAAGCCAATATAAAGAATGTAACCATTACAACGCATTATCTTCCGGAAAAAATACAGGAATTCCTAGGAGACGGTACCGAAATTGGCATTGACATCAACTATATCCATGAAGATACGCCATGCGGCACAGCCGGCGGCCTGCAGCAATTGAAACAGGATACGGAAGAAGAAAACCTGCTGGTGGTCAATGGTGATATTCTAACCTCTATAGATTTCGATGCCCTGCTCTCCTTTCACAAAGAAAATGATGCTGACCTAACGCTGGCTGTCAGGCCCTATGAATTTCTAATTCCTTACGGCGTTGTAGAGATTAAAGACAATCATGTGCAAAGCCTGGTAGAAAAACCAAAGAAAACTTACTTTGTAAATGCTGGGATATACGTTTTAAAACGTGAAGTATTAAAATATATTCCGTCCGGAAGTAAAAAAACTGACATGACGGATTTAATCGATGTCTTATTACAACAAAAGAAAAATGTTGTGTCCTTCCCGCTGCATGAATACTGGCGCGATATAGGTCAGCATGAAGACTACGCAAACGCACAAAAAGATATTCAAACAGGCATCCTGAATTAATCAACGCTGTGAAGAAAAAAATAACCTTTGTAATTGCAGACCTCGGCTCCGGCGGCGCACAGAAAGTTGCTGTCATGGTTGCGGAACACTGGGTCAGAGCCGGACATGAGGTTTCATTTCTAACTCTGGACAACCCCAAAAACGATTTTCATGAACTTTCCTCCTCTATTCGTAGAGTTTCTCTCGATAGCATGGGTCAAGGCGGCAATGCGTTTCAGCGGTTCTTTGACAACATTCAAAGAATTGGGAAAATTAGAAAGAGTCTGCAGGCCCTTCAACCCGATCTGGTACTAAGTTTTATTGCGCCCACAAATATCCTCGCAATCTTGGCGAGTTGGCGGCTCAATTTACAATTGGTTATCTCGGAGAGAAATGATCCTTCACGCCAAAGTTTTGGAACAGCATGGGATTTTTTAAGACGGCTTTTATATGCCCATGCCAATATTATCTCTGCAAACTCAAAATCAGCTATTACAGCAATGAAAGGCTACGTTCCCAAACACAAACTGATGTTTCTTCCCAACCCCTTGCCTGCAGCAAAGCCAGAACATAATCCGGCAATAGAAGTCCGCGAAAACCTGATCCTGTTTACAGGCCGGCTTCACCCACAAAAAAGCATTGACACCCTAATCAAGGCTTTTGCACAGATAGAAAACCCGAGAGACTGGAGACTATGCATTATTGGCGATGGCCCTTTAAGGGCGAATCTTGAAAATCTGGCAAAAAATCTGAACTTAAAGGACCGCATAGAGTTTACAGGCAGAACCCAAGATCCCTATCCCTATTACGCACGCGCAAAAATTTTTGTTCTTCCCTCTCTCTATGAAGGAACACCAAACGCATTACTCGAAGCCATGAGCTGTGGCGCTGTTCCAATCATTAGCAACCAGGTCATAGGGGCGCAGGAGTTTATATCAAACTCTGAACAAATCTTTGATGTTGGCAATGAACAATCACTTGCTCTTAAATTAGCCCATATAATGCATGATACAAATACACTTGAAATCTACAGAGAGAGCGCCTTACAAAACGTAAAATCACTGGAACCAAACGCAGTCTTCCAGATTTGGGATCAGTTGCTATGACACGCATACATATCTTATCACCGGGCTTTAGCACCCCGAATGGAGCAGCGTTTCTTTTTCCTATTCTAAAATTCCGCCATGCGTTACGCGACCTCGGCTTGCATGTTCAAATATTTTCTGAACAAAGCGAAGCCCTTACAAATTGCGACATTCTGTTAATTGAGCATAAAGCCATTACCAATGACTGGCATGACCAGAAATCTCTAGAAACAGTGGCAAAGTTTTCAGACAAAACCAACGTCATTTGGTGCGATCAAAGTGATAGCAGTGGAACATTTGTCGGCCAAATCCTGCCCTATGTAGCAAAATATCTGAAAGCACAGACTCTGGAAGATGTGTCCCTATATATGCAGCCCTTTTATGGAGACCGGATTTATACCGAGTATTACCATCAAAAATACGGGATTACAGACGATATCTCCTATGACTATCAACCAGTAAAAACAAAGAGTGACTTAGAAAAAATAGGTATTTCATGGAATTCTGGAACAATGAACCACGGCTATTACGGCCCTTATCTTAACCGGCTTATGCATCGGGTTTTTATTCCTCCATTTTTGCGGTTTGCAAATCGCACGGGGCAAGTTAGCTCACCGCGTAATCTTGATGTATCTTGCCGCATGGGCATTTCATATCCCAGAGAAACAATTTGCTTTCAACGGGGGAAAATGCGCGAGGCTTTAAAGAAGCATTTGTTGACTGAAAAACTATCTCGCCAATACTATTTAAAAGAGTTAAATAATGCCAAAATTACAGCCTCCCCATTTGGATACGGAGAAATTACCTTAAAGGATTTTGAAGTGTTTCTGGCCGGATCATGCCTTCTAAAACCGGACATGAGCCATATGAAAACTTGGCCGAATTTTTATGAGAACGAGACAACATATATGGCACATGATTGGGACCTTAACAATATTCATGAACGCATAGAAACGCTGCTTGAAAATCCCAAAAAACGTCTAGAAATCGCCCAAAACGGGCAAAATAGATATTTGAAATTTACAAAAGGACCAGAGGCCTCTAGTCTTTTTGCTCAACATTTCAAAGAATGCATTGCGCTATGAAATATCTCATCACTGGTTCTGCAGGATTCATAGGAAAGGCCCTCACGGAAAAACTCCGGGCCATGGGGCATCAAACCCTATCCTTTGATATTGTGGATCAAGGCGGCGACATTCGAAACCTAGAAAATTTGACGCAAACCTGCGGTGATGTCGATGGAATATTTCATCTGGCAGCGCATGCCTCGGTCCAGTACTCGCTCGAAAATCCTCTTTCAAGCTTTGAAACCAATGTCAGCGGAACTTTAAATATATTTGAGGCCGCACGTGTAAATGGAGGAATTCCTGTTGTTTATGCCTCTTCTGCAGCGATATATGGAGATTTCCCTGATCTACCGCTGGAAGAAACGGCACCCTCTAATCCCCTATCCCCTTACGCGATGCATAAAAAAATGAATGAGGATATAGCCAATAATTACGGGAAAAATTTTAAGGTCGCCAGTTTCGGCCTTCGCTTTTTCAACATTTATGGACCGGGTCAAAACCCTCACTCTCCATATGCTGGAGTAATATCAATCTTTCAAGAACGCTTACAAACAGGATCTCCTGTAACCCTGTATGGGGACGGGTTTCAAAGCCGTGATTTTGTTTACATTGATGATGCCACCGCAGCTTTATGTTTGGCCATGGATAAAGCATCGCCGGAGAGCCCCGTTTGCAATATCTGTACGGGTAAAAGTACGTCGATCCTTGACCTTGTTAATATTCTTTCAAAACATATGGACAGTGAAGCCCGAATTGATCTTCAGGATGCAAGGCCGGGAGACATCAAACACTCCGTCGGCAGCCCAGCTCTGTTTGAAAAACTAACCGGATACACCCCCGGGACATCTGTCGAAGACGGACTAAAAAGCCTGATTGAGAACACTTAAGACTCGTTTTCGTTGTTTTGATCAGGCAACTTTGCAGCCTTCTGCTGATAAATAAAGTGCAAATTTCTGATATAAATCACAAGTGCCAACCCTTGCCCCACATAAAAAACAGGGTCCTGCCTGTATAATGCATAAGCAAATAAAATAAGTGCCCCGCCAATACTAAAATACCAAAAAGTCACGGGGACAACACTCTGACGAGCCTTTTCGGTAGCAATCCACTGCACAATAAAGCGCATAAAAAATAACCCCTGCCCCGCAAATCCAATTAAAATCCAAATAGTTTCGACACTGAAATCCATTAATTTTTTTCCTTTTTCAGCAGCGCATATGCCGTTAATCCAAACGGCATTCCCGCTCCCTTCCCGGCAAGATATGCTTCAAAAGCGAGAACATTATAAAAGATGCGATCAATGAAACCCGGCAGATTTGAAGACTGCTTCTGCTGAGTTTTTTCCTTTTTCCCTAGAGCCGTTTTCAAAGCCCACACCGCCTTAGCCATCACTGCCAAAGGAAACAGGGCCGTTAAGAAATAACCGGACTTCAAAATCGTATATTCTGCCGGAAGCACTTTCAAAAGCCGGGTTTTCGTGTAACGACGAAAATGCTGGTTCGCAACATCGTGCGGCCCAAAAAGCCATTGATACGCGGGAACAGTCAGCAACAAATGCCCGCCCTCTTTTAAATGCGCGTCAATCCAATCCACAGCCGCGACTTCATCCTCAATATGCTCCAGCACCTCTAACCCAACAATAACACCATATTTTTCGTCAATCTGAGCATGAGGCAAACCTTCGGTATATATATGGCGAACAGGCTTTTGTTTTAAATAATCCTGTGCTTCCGGAGCCAACTCAATCGCATCAACATCACCATAGGCCGTAAGCGTCGCAATCGCATGGCCACTGCCAGCTCCAAAATCAAGTAGCGGTGCTTTGGGATTGTTTACACTGCCCAATAAGTTTTTAAGCAAGCACACACGGCCGCGATTAAGCCAATTTTGTTCTTCACTGTATAATTGTTTTTTGGCGCGCTCTTCCATATCTGATTCTTATGTCTCTTCGCCGCGTTCGCGATATTGCGGCCGTGATCCGCTTTCATGAAGAACGCGGACCAATACTTCAGCCGTCAAACCCTGCACGATTAAAATTACAGCCACCACGCACAACACAACACCAAGCAAAAGCAGTGGTCGTCCGCCAATTTCAACGCCCATAAAAATTTTAATGCCGGCCAGATACAAACAGATCAGAAAACCAACCATTCCGATAACCATCCCCATACCACCGAAAAAATGCAAAGGCCTGTGCAAATACCGATGCAGGAAGGTCACAAGCAACAAATCCAGAACCACGCGAAAGGTCCGGTCCAGGCCGTATTTTGAAATACCGGCCTTGCGCGGATGGTGTGCAACCTCTCGCTCGATAATCTTTCCGCCGACCTCATGAACCAATGCCGGAATAAAGCGGTGAAGTTCACCATACAGACGAATACGCTTAATGATTGAGGCTCTGTATACCTTGAGCGAACAACCAAAATCATGAAGCGTCAAACCTGAGACCTTACAAATAATCCAATTGGCAATTTTAGACAGGAACACACGCAAAAAATCGTCATGCCGATTTTTGCGCCAACCTGAAATCATATCTGCTTTTTCAGCCTCCAGCTGGTGGATCATCGCCTTAATATCTGCGGGATCGTTTTGTAAATCCCCATCCATCGTGATAATCAGCTCCCCACTCGCTTTATCAAACCCGGCTTGCAGAGCCGTAGACTGCCCGTAGTTCCTTGCAAAATAAATTGGCTTTAATGCCGCATTCTGTTCTGAAAGCTGCGCCAGTTTCTCAGTGGTTCCGTCCGTAGAGCCATCATCAATAATCAAAAGCTCGTAAGTACTTTGAATATCTGTCTTAAAAATATGATCGATACGTTCGACCAGTTCCTCTACATTTTCCGCTTCATTGTAAGCGGGAATGATGACCGATATAGCAGGCTTTTCCAATGCAATTGTCTCCTGTGTTTTTCCGGTTTTATTTGCATTCATGAGCATTCTTTACGGGTAAAATATGCATTTAGCAAGAGCACTTCTTTGTTAAAAGATACCAAAGCCGCGATAAGGGGGCGCATAGGAAAAAGTTAGGGTCTGCTCCCCTTTTGGAATCTGAACGCCCCAAAAAAGTCCAAAAGCCTTTTCAATAGTGCACGAGCGACCCGTATTTTGAAACACGCATTTCCAGTTTTTGTTATAATTATTGGTAATAACCAGCACAGAATCCTCATTGGCTGATACAGATAAGACAATACGATCTGATGTATACTCAGTTTTTTGGATAGCGCCGATAACAGGCACCCCACTAAAACCCGCCGGGAAATCTTGCAGTTGATCAGAATACAGACTTTCAGAAATCAAAAACCATCGCGGGAAAGCCTCTTTATTTTCATATATGTAGTAATTTTTACCTTTGAAATTCTCTGATAGATTGTACAAAAGTTTGTCCTTAGCGCTCAAATTCTGCCAAATCTGGTCATTATTCGCGCCTATATCAACGGGCTTGAGGATATCACTATCAAGCCTAAACTGTGAAACGAAGTAGCGAATACCCAGCAATGAGGCAAGAAAGTGGTTGTAATCATCATCAATATGAACCCCCTTTTCCTCACCATATTCTTCTGGATCAAAATCCAGGTAATGCTCATTCACATTCGCCGGAATCATCTGGCGATCAACCATATTTTGCCATAGCTGAAAATACGCATGGGGGTACAAATTCGTGTATCCATCTGCTGTCTCCAGCCCGTAAGTATTTAATATAGCCGGCTCCAGAGTTCTGGCGACAAAAACCGTACGAGGAACATCATCCGGGTGATCCCGCTGTATTTTATAAGAAAGATCCCGCAGACCATGGCTATGATACAGTCCGTAATAGCTACCGTTTTGAAGCCATCCCAAAGGCTGATCCAAAAACAATTTGCTGACTGGCGAAACCGCAAAACAAAGCAAAATAACGGCCAACAGAAGCTGCGTGCGGCGTTTTATATTATCCCCTATCTTCACAAGCACCCCGGCAAACACCAAAACCTGCATAGCCAACAAAGGCGGAACAAAACGCTTAAAGTTCACGCCTTCTATAAAATCAGGAAGAACGGGAACAAAAAACTGTTTGAGATAGGCATTTTGATAAAAAATTGTGGAGCTCATAAACACAAGGGCCGCAAGGATCGATATACACTTATTTTGTTCTGCTGCCCGCACACTCAACAAAACAATAAAACAGGTCATCAGAACCAACCCCAAAAACTCGGCTGCGAGGTAACTCTTCAGATTCAATTCCTGAGGAAGAGGCTCAATCAATGCCTTGTGTGAAAAAGCTATATTGTCGCTCAGAGCCCAGAGGGTGGGCCATTGTAACGCAATCAGGGCAACACCAAACCCCAGAAAAATCGACAATTTGCGCGGAGAATAATGGCCGCACACAAACATAAGAAAGACAACAACAACCGGATAAGTATAAAATCCGGTTAGAATAAAATTGCTACATAGACTATAGGCCAGCCCCAATAAGACTGAATAAAGCAATTGCCGCAAATACCGGGATTCAAGAGTAAATATCTTATCGAGGAAATAAATTACGACCGGCATTAATCCCAGCCCTAACGACTGATAAAAAATCATCTTCTGGGTGAGCACAAATAAAGCGCCGGCAAAAAGCGCCATGGCAGACGATACACCCCATTTTTCCCTGGCAAAAAGATACGTAAAAAATCCTCCACAAAAACTCGCCAGCAACAATTGCAGTGGAACCACAAGCCAGTCGGGGAAAATTAAAAACAGAAATAAGTTAAAATCAAAAAGGCCAACCAGGTTGGTCAGCGTATCTACCCCCCCACTTGCATAGGGAAACCAGTAGGGGAAACCATTCTCGGCTACATTCTGCGCCACGATCATATAACGCGACACCACACTATCCGCATTGTCAAACAGCTCAATATAGGAAAAGGGGCCCAAAAAAATCTGAGGCAGGACAAACACAAGCCCAAGCAAGAAAAAGAACAGCTTAGGCCCGGTATATAAATTTAAAGACCCCAAAAACCTCATAGCGTATTATTCTGCTTTTCATCCGTATCACGAACAACAAAAACCCAAAACTGCATGGCCAAAAAGCTAATGATCGGTACAAGCCCCATCACCGTTAAAACCACAATATAGGACGGCATATCCAGTTTATTCGCCAAAACATGTACAATAAAAGTACTGATTACAAAACTGACAGCCGCAACAAAGCTAAAACGCACAAAAACCAGATTATCCTCCTCTGTAAAACGAAAGGTAAAATAGCGTTGCAGCATATAAGAAACAGGAATGCTCAACATGAAAGCAATACAATGGACGAGTAAGATTGGAGAAACGCTCAAAACTCCAAGTACAAAAGCCAGAAAACCGTAAAATAAGGTACTCAATACACCGGAAATCCCGAAACGAACCAATTTAAATACGGCAGAGGCAGGCACGCTACACTCTTCCAAAAGTGAAATATTGGGCCCCCAAAGGTAGCCATTTCAATGCCTTATCCATTTGACGGAAAAACCCCGTGGCAAAAGGCGTAAAAAGAATAAAATCGGTTTTGATGTCGTTAAATTCATTTACCTGAAACAAAGACTTTAATTTGCCAGGCCTGAGAAGGACTGCATCATCGTCAATCGGGCAGCTATTTACGACGTACAATGTCAGCGGGTTGTATGGGTTATGCTCGAAAATTGTAACAACGCCCCCCGGCCTCACAACACGTTTTAATTCCGCCAAAAAACTCTGCCACTGCGCAGGGGGAACATGGTGCATTGTACAAATTGAAAACCCCATATCAAAACTATTGTCTTCGTAAGGCAAACGAGTTCCTTCATATGTATCATACGATATGGAAGGATGATCCTTGCGTGCCACATCAATGACAGTGGCCGCCACATCAATGCCCGTAAGCTCAAGCGGCACATCGGTTTGATTATACAAATACGGGTGTATCAAACCATGTCCGCAACCCACATCCAGAACTTTTAAAGGGGCCTTCCCCTGTTGTTCTTCCCCCGCAAGCTTTAACAAGTAATCCGCCTTCACCTTCGTAAAGAAGTCGTGAGATTGTCCGGAAAAAGACAACACATCATTAATATCGTCGCTATAGGTATCCCTGTAACCGTCAAACTCCGCCTCAGGTGGCGTGGCTTTTTGTTCGTTCTTATTCATGATGCTTTACGCTCCTGCTCTGCTGTTTCACCAGTGAGGTTTATAGCTTTCTCAATAACTGTTAAAGGTCGCCCCTGAAGCTGTTGATAAATACGACTGATATATTCACCGATGATGCCTAAAAAAATCGCGTTTAATGATATACCGAATAAAATCAAAACTGTCTGCGTGGCAAAGCCGGGCGGCCACTCCCATCCAAACAATGCCCGCGAAAAGATGTAAAAAAGAGCCAGTAAAAACGTACAACCCGCAATTCCAAAACCGGCCAGTGAGGAAATCCTCAAAGGAACCGTTGAATGGCTGACAATTCCTTCTACGGCCAAGTCGATCAACTTTATAACCGGAAATTTACTTTCATCGTATATCCGTGCCTCGCGTTCATAAGGAACCCCTACCGGATTTCGACCAAAAACAGCAATCAAACCGCGAACATACGGCGTGGCGGCGTTCAGTTCACGCAATTGATCAAGAACGCTTTTATCCACCAGCCTGAAATCACCCGCATCTTCCATGAGATTATCCTCGGACATTGAATTCAAAAGACGGTAGAAAATCTTGCGTGTTGCTTCTAGGGCAGGACTTTCCTTGCGCTTCATACGCACCCCCGCAACAACATCGTGCCCCTCCTCCCATTTTTGCAAAAAAACAGGGAACAGAGCAGGAGGATCCTGCAAATCACAATCCAGTTGAATGGCAGCCTTGCCGCGCGCCAAGCGATAACCGGTCAAGAGCGACTTATTAAAACCAAAATTTCTGGAAAAACGGGCGACACGAACTCGCTTGTCCTCTTGTGCCAACCTGTCCATCTCCTGAAATGAATTGTCTGTGCTATGATTGTCCGTAAAAACAATCTCGAAATCATAGTGGGGTAAGGTCTCAAATACGTCCCGCACAGCCTTATAGGCCCGGACAATATTCTTTTCCTCGTTGTAACAAGGAATAACTACGGAGATAAGCGGCTTTGATCGTGTCATTTCTGTCTTTTAGAAACTGTATAGGATTTTTGCAAGTCTTTATACCCTGAAGAAGTCAAAAACGGCTTTTATATTGGATTTAAGGGTGCTAACATGCCTCAATTTTGAAAAATATGAGAGTGATTTATGCCTGCAATCCAAGAAAAATCCGTTCAGAATTCAACACGGCCAGACCATAATATCCCAAACGGACCAGTAAAAACATGTCAGGTTTGCGGAAGTGGGAATTTAGAGTTGGTTATTGACCTCGGTCATCAGCCTTTATGTGACACGCTTTTGTCCAAAGACCAGCTGCAGGAGCCTGAAACAACTTACCCCCTGCGCCAACTATGGTGTAAAGACTGCACACTGTCACAGTTGGATTACGTTGTGCCCGGCGAAGTGGTTTACCACCCCGGATATCCCTATCGCACTGGAATTACCAAAGAACTGGCCATGTATCAGGATCAAATGGCCGCTGATATTATCCAAGATCTCGGTGTGGCCCAAAACAACCTGATTGTTGATATTGGTTCAAATGACGGCACCCTCCTGAAGGGCTTTAAAAAACGCGACATGCGACCCCTTGGTGTAGAACCGACCAATATAGCCCAAATTGCCAATGAGGACGGAATAGAGACAATACAGGCGCCTTTCAACGAAAATGTTGCTGAACAAATTCTGAAATCCCACGGCCCGGCGAAGGTTGTGACCGCTACGAATGTCTTTGCGCATATGCAAAGTCTTGGAGACGTTTTACGTGGCCTGGAAATTCTGGTGGCTGATGATGGTTATTTTGTTCTTGAAAACCATTATCTCACAGCAATTATGGAACATTTGCAATTCGATACTATTTATCATGAGCATCTACGGTCCTATTCTCTGAAATCACTTGTGACCCTCTTTGATTTCTACGACTTTACTGTGATTGATGCCATGACTGTGAGCCGCTATGGCGGGAATATTCGAGTCTACGTCGCCAAGGGTAAAAATCATATCATAAAGCCAAGCGTACAAGCCTTGCTTGATGCGGAAGATAAAACCGGATTTTCTGATCCTGCCTATTACAAAAAGTTTCAGGACAAAGCAACCAAGGTTAAAAATGATCTGCTGGGCCTGATCCTTGATTGCAAGGAAAAAGGGCACAGCATTGTTGGCAATTCATGTCCTGCTAGGGCGAGCACGCTTCTAAATTTTGCAGGGATTGGGCCAGACCTGATCCCCTATATTGCTGAACAGCCGACCTCACTCAAGCTTAATCAATATTTGCCCGGCATGCATATCCCGATTGTAAATAATCAGCGTTTAATTGACGAACAGCCCGACTACGTCATTCTTTTGGCCTGGCATTATTGGGAGCCCATTTCCCAGCAATTACGGGAACGCGGATTAAAATCCAAAATGATTGTTCCTTTGCCCGAGGTCAGAATTATAGAAGATTAGAATTATGAAAGTTGTTATCCTTGCGGGCGGCTTTGGCACCCGCCTTTCCGAAGAAACAGTCAATATTCCAAAGCCAATGGTAGAAATCGGCGGAAAGCCGATTCTCTGGCATATAATGAAAATTTACAGCCATTATGGATTGAATGATTTTGTGATATGCCTCGGCTATAAAGGCTATATTATCAAAGAATATTTTGCCAATTATCACCGCCATCATACTGATTTTCAAATTGATTTAAAAAGTGGCGATATACAATATCTGAAGGGACAGGGCAGCTCGGAGCCTTGGACTGTTTCACTAATTGATACAGGGTCCAATACCATGACTGGCGGGCGAATTAAGCGCGTCCAAGATCATATTGGCCGCTCACCATTTTGTATGACCTACGGTGACGGTGTTTCAAATGTCGATATTGGGGCCTTGCTTGAGCACCACAAAAAACACGGAAAACTTGCAACTGTTACGGCAGTAAGGCAGCCCGGCCGCTTTGGCGCATTGGATATTGAAAACGATACCGTAACCAGTGTGCGGGAAAAAACCCTGGGCGATGGCAATTGGATCAACAGTGGATTTTTTGTGCTGGAACCTGAAGCCCTTGATACAATCGCCGGGGATCATATTAGTTGGGAAAAAGAGCCGCTCCAGACCCTGGCTTCACAGAACCAAATTACGGCCTTTAAACATGAGGGATTCTGGCAGCCCATGGACACTTTGCGAGAGCGCCAGCAGCTCCAGGAATCATGGGACAACGGCACCGCCCCGTGGAAAATATGGACATGATGGCCCTTATCACAGCACCTATCAGAGTATTGAAAAATGAACACTATTATACAGGATGACTGCAAAACCATTGTTGATGAACTGAAAGACAGGTTTCAGGTCTTTGAGGGAAAAACTATACTGATCACCGGCGCACAGGGGTTTTTATGCAGTTATGTTGTGGAAGTTCTTGCCCTGTATAATACGGTACAGGCAAAAGAACCTGTAAAGATCATTGCTCTGGACAATTTCATTACGGGCTCAAAAGGGCGCCTACAGCATCTTCAGGGTCGTAACGATATTGATTTTGTAACACAGGATATAACCGATCCATATGAAACCACAGATCCTGTTAATTTTATTATTCACGGTGCCAGTATTGCATCCCCAATTTTCTACCGAGAACATCCCTTAGAAACGCTTGATGCAAACGTTTCCGGAACGCGAAACATGCTGGAGCTCGCAAAAAAGCAGAACTGTGAATCTGTTTTAATCATGAGTTCAAGCGAAGTTTACGGAGATCCGGCAGCAGAATGCATCCCTACCCCGGAAACCTATTGGGGAAACACATCCTTTACGGGCCCACGCGCTTGCTATGATGAATCAAAACGGGTTGCCGAAACAATTAGCGTAATTTTTGCACAAAAATACGGCGTAAACGTAAAAATGGCGCGCCCATTCAATGTTTTTGGACCTGGTTTGAGGCTGGATGATCGCCGTGTTATGCCCGATTTTCTGAACAGCATATTGAATGATCTATCCATTATTCTTCTCAGCGATGGCAAACCTACGCGCACATTTTGCTATGTATCTGATGCCGTTAGAGCAATGTTTCTGATTCTGCTGTGCGGGCAATCAGGCGAGCCCTATAATATGGGGAACGATAAGGGAGAAATTTCCATGTATAATCTTGCAGAACTGGTCAGTAAAGTCGGCTCAGATGTACTGAACCGCCCCACCCTGCCGGTTATCAGAGAGGTAAGCGAGGACAAGGAATATCTTACAGACAACCCACAGCGCCGCTGCCCGGATTTGAGCAAGATAAAAAGAGACACTGGTTATACACCCCTTGTATCATTGGAAGACGGAGTAGCCAGAACGCTGAGATCCTATCTTACGGAAGAGGAAAAAAAATCCTATGCCGTATAAAATCACCGTTATTGGTGCAGGTTTCGTTGGGCTTGTAACGGCAGCTTGTCTCGCGGCCAAGAACCACGAGGTAACCTGTATTGATAAAGATACAACACGCCTTGACACGATAAAGTCGGGTCATGCCCCGTTTCATGAACCGGGCCTGGAAAAGCTGTTGCCGGCTGTTTCTACTACGAATTCTTACGGTTCATGTGCCGAGGCGGACATTATTTTCATCGCTGTTGGCACGCCCACAATCGGTCAGGAAATAAGTCTGGGTGCCGTTCAAAAAGCCTGCGAAACCATTGGGGAATCCCTGAAACATCATAAAGGATTTCCGGTTATTGTTACAAAAAGCACTGTCTTGCCGGGGACAACTGACGGGCTTGTACGCCAAACGCTTGAAGCCTCTTCAGGAAAGACGGCCGGAAAAGACTTTGGTCTGTGCATGAACCCGGAATTCCTGCAAGAAGGCCGCGCCGTAGAGGATTTTGAGACGCCTGACCGCATTGTTTTAGGATGTTCTGACCCGCAAACAGAAGACATCATGAAAGCGTTATATGGCCCTTATAACGCAACAATTCTGACCATGACGCCCTATAATGCAGAGCTCTGCAAATACGCCAATAATTGTCTTCTAGCCACCCTGATATCCTTTGCAAATGAGTTCGCCCAGATTTGTGAACACTATCCAAACACGGATATTGATGATGTAATGGATGCGGTAACACTGGATAAACGTTTGGCGCCGGGCGGTACGCCTGCGGGAATTACATCTTATCTGCGCGCCGGAATCGGTTACGGCGGCAGCTGTTTGCCAAAAGACACGCTTGCTCTTAAGGCTTTTGGGCAAAAACTCGGGCTAAGCATGCCGCTTTTAAGTGCAGCCATCTCTATTAACCAAGGCCGTGCCGCTGCCATGGTTTCGCGAATTGAAGAGGTGTTGGGAAGCCTGAAAAACAAAAAAATAGGTATTCTGGGACTAGCCTTTAAACCAGGTACAGACGACTTGCGGGAGTCCCCGTCCCTGATCCTCATTGAAAAGCTAAAAGAAAAGGGCACAACAATTCTCGCTTATGACCCGCTCATAAAAACACTGGATATGCCCAATGTACAAATCGCGCAGAGTATAGACGATATTTTCCAAGATTCTGATGCCGTCGCCATAGCAACGGCATGGCCCGAGTTTGTGAAAATAGATTGGAGCCAGCTAACAACATTAATGAGCACAAAGTTGGTTATTGACGGACGAAGCCTCCTTAAAAACATCACACTTCCCGAGGATGTAATATACATGCCAATTGGAAAAACCATATCTGCAAACACCTTATCCGCTGCAGCCTGATGTTAACGCTTGGGATCATTGGCGGCGGCAGGTGGTCCAAGGTCATTATTAACGCCCTTTGCACTCTTCCAAACCAAAAGATACAGATTTTCTGGATCACAAAGCATGGCTTCGAATCTGCGCAAAGCTGGGCAAAAAGCAATAAATTTCACAATGTAGATATTCTAAAAGACTGGCCCCCGAACCCCAATTGGGACGGCGCCATTATTGCAACACAGCCTCACAAGCATTTTAAGGACGCACATACAGCTTTAAACCACAATATACCTGTTCTCATTGAAAAGCCTTTGGCGTTAAATCTTGATGATGCAAACGCCCTCGCAGCCCTTGCCGGTACAAAAAAAATTCCTGCTGGTGTTAATCTTGAGTTTTTGTTGGCCAGCTATCTCCATGATTTCAAAAACAAAATCAAACAGATATATATAAAAGAAATAACAATAATCTGGCATGACCCGGAAACCGAAAACCGTTATGGTGACACAAAAACTGCGGATATCTACACCCCAATCACGGACGATATTCTGCCCCATATCTGGTCTGTAGTGCGTGTATTATTTGACGATCAGCTATCTTTGAGAAAAATTACAATCACTCCGGAAGATCATTACGTAGCAACAGGCCTTGTCGGCCAAATTCCTTTAAATATTGAATTATCCCGCCGGGGTGTAAAAAGAACCAGAATCGTGAGTATAAATGGCAATTATGCTGCTCTGGATTTCTCCGAAGAACCCGGCACTATCCAACTCGGGCACACCTCTTTTTATAATGAATGGAAACAATACAGGCCGCTGACTGCTTCTTTAAAAACATTTATAGATCAGATCCACTCTCCTGCACCAAATTGGACCTTATCGCTTACCAATTGTGTGGAAAGTGTATCACTTTGCGAAGCTGCGGCACATCTTCTAAAACTGGCCCAAATCGAACATCTGGAAACAAGAGACAGCACAGCGATTTTAACCGATTTGGTCTTGCCCTATTTTAATGCTCAGGGAGACAGAATTGTGTTAACACCCGAGACAGATTTTGATGAAATCCGGAGAAAAGCAAAACAAGCCGGATTGATAGGATAACGAGTGGAATCATCCTAGATTTCCCTTAGAAGCGAGCGATCTAAATGCAACTCTCCTGCTCTGGCGCGAACCAAGAGTGCGTTGAAGTAATGACCTGGTTTTTGCACGGGATTATCCGTCCTGCTCACAGCCCTATCGGTCAGCAACACACACAATGCTGCGCCGTTTCGGCTTAGCAACTCACAGGCTGTTTGCCAGCTTTTGGAGCTGATAAACAGATTTGTGCTCCGCCTATAGGCCGTTTCAACAATATCTGTCCAGCTTTTAGGTCCGTGAAGCGGCCCCAGTTCCCGAAAATGTGGTGTAAGAAGCTTCAAAACATCTTTCAATTCAATGTGTTCCATCCCGGCGGCCAAAGGAGGCGAAAGTACTTTGGATTGCGGTTTTGCTTTTTGCTGCAGCCCCCTACTCCCCCTTTCCTCAAATCTATTTTGAGAATCAGATTTATCTGTTTTTTTCTGAGTTGTAGATTCTTTCTGCACGACATTTTTGACATCCCGGCGCGTCATTTTTACAGGCAAGGAGCTTTGATTTTTTACAGTATCCGGCTGTACTTCCCGGCGTATTGGAGGGGTGTCTTGCTCAAGGGCTATGTTTAAAATCTCGTACAGGGATTTATGCAGATCGTGGAGCTCCTGCAGCCGTTCCAAAGCAAGCCCTGCCCGGATACGGCTATAGGCAATACGCTCATGCATGTTTGTAAGCTTTGTGTATTGTTCCTCAGTGACAATCTCCGGCACGGCTTCCAGCATATCTTTGCAGGCCCTGCGGTAAAAAGATATCTGGCGCTTGAGTTTCATCCAGTTTTCATCATGTTTCTTTTTACTTTGATGCAGGCCGCAAAGCTTTTGGTGAAGGCCGGCCAAGGGAGAAAGGTCCACACCATAGGCGTAAAGCAGTCTGCCGGTCTTTTCGCAGCGCCTGCCGTAGCGTTTGCAATTTCCGCTATAATTCCACTGAAGGGCGCCAATTTCATGCAGCTGGGTTTCCAGGCGTTGGACCTGACGTTCGGATAGCCCTAAATCCAGGGCAGTGCGCGCAATAGATTGGTAGATGACGGGGCCGTAAGCCCCCTCTTCCCAGTCTGAATCGCGTGTATAGGCCATGTAATAATCTAGGAGCTCTACCATCCGGGATTTAAAGCCGGCGACCTTGCCTGTTTTCTTTATAAGCATGAGAAGATCGTAGCGCCCCACCCCTTGCGGCAGGCCGTTAAAACAAGCTCCCTCTTCCGCGTTATCGGTCCCCTGCTGGGACCTCGGGCTTAGACTATGATCAAACGAGCGTTCATGAACGTGCTGCATGGTTTTCTATCCACGAAAACAACCCAAAATCTTTTATGGTCTTAAAACATGCCGGGCCATAGAGCCTGCCTTGTTTCTTGTGTATAAGACAAAGAAAACCCTTCAATGCAAAAACAAGTTCTTGCATCGTGATTCGCGCAGCATTACAATGAGCGTAGATAATTTAAGGCGTAATACCGCTTTGTCTAAAATCCTGAAAAAGCCACCGTTGCCGCGGTGGTTTTTTTGTATTTACAGGCGTTTTAATAAAAGATTGCTGAGGTTTTCGTCTCCGGACCTCCTTTTTATATAAGATTAAAAAAATACCTTCCGGAATGAAAGGCGTATAGAATTATACACAGAAGAATACACAGTGAGCGTCGAGGCACGATTCGCACCTGAACAGCCTATACACTATCACATTGTATAATTATCCACAAGGCGGACAGGAGTATACACATAGGTATACGCACATGAACACAGCAAAACCCACTGTGGGAAACAAACAAAAAAATTATACACGCATAGTCATGTATAATCGAACACCCCTAAATACAACACACTAAACAGCCCCTTTGCTGTGTTTTATCGGAATCATGTGCTGCATTGATGTGGGTGTTTAGAGGTGTGCAGCCCCGGATAGATAGACAAGGCCGTGGCGGGAGGGTATGATACACGTATAAACATGTCCTATTGAATCGTTGCAATACACGCCAGAACACATCAGGAAAGAAGAGGGATCCGTCATGAAAGTCACAATTTCAAAGGCTGCCGATATGGTGGGTGTGACCCGCGCCACATTGTATCGTCATATCGATAAGAAGGGGATTAGCGTTGAAAAAGATGATGACGGGAATCCTAAAATTGATGTAGCGGAGCTGATAAGGGTTTATGGAGACCGCGTTCGTCAGACGGACGACCAGCAGCCAGACAATGATAACGATACACAAACAGGTAGCCAGACTTCACAGCATTATACAGCCCAAAACGTGCAGGGCAGGGGGCCTGTTCAACAGCGTTTTGATTTACAACGCGGAGCGCAGGACACGCGCGTTGAACTGGAAATTCTGCGTGAGCGCATGCGGCACATGGAAAGTGATCAGGCGCGCTCGTCAGAGGAGCGTGCGCGGGAGCGTGAACAGCTGACAGAGCAGATTGAGGCTTTGCGCCAGTCTCTGGAAGAATCTCAGGAGCAGCAGAAACGCCTGACCATGCTCATCACAGATCAGCGCGAAGGGCAGGGGGGTGAGAAAGCCGGGCAGGAAGAAACCATCCAGAATATGAAGAAAATGATCGCCGCTCTGCGTCAACAGAATAAAACAATCCTGGGGAGGTTAGAGCACGAAGAAGCCAAGAAATCCAATGGATTCTGGCAACGGCTGTTCGGTTAGGAGCTAAGCGGCGCTTTTTAAAACACCGAGCTGTTTTCCCACTTCGGCAAAGGCACAAATTGCCCGGTCAATGTCTTCGCGGCTGTGAGCTGCCGACATTTGCGTTCTGATGCGGGCCTTGCCTTTGGGCACAACCGGGTAAGAAAAGCTGATGACATACACGCCGCGCTTGAGCATTTCTTCCGCGAATTTAGCTGCCAAAGCCGCATCATAGAGCATTACCGGGATAATTGGATGTTTTCCTGGCAACAAGTCAAAACCCGCGGCAGTCATTTTTTCACGGAAATAAACACTGTTCTCCTGCAGTTTTTTGCGTAGGGCCGGGCCCTCTTTTTCCAGGATATCGAGTGCGGCCAGTGCTATACCGGCAATGACGGGAGCCAGGGTGTTTGAAAATAAATAGGGGCGGGAGCGTTGTCGCAGCCACTCCACAACCGGCTTACTGGCGGCCGTATAGCCCCCGGAAGAACCGCCTAGGGCCTTGCCGAAGGTGCCGGTGACGATATCCACGCGCTCGGTCACATTGTGAAAGTCAACACTGCCTGTACCTCTATCGCCCATAAAGCCCACGGCGTGGCTTTCATCTACAACCACCAGGGCGTTGTATTTCTCGGCAAGCTCGCAAATGGCGGGGAGGTCAGCAATCGTCCCATCCATCGAAAATACGCCATCGGTGACAATCATACGAAATCGCGCGCTACCGGATTCTTTCAGATAACGCTCGAGATCCTGCATGTCATTGTTTTTGTAGCGGAAGCGTTGGGCTTTGCACAAACGCACACCATCGATAATGCTGGCATGGTTCAGCTCGTCGCTTATAATCGCATCACTTTGATCCAATAACGTTTCAAAAAGGCCCGTATTCGCGTCAAAACAGGATGTATAGAGGATCACATCCTGTTTTCCTGTAAACGCTGCCATGCGCTTTTCAAGGGTTTTGTGAATGTCTAATGTTCCGCATATGAACCGTACTGATGCCATTCCGGCCTTGTAATGATCCATCGCCGCTTTCCCTGCCTCAACGAGAGATTCATTGTTCGCCAAACCAAGATAGTTGTTTGCGCAGAAATTCAGAACCTGGGCGCCGCTATTGACCGCGATTTCACCGGCTTGCGGCGAAACAATCACCCTCTCCGGTTTAAATAGACCTTCGGATTTGAGAGTTTCAATTTCCTGTGAGAGATACTCATCAAGCGTTTGCGCCATATCGGTCTCCTTGTAAATCGTGATTAAAGCACAATGGCGCGGTTGAAAGAAAAGCGCAAGGGCCGTTGCTTTAAATCTGCGGTTTGCTGCGAATTTTATTGAATCTCCACCAAAGCTCAGGTAAACACGATTGGGTTATGATTAGGGACCTACATTCATCGCATATCGCTGTTATCGGCCTGGGTTATGTCGGAATGCCGTTGGCTGTCGTATTGGCCAAATACGGCCAAGTCAGCGGATTTGATATCGATCAGACCCGAGTTGCAGAACTGCAGAAAGGGTGGGACAGCAATCGTGAAATCCGTCAGGCGGATTTGCGCACGACTACCTGTAAATTCACGAACGATCAGAACGCCATTGCCGCAGCCGATATTTATATCGTTACCGTACCAACACCGATTGATGATAAAAATCAGCCTGATTTACGGGCGATTGAAGCGGCGTCGAAAACAATTGGAAACCTCCTGAAGCCCGGCAATATCGTGGTGTATGAAAGCACGGTTTATCCCGGCGTGACTGAGGATATTTGCGGGCCGGTACTGGAAGCGGCCAGCGGCCTGAAGGCCGGGAAGGATTTTTTCCTGGGGTATTCGCCGGAGCGCATCAATCCCGGCGATCAGGAGCATACTGTTGATAACATTATGAAGGTTGTGGCAGGGCAAACTCCTGAGGTTACAGAGCTTTTGGCGGAATTATACGGCCAGATGAATGGCGGAAAAATTTTCAAGGCACGCGATATCAAAACCGCCGAAGCCTCGAAAGCCATTGAAAATGCGCAGCGCGATATTAATGTGGCCTTTATCAACGAAGTGACCATGTTGCTGAACAAAATGGACCTTTCGGCCTATGACGTGCTTGAGGCCGCCCGCACAAAATGGAATTTTCTGCCTTTCGTTCCCGGTTTGGTCGGGGGGCATTGTATAGGCGTCGATCCGTATTACCTGGCGAAAAGCGCCCTGGATATAGGGCACCAGCCGGAGGTGATCCTTGCGGGCCGCAAAATCAACGACAGCATGGGGCAATACGTTGCCGGACGGATCGACCGGTTTTTGAACCGGGCCAGGGGATTTGAGGCCGAACCGGCAGATATCTTGCTCCTGGGCTTCACCTTCAAAGAAAATATCAACGATATCCGCAATACCAAAGTGATAGATATTGTGCGGCAATTACAGGAATTCGGGCATAGTGTGGATGTTCACGATCCGCATGCGGTGGCGGAAGATGTTATGGAGGAATACGGTATTGAATTGCTGGCCTCACTGCCGCAGGATAAAAAATATGATTGCGTCACACTGACGGTTAATCATAGAATTTACACAGAAATGAAAGTCAGCAGTGTTTTGAATCTTTTGAATACCAACGATAGTTTTGATCCGATTGTTTACGATATCAAGGGTGTTTGGAAGGGGTTAAAATTCCCTGCAGACATTTCCTACAAGTGCCTTTGAAACAAATGAAAAGCAGTTTATGCCCCTATCACATTCTGCACATGCCATATCTGTTTTAGATCAACAGGCAAACCACTCACCCCAGGAGGGCACAATCTCCGCGCAATCCAACTCTATCAAGAAAAAAAAGGTGGTTTTCTTGCTGCCGACGCTTTCAGCAGGCGGGGCAGAGCGTGTTTTGATTACTTTGACCAACAACCTCGACCGGAGCCGGTTTGCGCCGGAGCTGGTGGCCCTGAGTGGTGGTCCGATTCAAGACTGGGTGCATAAGGAAATCCCGGTGCATGTGCTGCACAAATCCCGGGCGCGCACGGGCTATTTCAGCTTGATCCGGAAGCTGCGGCACATTAAGCCCGATGTCGTTATCAGTACGATTGTACACATGAACGCCTTGGCGCTGTTAGTGAAACCGTTTTTGCCCAAGGCAAAATTTATTGTCCGGGAGGCCTCTTTGCCAACAGTTTTGATGCGCGAATACGGGCTGCGGGGCGCTTTATGCCGCTATGTTTATCAATATGGCTATCCGCATGCTGATCTTGTGATCAGCCCGTCCGGTCTTGTGATTGAGGAATTCCGTAATGTCCTGAAAATGCAGATGAAGAAGCATAAGACGCTGTTCAATCCCGTCGATACAGAGCGGATTTTAACGCATATACCACCGAAATTTATTGTTACCAAAGAGCGCAAGGAAAAGACGCATTTTGTCGCAGCGGGCCGTTTATCGTATGAGAAGGGATTTGACAGGCTTATTATGGCGCTTCAGGGCATGAAATTTGACCGTGACTGGCGGCTGGACATTTTGGGTGAGGGAGAGCAGCGCGCAGAGCTTGAGAGACTTATCAAGAAAGCCCAACTGCAAAACCATGTGTTTCTGCAAGGCTATCAGAAAAACCCATGGGAGTTTATGGCACAAGCAGATTACGTTTTGTTGCCTTCTCGGTGGGAAGGCATGCCGAATGTGGTACTGGAATCCCTGGTCTGTGGTACACCCGTTATTGCAATGGAAGAGGCAGGTGGAATCGTTGAAATACAAGGGTTTTGTGAGCCAGGAAAGGTTCAAATTTCAAAAACAATAGAGGGTTTTGTGGAGCTTATGAAGAGCGCAAAGCCTGAGCCCAAGAAGAAAAAAGATCCATCGCTTTTGCCCTCTGTTTTCTTTCTACCTACGATTATGCGCCGCCTGGAGAGTTGGATATTGGAGCTTTAAGAAGAGGGGGCTTGTGCTGTTTTTATTCTTGTGATAATTGAGAATGAGTATCATTTAAATTACAGGCATAAAAGGACAGATCATGTATAAATCTCTTATTTTACTTACCTTTGGTGCTTTTCCGCTGCTATTTCTAATGCCCGTAGCATATGCAGAAGAGCAGGGAGATAAGACTCGCGTTCAGCATTATGAGGGGCAGGTTTTGCAAGGGTCACAGGAAGCCAAGGCTGTTTTGAAAGAGAAGAGCGCGGAAATAGCAGAGCTTTTGAAAACGGAAACGTTGTCCGATGCAGATCTTGAAAAAATTCACGAAATTACCTACACGCTTGAAAGCTCTGTTGACACATTGCACGCAGATAAATCTTTAAATTCGGCTGCTGTTGGTGTATTGGACGAAACGGTACAGGCGTTGCACTTCTCTTCAGAAAATCATGACGAGGCAAAAACGCGGGAATGGTTTGCGAAGCTTGAGCCTGCTGCCGGAAATTTGGGCGCCGAAACGGCCAGTGCTGCATCTGAACAGAGAGATATCTATGAGATCGTGATTAAGGATCACAAATTTATTCCGGAGGAAATTACGGTTCCTGCCGGTGAGAAGATTAAGTTGCGTGTAGACAATCAGGACGCAACCCCCGAAGAATTTGAGAGCCACGATATGAACCGTGAAAAAATCATTCCCGGCAACAGTGCGGCCACAATTTTTGTGGGACCTTTGAAGCCTGGTCGCCACCACTTCTTTGGCGAGTTTAATGCGGACAGTGCAAACGGCTATATCGTCGCCGAATAAGCAGAGGACAGTTACACAATGTTTCCTACAGCCACCATCGTTTTTCGTGAAATTCTTGAAGTTGCACTTGTGCTTGGTATTGTGATGGCCGCCACGCGGGGTTTACCAAACCGCATCAATCTGGCGGCGGCCGGTTTGGGGCTGGGGATTCTGGGGTCGATTATGATTGCTTTTTTTACCGATCGGATTTCCCAGGCGATTGATGGTGTAGGACAGGAAATCTTTAACGCATGCATCATGTTCCTAGCTGTTGGATTTCTGAGCTGGACGGTGATCTGGATGAAAACCCACGGGCGCGAACTGGCGCGAAATCTTAAGGAAATGGGACAAGAGGTTATGCATGGACAAAAGTCTGTTTATGTCCTGGTGGGTGTGGTGGCTCTGGCCACTTTCCGCGAAGGTGCGGAAATTGTTTTATTCGCGTATGGCATGACGGCATCGGGGGTCTTTACACTATCGGAGATTATAGCTGGTGGAATGATTGGTGCCCTGGGAGGAACCTTTATCGGTTTCATGTTATATTTTGGCTTGTTGAAAGCTTCGCAGCGGTATTTGTTTACGGTGACGAGCTGGCTGTTGATTATTTTAAGCGCGGGAATGGCTGCGCAGGGCGCGAATTTCCTGATTGCTGCGGATATTTTGCCAGAGCTTTACCAGCAAGTATGGGACACATCGGCGTTTATTTCAGGACATAGCTTTATTGGGCAGACTTTGAGCGTCCTCGTTGGCTATACGCCACGCCCAACCGGGATGGAGCTGGTTTTTTATACGGCTGTTCTGGTCTTTGTTGGTGCAGCATATAAATATGCTCGCTTTCCTAAAAGAGCGGCTGTGGCTGCAGAATAATATTGGGCATATAAAAAGAAAAATCTTTGATTGAATGACTGGCGCCTAGATACCGAACACTCCGCCGCCCCCTCCGCCACCGAAC
>CAYGSN010000006.1:0-52551 GCA_964352675.1 uncultured Pseudobdellovibrionaceae bacterium
GACTTGGCGGGATGGCAGAAATGGTTCTGGATGGCCGCCCCATCTTCGGCATGGAGCATTGGCACCCGCTTTATTCTTCGGTGCCGCTTAAAAAACCTGCGGAGTTTCTGCTGCGGCTGAAGGATTCAAAGGGCCAGGCGATTGCGCCCTATCCGTTTATCATGTTTTTGTACAATAACGGCTTTACCGCCCGCATTGATACGATTTTAGTGCTGTGCGCCCTGCTGCAATATCCGGATTGCGGGGAGAAACAGATTTCCGTGAATGTCTCGGCGCATTCTTTGCGTGACTCTCAATTTATCCGCAGCGTTCTGGGGCGGATTGAGGCGCTGGGGCTGAGTGGTTCGCACAAGATCATTTTTGAAATCCATGAGAGTACCGGCAATCTGGCGATGAGCCGACATATTCTGAAGCTGTTCCGGCATTACGGTATCGGCTTTGCGATCGATGATATCGGGTTGAGCCTGAACGACGTGTTCCGCTTGAGCGAATTTGAGGAGATGATCGACTACATCAAGCTGGATCGCAAGACGGTGTGCGCAGCCCCGCATCATGCGCATTCTCTCGATCATGTGATGGACTTTATCGAGGCGATGATGCCCGGTGTTCTGATCGTGGCGGAGGGCGTGAAATCCGCGCAGCATGCCGCGCAGCTGCACGAATATCATCCCGGCATACACTACGTCCAGGGGATGTATCTAGCGGCGCGGAGCGAGTTTGAGCGTCATTTGCAGGTGCTGCGGGAATTGCCTGCTGCGATGCCCACATTTCGCCAACCCTGTTCGGAGATGTTTTCCTTGTTTGCGCAGAACAAGGCGGCTTTTCATTAAACCCTATCATTTTGTTCTTGAAATGTTCTCTTTGTTTCGCTAGAGTGATTCTCATATAAGTTGGTTGTGAGAGGGGCAATGGCGAAGGCACAAAAATCATATGTCTGTAATCAATGTGGGGCGGTCCACCGGAAATGGTCGGGTAAGTGCGATGCGTGCGGAGAATGGAATTGTATTTCCGAGGAGGTCATGGAAGCGGCCAGCGTGCCCAAGGGGCTGGGCAGCAAGCGTGGGCGCAGGATCGATTTGATTCCTCTGGCGGAGACGGAGCGCCGAACTTATCCGCGCCATATTTCAGGGATTAGCGAATTTGACCGCGTGACCGGCGGTGGGTTGGTGCCGGGATCGGCGACGCTGATTGGCGGTGATCCGGGGATCGGGAAATCGACTTTGCTGCTTCAGCTGGTCTGTCGTTTGGCGGGTGCGCGCGGCCCCGATATCATAGAGCAGTTAACGTCCCGTCCCGGTGAAAAGAACGATATTCAAGCGGGGGGTAAGACAAATCTCAAACCTATACGTTGCGTGTACGTCTCTGGCGAGGAGGCTGTGGATCAGGTACGGATGCGGGCCGAGCGTTTGGGGCTGGCTGATGCGCAGGTGGAGCTGGCGGCTGCGACCAATGTCCGCGATATTATTGCGACCGTTGAGGCGGGCGCCGGGGAGGATAAAGTCGAAATTCTTGTGATTGATTCTATCCAGACGATGTTTATTGATTCTATCGATTCTGCGCCCGGCACGGTGACCCAGGTGCGGACCTGCACGCAGGAAATTATACGCATGGCCAAATCACGCGGCATCGCCGTTATTTTTGTGGGGCATGTGACCAAGGAAGGACAAATTGCCGGTCCGCGCGTGCTGGAGCATATGGTAGATACAGTTTTGTATTTCGAGGGTGAGCGTTCGCATCAGTTCAGAATCCTGCGCAGTGTAAAAAATCGTTTCGGTCCGACGGATGAAATTGGTGTTTTTGAAATGGCCAGAGAAGGGTTGGTGGAAGTGGCCAACCCTTCTGCCCTGTTTCTTTCTCAACGCAATGAGGATGCGGCCGGGAGCGCGGTTCTTGCCGGGCTGGAGGGTACGCGGCCGATGCTGGTGGAGGTGCAGGCGCTGGTGGCGCCTTCATCTCTGGCCTCTCCGCGCCGCGCGGTACTGGGCTATGATCACAACCGGCTGGCGATGATTTGTGCGGTGCTGGAGGCGCGCTGCGGTTTACAGCTTTCGGGCTGTGATATCTTTCTCAATATCGCAGGCGGTATTCGGATTCATGAGCCGGCGGCGGATCTCGCCGTGGCGGCCGCGCTGATTTCCGCGCTGAACGGAACGCCTCTGCCGTCTGAAACTGTGTTTTTCGGCGAGATCGGCCTGGCCGGGGAAATCCGGCAGGTGGCACAGCCGGATTTGCGGATGAAGGAATCAGCAAAGCTGGGGTTTAACGGCGCGGTGATTCCGGCTCAAAAATCTAAGAAGGACAGGGCCGCGAAACCGCCGCTGAAAACCGAGGAATTAAGTCATCTGCAGGAGCTTGCGGATTTGTTCACCACGCGTAGGGTGAGAGCGGCTTAAAACTCTTGCAATTATCGGCGTTTTTCCCTATCTCTTTGGGTTCGCGATGCCCGTTCAGATGAAACGCGGGCGCATTTGAGGGACCGTCGATGATCGTTGATATTCTTGTTGTTCTTGTTCTTCTTATCTCTGCCGGGATTGCGTTTATGCGCGGCTTTATCCGTGAGACGCTGACCATTGCCGGTGTGGTGGGCGGTTTGGCCGCCGCGTATTTCGCTGGACCGCTTCTAATTCCGCATATGTATGGCTGGTTGAATGTTGATCCGGATGCGGAGGAGCAGGAGCGCCTGTTCGGCGTTGTGCCGTGGGATATGGCCTCAGACTTCCTGTCCTATGCCACGATTTTTATCGTGGTGGTTATTGTTTTATCGATTATCAGCCATATTTTATCAGAGACAATCCGCGCCATTGGGCTGGGCGCTGTGGATCGCTCGTTCGGAGTGGTGTTCGGGCTGGTGCGCGGCGTGCTGATGCTGGGCCTGATTTACCTGCCGTTTCATATGTTGCTGGGTGAAGAAATGAAGGAACAGTGGTTTGCGGGCAGCCGTACGCATTTTTATCTGGAGCAGACGGCCGATGCTCTTCTAGGGTTTGTGCCGGAAGATGCGAGCGAGAAGCTGGAAAAAGAAGTTGTACAGACACGCGACAAGCTCAGGGAAATAGATGTGCTGAAGCAGGGCGGCCTCACCGATGAGCAGGTGAAGGAGGAAGAAAATTCGCCTCCCGGTTCTGGCCAGAATGGCGTAAATGGCTACAGTGAGCAATTTCGTGATAATATGAATTCCTTATTCGAACAAGAAAGCGGTGAGAATTTCAATGAGTGAGCCGGGCCTTCCCTATCATCCGTTTGACGATGACAAACTGCATGAAGAATGCGGCGTGTTCGGTATTTACGGGCATGAGGATGCGGCGGCGATGACGGCGCTGGGCCTGCATGCGCTTCAGCACCGGGGGCAGGAAGCTGCCGGGATCGTCACCTATGACGGCGAGGATTTTTTCTCCCGCAAGGCTCTGGGTCTGGTGGATTCAACGTTCAGCAGCGCAGCGGTGATTAATCAGCTTAAAGGCCATGCGGCGATCGGCCATAACCGCTATTCCACCACGGGTGAAGTGAATATCCGCAACGTCCAGCCGCTCTACGCCGATCTGGATTTTGGCGGGTTCGCGGTGGCGCATAACGGCAACCTGACGAATTCTCATGGTCTGCGCAAGGAGTTGGTGAAGCGCGGATCGATCTTTCAGTCCACCAGCGACACTGAAGTGATCGTGCATCTGGTGGCGATGTCGAAAAAGACGAATATCGTGGAGCGCCTGATTGACGCGGTGAAACAGATCAAGGGCGCGTATTCGCTGGTGGCCAATACCAATGACAAGATTATTGGGGTGCGCGACCCGTACGGCATTCGCCCGCTGGTTCTTGGGCGTTTGGGCGATGCCCATATCCTGGCCTCGGAAAGCTGCGCACTGGATATTATCGGCGCTGAATTCGTTCGCGATATCGAAGCCGGCGAAGTTGTCATTCTGAGCAAGAAGGGCGTTGAAACGCTGATGCCTTTTAAGCCTAAGCCCAAGCGCCTGTGTGTGTTTGAGTATGTTTATTTCGCACGGCCCGACAGTTTCATGGATGGCCGTTCCGTTTACGAGATGCGCAAGACCATCGGGCAGGAGCTGGCGCGTGAAGCCCCGGTTGAAGGCGCAGATATCATCATTCCCGTGCCCGATAGCGGCGTGCCTTCGGCGATTGGTTATGCGCAGGAAAGCGGATTGCCGTTTGAATTAGGTATTATCCGCAATCACTATGTCGGTCGAACCTTTATCGAGCCGACCGACACGATTCGGCATTTGGGCGTGAAGCTGAAGCATAACGCCAACCGGTCCTATATCAAGGGCAAGAAAGTTGTGCTGGTCGATGATTCTATCGTGCGCGGTACGACGTCGCGCAAGATTGTGGAGATGGTGCGCGCCGCCGGGGCCAAAGAGGTGCATATGCGGATTTCTTCGCCGCCAACTTCGCATAGCTGTTTTTACGGAATTGATACGCCGGATACCGAAGAATTGCTGGCCCACAAAATGAATGCTGACGAGATTTGTGAATACATCAAGGCAGACTCCCTGGCCTATATTTCGATCGACGGCCTGTACCGCGCGATGGGCGAAGCGAAGCGCAATAATAAATCGCCACAATTCTGCGATGCCTGTTTCACCGGGGATTATATGGTGGAGCTGGTGGATCATGAAAATAAATGGACCGATTCAAAAGTCACCAGCCTGCGTGAGCGGCAGGGGAAAAAGCGCTAATGACAGATTTATCCGGACGCATTGCCCTGGTCACCGGCGCTTCGCGCGGGATTGGCCGGGCGGTGGCACTGGAATTGGGCAAGGCCGGCGCGCATGTGATTGCACTGGCCCGCACGCAGGGCGCGCTGGAGGAGCTGGATGATGAGGTTCAAGCTGCCGGGGGCAAGCCGTTTACTCTGTTGCCGGTGGATTTGCGCAGACTGGAAAAGCTGGACAATATCGGCCCGTCCATCCATGAACGTTTCGGCAAGCTCGATATATTCGTTGGCAATGCCGGGATATTGGGGACGCTCGGCCCTCTTGCACATGCCAATCCCAAGGATTTTCAGAAGGTTATGGATGTAAACGTAATGGCAAATTTCCGGCTGATTCGTAGCCTTGATCCGTTGCTGCAGGCCGCGGAGGGCGCGCGTGTGGTTTTTACCGGTTCTTTTACTTACAACCGCCCCCGCGCCTATTGGGGTGCATACCGGATGAGCAAGGCTGCCGTAAATATGATGGCATTGACCTATGCAGCCGAAACAGAAAAGACAAATATGCGGGTGAATATCGTTCATCCCAGCGCCGTTGAGACGGCCTTGTTGCACGAAGCCTATCCCGGCGGATACCCGGATGATGATGCCATTGCGCCGGAAGATGTCGCGCAGACTATTGTGGAGCTGTGCAGCCCGTCCTGCAGTCGGCATGGTGAGGTTGTAACGTTGTAGAGAAATTTATCTTTACACATAACCTCATTTTGTGATTAATTTCCGCTCATGATTTCACTTCAAAACAGCATCGTTCTCCCATTAAGCACACCGTCTCGCACCCGCGTGACGTTTAAGGCTGCGGCTTATGGTGCTCATGATGATGCGTATAGGCTGTATGCGCCTCAAATGCGGGTACTGGAAGACACGGTGGATCAAAGCTCACGGTTTGTCTCCGGTCAGATGGTTCTGCGCGGTAGCCCGGATTCGATCCGCTCAACCCTGATGGAATTGCCTACTTTCGGTGCAGCGTTCGAAGCCGGAACGGTTACCGTCGAAGCAGATCAGCCTTTGCCCGAGGTGTAAGGGTTTTTTGAAGTTCGCACCAGCAGGCGAATCGGAACTCCCGGTATATCGTAATCTTTCCTCAGCCCATTGATGATATAGCGCTTATAGGCAGTCGGTAGTTTATCGGCGCGGGAAACCCAGATAGCAAAGGTCGGCGGCCTGGTTTTGATCTGGGTGATATATTTCAGGCGGTTCTGGCGGCCGCTCACCAGCGGTGCGGGGTTCTGGCTTTCCA
Organism: uncultured Pseudobdellovibrionaceae bacterium; assembly: GCA_964352675.1. Taxonomy (GTDB): domain Bacteria; phylum Pseudomonadota; class Alphaproteobacteria; order Micavibrionales; family Micavibrionaceae; genus CAYGSN01. The sequence continues at coordinate 5,961 of CAYGSN010000006.1, forward strand.
TCTTCGCTAGCCAGCGATTGAGGCGCCCCGTGGGCACGCGCCGGTTCCAGATTTGATAGGTTTTCAGGGCGCGTTGTAAAACGCCATCAATGTTCTTTCCGTTCAGGGCGGAGACTGTGACAATTGGTACGTCTTTAATTTGCGCCAGAGATTTCGCCAGCTTGTATTGCAGTTCCTCCAACACTTCTTTTTTGTCTTTCACCACATCCCATTTGTTCACGGCGATGACCAGGGCGCGGCCTTCTTCGACAATGTGTTCGGCGATTTGAATGTCCTGTTTTTCCAGCAGGTCCTGCCCGTCGATCACCAGCACGACAAGCTGCGCCAGACGTATGGCGCGCATGGAATCTTCCACGCTCATCTTCTCGATTTCGTCCTGCACTTTGGCTTTTTTGCGCATCCCGGCCGTATCGACCAGTTTGAATTTACGTCCGTCATATTCCCAGTCCACGGCAATGGCATCGCGCGTGATCCCGGCTTCCGGTCCGGTCATGACGCGCTGGTCCTGTACAATAGCATTTAGGAGCGTGGATTTTCCGACATTGGGCCGACCGACAATAGCCAGTTTAATAGGTTTTTCCGGGTCGTCTTCTTCCTGTTTGAATTCGAATGTTTCATCCCCTTCGATTTCATCCAGCGCATCAAAATCGGATTCAGGGCCATCTGTGCTTTTTTGCGGTTTTTCTTCTTCTTTGAAATAGGGCTCCAGTGCATGATAAAGGTCTTCCATCCCCACACCGTGTTCGGCGGAAACGGAGACAGGTTCCCCAAGTCCCAGAGCGTAGGCTTCTGCCATTGAGGATTGGATAACCCTGTCATTTTCACATTTGTTCACCGCCAGGATAACCGGCTTTTTCTGTTTGCGCAGCCAGCCTGCAAAATGCTGGTCCAGCGGTGTAATCCCGGCGCGGCCGTCAACAATAAAGACAATGACATCGGCGTGTTTCAGGGCGGATTCGGTTTGCTTGCGCATACGTCCGCGAATGGAATCATCGAAGTTTTCTTCCAGCCCTGCCGTATCGAGAATCCGGAAATCCTGATCGAAGAGGTGTCCTTCGGCTTCACGCCAGTCGCGGGTGACACCGGGCATATCGTTTACGATCGCCAATCTTTTCCCCGCCAGCCGGTTGAAGAGCGTGGATTTTCCGACATTGGGCCGGCCGACAAGTGCAACTGTGAAGCTCATGATTTATTTATACGCTGTTAAAGTGCCGTCTTCCGAAAGCAGATACAAAATGCCACCGGAGACGATGGGTGCGATGACAATATTGCGGCCGGTCTTCCACTCACCGAGAACTTCTCCGGTTTCCGGATTTACGTCGATGGCGCGGCCATTGCTGGAAAAGGCCATGAGGCGTCCTCCGGCCAGGATCGGTCCTTTCCAGACGACCTTATCACCGTCATCGGATTTGGAGAGTTGGCGGACCCAACGAATAACGCCGTTTTCGCGGCCAAGGGCAACAAGCTCATTCTCTGTGGAGATCAGGAACATATGATTGCCGGCCATCCACGGGGTGTTGTCGCCGCCGATTTCGCGTTGCCAGACACGGTTTCCTGTTCGCTCATCAATGGCGACCATGCGCCCGCCAAAGCTCAGCGCGATAACAAGGCCGCGGTCAATAACAGGCAGGGCACGAATATCCGACAAGCTCTCCAGCCCGCCGAAGCGGCGCAGATTGGCAAGATTGTCAGACCAGGCCACAGAGCCGTTTTCCACACGCAGGGCAAAAATTTCACCCGAAGACAAGGCCGGAATGACAATATCGGCATTCGCCGCCGGGCTGGCCGCCCCAATCAGGGAGGTCGTCTCGTCCAGGCCGGAATATTCCCAAAGATCTTCACCATTCACGGCAGACAAGGCAAGTATGCGGTTGTCAAGCGTGACAACGAAGACTCGGCCATCCAGAATAGTTGGCGCGGCGCGTGAGGGGGCTCCAATTTTTTTGCGCCATAGAATTTCCCCGTCATCCGGTTTGACGGAAAGAATCTCATCAAAACCGCTGGTCACATAGATTGCGCCGCCGGAATAGGCAATGCCGCCGCTTATGACCGGGTCGTCTTCTTCCGGCACAGCGACGTTCGTGCGCCAGATGGCTTTACCCGTAGACGCGTCAAAGGCGCTAAGCCGGGAATCCGTGTCCAGAGTAAAAACGCGCCCGTCAACCACGATGGGTTGGGCGGTCAATGGCAGTTTGGATGTGCTGCCCTGACCGATGCTGGCGGTCCATGAGACATTTAGAGGCGCGGCACCCAGCTCGAGATTTTGCATGGAGTGGTTGGGATAGCCCCCGGCCTGGGGCCAGAATTCATTGCGCCATGGTGGGGGTGTGATTAACCCTTCTTCCTGGAGTTTTGCATCATCCGGCTCCAGCGTTTTTTGCAGCTCCAGAACCGAGATGCGTTCGCCCTCCAGCGGCGGTGCGTCGTCATCATCCAGAAGCGAACACGCGCCTAAAAGCAATACGGCCATCATCAAAAGCGGGGTGAGGTGTTTGATCGTCATTATGAATCCTGCTTGTCTTCTGCCGGGGCGCTGTTTTGTTGTCGGTCTTGTTCCAGACGGTAAAGATGTTCCAGCGCGCGCGCGTTTTGTACCAGATTATCCGGCGCGCCCTGCCCGGCCTGCACCACGCTGAGATGTTCCATCGCTTCGTCGTAATTTCCAGTTGCTGCCTTTAGAGCGGCGATGTCGAGATGGGCATAAAACTGCCACGGACTCCCCTTGTCTCCGGCCACATCCTGCAGGCGCTTGGCGAGCTCTTCCGGAGAGGGCGCAAGATCTGATGAGGCCAGAAGCCTCACCTGCATTAATGTTGCAAGCTGGCGCAGATCAGCCGGGATGCCACCATCTTCGGACGCTTTTGTATAAAGCCCTATCGCGTCCTCGGTTTTGCCTTCCTTTAACAAAAGACCTGCCGCGCTGAGCAAGGCGATACCGCGATGACCGCCACGCATATCCAGTTCGGCTCCGTCGATGTTGCCGGGGAAATCAGCCGCGCCGAGCAGGGTGATTAGTTGCTCTGTGCTGGCTTCATTCGCGCTGTTGTTCCAGGCGCGATAGCCGGAAAGTGCCGCCGTGGCCAGAATAACAAAGGCAACAAAGGCCAGCAGCGTGTTGCCATGCTCTTTCCAGAGCTTTTCCATACGCTCACGGCGCATCATTTCATCAACTTCGGCAAGTAAATCGGACATATAGGGAATTCCTTTTCATTTTAAGACTCCTCTTTATATCTCGCTGTTTTCAAGGGCGCAAGCCAGACTGGGATTAATTATTTTGACATAATTATTAATGTCGTTTATATTTTCCTTTTTATAAAAAAGGTGATGTTTTGGAAGAGTTTAATCAAAGGACTGCCGAGCTTGCGGGCATGGACGTGGTGAGCTTTAGGCTGCTCGAGGAAGAGGAGCGGTTTGAAGTGTTCCGCCGCCTTGTGGCTTGTGGTGCGGATGACGCTATGATCGGGGAACTTTCCCAGCGTATGGAATTGCCCGAGGCGCTGCAGAGCTTTGAAAACCGGAAACTCCTGCAAATGGCGCAGCGGATTTTGGACAATCCAGATAGCGATTATGTGCGTTTTATGGCTCCGTATCTGGAAGGAGACGTCCCGTTTAATGATAGATACTTAAAGGAATTTGCGCGTTATCATCTGAAGTTTCTGGTAGAAATTTTTGAAATTCCGGCTTCTCCGTCCGTGGTTATTGGGCGTGTTTCCGACACTGCGGGCGCGTGCTTTGAGGCGCGCCCCGATCTCGACGAATTTATTGATTACACTGAAATTCGCTTTCCGAGCCTGGCGGATAGGGAAAAGCGAGCGATTTGGACAGGAACAGAACAAAGTCACCAGGGCTGGGTAGCGATGTCGACGCGGGCGAAATACTATCAGGCATTGAGATTCATCAATCACGAGTTCGCACATTTTTGGCAGCTTACGCTTGCAGCGCGCGTATCGTTGTACGTCCGAGAATCTTTAAACGACGAACAAAAGAAACGTTTTCCACTTCTGGAGCCGGATGACCCCCTTTATTCCGCCGCATTTTTATTCAGCTATGGCTTATCCGGTATGCAGGATCGCGCGTTTTACAGGTCGCCGAACAGCCAGGTACAGGCGCGCCTGTTCACCGATCATGGCGATTTGACTATAAAGGCAGAAAGGCAGGAAGCACGCGAATTCTACTTCGGACAGCCTGTAGAGCGCCATGCGTATGATTTTGCGGATAAATCAACAGAGCTTGTTCACGGCCTGAGTTGTGTATTTCGCGAATGCAGGAACGATCTTCTGTACTCAATTCAAGACCTTCACAATTCCGAAGAGGCTCCGTATTTGAGGCTCATTACTCACCTCAGCGGGTCTTTGCAGCGGGAATTCGAACAGATCTGCGGTCAGGAGGATAAGGATTCACCTGACATCGGGACCTTGGTAAGACAGTCAATGGAAACAAATCTCCGGTGCTACAGGCAGGATTTAGAAAAGATACGCCAAATGCGCGGAGAGGCCGGGATATCGGTTTTGCCCGAAATGCGCATGGATAGTCCTGAGGACTACATTGCAATAAAAAAATATTGCGAGAGATCTATCACCTATTTTGATAGGGAGCCGATGGCTAAGCGCTATGAGTTTTTCAGGATGGCGCTGTTTGACTGGGCTGTTGAAAAGGGGTTTGATTCAGGCCCCTACAGGCCCTATCTGCGGGACTGGCAGGATATGGATGCGGATGCTGTAAAATGTGAGGAAGCGCCGACCTCTAACCTTTCCACTTGATCGAACAGCCCATGGAGGGTTTCTGTTCAGCGGGTCCGACGCCGGTTTCGGCAATTTTCTTCATGGCCTGATAAAGCTCACCGATTGTATTTTCGTCGGCTTCACTCGGCCCAGCGCTGTCCCAGCGCCCGCGATATTGCAATTGACCATCGGCATTGAATCCATAGATATCAGGCGTGCAGACGGCGTCATAGGCGCGCGCAATATCCTGCGTTTCATCAATCAGATACGGAAAAGTAAAGTTGTGCTTATCGGCGAATTTCTTCATGTTTTCAAACGAATCGGCCGGGTAGTTTTCCGTGTCGTTCGGCATGATGGCGACAACGCCGATCCCCATCTGCTGCAGGGCTTTGGAATCGGGCACAACGCGGTCGATAATCGCCTGCACATACGGGCAGTGATTGCAGATAAACATGACAACCGTTCCTTTTTCGCCCTTGATATCGGCAAAGCCTAAATTCTGACCGTCAATGTTTTTAAGTGTGAAATCAGGAGCATAGAAGTTTTCATCCTTTTGCGGAGTCTGTAGCAACGCCATGGTTCCATTCCTTTCATCATAGGGATCTGATATACTTACATAATGACCTTTACGGTGATAGACAACCCTAAATTTCTGGCCAAGGCGGGCTTTACGAATGCGCAGTTTAAAAAGCTGGATGCGCTTTACCTGCGCGCGGCGGCGGAGAAGGTTTTGACGTATCGTTCGGTCGAGGTGGATTTTGAAGAAGGCGTGGCCAGCTATACCTATTATAAGAGCGAAGGCCATGCGCCGTATCTGCAATTCCTGATCAAGAAGGTCGGCCCGCGTACCATGATGTATGAGGTTTTTCTGCACGGCAAAGGACGGATTGCTAAATCCGGCGTGTTTGATTATGCGTTTGAGAAGTTGCAGAGTGAGGTTGAAAGCCTTTTTTAGCACGAAGTTCAAAGAAGTTTATGAAGATCGCGAAGTTTTTATTTATTCTTCGTGTGCTTCGTGTTTTATTTCGTGTACTTCGTGTTAAAAATAAAGGACCTCAATTATGAGTAAAATTAAAGTCGATAACCCCGTTGTTGAAATTGATGGCGATGAGATGACGCGCATTATTTGGGCGTTCATTAAGGACAAATTGATCCTGCCCTATCTGGATATTGATCTGAAATATTTTGATCTCTCCATACAGTCCCGCGATGAAACCGATGATCAAATCACGGTGGATGCGGCGCATGCAATTCAGGAGCACGGCGTCGGCATAAAATGCGCGACCATCACCCCGGACGAGGCGCGGGTGGAGGAATTTGGCCTGAAGAAAATGTGGAAGAGCCCCAACGGGACGATCCGTAACATATTAAACGGCACGGTGTTTCGCGAGCCGATTGTGACCAAAAATGTGCCGCGCTACGTGCCGGGCTGGACCAAGCCGATTGTGATTGGCCGTCATGCCTTTGGCGATCAATATAAGGCCACCGATATGAAGATCCCCGGCCCCGGACGGCTGACCATGAAATATGAGCCGGAAGGCGGCGGCGAGGCGCAGGAATGGGAGGTGTTTAAATTCGAATCCCCCGGCGTGGCGATGGGGATGTATAATCTGGATGAGAGCATCGAAGGCTTTGCGAGAGCCTGTTTCAATTACGGGCTGGCCAAGGGCTACCCGGTTTATATGAGCACAAAGAACACCATCCTGAAGCAATATGACGGGCGCTTTATCGAGATTTTCAACGAGGTGTTCAAGGAATTTCGCGAGGAATTCGAAAAGCGCGAGCTATATTATGAGCATCGTTTGATCGACGACATGGTGGCCTTTGCGCTGAAGGGCAATGGCGGCATGGTCTGGGCGTGCAAGAATTATGACGGCGATGTGCAGAGCGATATTGTCGCGCAGGGCTTTGGCTCGCTGGGGCTGATGACCTCCGTACTCCTGACCCCCGATGGAAAATGTGTAGAAACCGAAGCGGCGCATGGCACGGTGACCAGACATTACAGGCTGCATCAGCAGGGCAAGCCGACCTCGACCAACCCGATTGCCTCGATCTTCGCCTGGACGGGCGGGCTGAAATATCGCGGGCGGTTTGATGGGAACGATGCGCTGATTGACTTTGCCGAAACGCTGGAGCGGGTTTGTGTAGAGACGGTTGAAGCCGGGCATATGACGAAGGATCTGGCGCTGCTGGTCGGGAAGGATCAGAAATTCCTGACAACTGAGGAATTCCTCGACAAGGTGGTTGAGGGGCTTGAAAAAGTGATGAGCGCTTAACGGATGATCGCCTCAAAATTGACATAAAAATAAGCGTCATGTTACTCTCTAAAAGAACAGGGAGGGTAGAGTGGATCAGCTGAATTTTCCAACGTTAGATGAATTTGCTGTTGGTGATGCAGCGCTGATGGATAGAGCTATCAATAATCCTGAACTAATTAAGCATCTTGCAAAGCTCCATTATGATCTTCAATACTGTCCTGATCATAACTTTTCAGACATTGGATTTAGCCAAGAAGCTTACTTTTCTTACGACCTTGATCCGCGTTTTAAGGCAGGAATAGATAAGCTTTTTAAGTATGCTGTTAATAATGATCCGGATCAGAAGTGGGGGATTTTTAAAAATCTGTTTATTGGCTGGCATTCAGAAGCGAAGCGCTGGCCATCAAGTGAGAGCACTAAGGGTGCTACCGGGGCGTTTGCAAGCGTTCATCAGAGTATTGATAAACCTGCAGACAGCTTAAGAAATGCAGCTGATTATCTGGGTTGTTTAATTTGTGCTCATGCACCTGATAAGTTTGCCGATATCGACACATCCAAAAAAGAACCATCGGCAAAAAATTCACCAATCGAGAGGCAACGTAACTCCGCATTGGAGCTTAGCGTACCTGAAGAGCATGTTGAAAATGTTTCTCAAATTATGGCTAGAGTTGAATCTAAAAGATTTAAAATCATTCTCAGGGAATGTGCTCGGGCTGACGAGCCTCTTCCACCTCAGGCAGACGGTTCGACACATCGACCTCTTTAAATCTTGGCTTTTCAAAAAGTTTTGTACTATATTTCCAACCATGAAATTTTTTGTTCTTTTGGCTTTGCTTTCATTCGTATTTCCTGCGCATGCCGCAACATATGATCTGCCCTATGTTGGTGATCAGATTGAATATGATGCGGAGTATGAGGACACGTTCGTTCATATCGCGCGGGATTACAAGCTGGGCTATACGGAGATGCGGGCGGCGAACCCGTATGTCGATCCTTGGATTCCGGGTGATGGTACGGATCTGATCCTGCCGACACGGCATTTGCTGCCCGATGCACCGCGGGAGGGAATTGTGATTAACCTGCCTGAAATGCGGCTGTATTATTTCCCGCCGGACGGTTCCGCTCCACAGACCTTTCCTATAGGTGTCGGGCGTGACGGATTGAACACACCTGTTGGCGAAACCAAAGTTATACGCAAAACTGAAGGGCCAATATGGCGCCCAACCCCGCGTATGCGTAAGGAAGACCCTGAGCTGAAGGCTGAATACTTTCCAGGCCCGGATAATCCGCTGGGCACGCATGCGCTCTATCTGGGGTGGCCGACCTATGCGATTCATGGCACCAACAAGCCGTTCGGCATCGGCCGCCGCGTCAGTTCGGGATGTATCCGCATGTATCCAGAAGACATCATCACCCTGTTCGGTCTGGTGGAGCCCGGTACAAAAGTCACGGTTGTAAACCAGCCCGTCAAAGCGGCATGGATCGACAACAAGCTGTATATTGAGGCACATCCGGATATCGAACAATCAGTTGAGGTTGAGGAATATGGTGTGGCGCAGACGCCCAAGCTGAATGACGAGGATTTGAAACACATTATAAAGGTTGCGGGGGCGGATGAGGATCGCCTGCGCTGGCCGGCTATTCGTAAGGTCATTCAGGAGCGCAAAGGCTTCCCGGTCTATGTTGCCCGCCGTTCTTCCCGTGACGGCACGGATGAGGCGCTGGATGATGAACTGGATTCGGCTGAAGCAAAGGCCCAGGCGAAAGAAGAAGAGAAGCGCGTGGCGCAAAAAGCGCGCCAGATTATCGAATCTTACGCCGCCGAGAAGGAGGGGGGGGCTTCGGATCAGGAGGATAGCGCTCAGCCAAGGCCGGCATCCCACGAAGCTGTGGATGGGCGCACTGCTTCTTACAGCATAAAGAATAAAACGCTTAATCCGTAGAGTAGAGGAACTGCTGCCGGAAGTGCCAGAAAATACCGGCGTGTTTTTTTGTCCAGTAGGAAATAGCTCAAGCTGAAAACCGCGCAGGCGGCCCAGACCATAATTGTACCGCCGAGAAACCAGCGTTCAAACATATCGACATCGAAACTTTCGCTCTCAATATCAATTTTCCCGCTTTTTAGCCCGATCATATAGCAAATCATGACGCTAAAAAAGCCGATAAGATTGGCACCGGAGAACAGAAAAATACGTTTCACAAGATCCATGATTTTTAGTTTATCCGAAGATGAGGCATGAAAAAAGGCTGCGCAGAGGCAGCCTTTTTAAACTTTATAAAAGAAACGAATTACTTCGTTTGCTCGTTTCTGAAAACGCGCTCGGCGCGAACAGGAGCTTCTCTTTCAACAGTTGCGCCGGCTGTGCGCTCTGTTGAGTATGGAGCAGCACTGTCAGCACTGCCGTTGTTTCCTGTGGTTTCACAAGCGGCCAATGTAAGGGCAGAACCAACGATGCAAAGTGTAGCAACTAACTTTTTCATTTTTTATCCTCTTAATTTTTTAGGTTAAAACAAAGCAAAAATCATGCGCCCTTTAAGAGGGCGTCCCCGATATTTCTCCTTTTATACACAACTGCCTTTACGTTGAACACTGTTTTTGAAGAATTTTTTTGGATTTTTTGCTGTGTTGCTTTTCTGCAACAGTGCTGTATGGCTTTTAAATCCTCTGATTCTTGCGCACTTGCGCGAAATAAGCGTCAATCCCGTCTTTTATAGCCCGGGCGATTTTACGCCTGTATTCAGGGGTATTGAGGCGCGAGGCTTCCTGATTGTTCGACATGAAGCCTGCTTCGATCAGGATGGAGGGAATATCCGGCGCTTTTAGGACTGCGAACCCGGCATAGCGATGCGGCGAGTCGAGTGTTTCAAGCTGGTTGGATTGCAGGTAATCTACCAAGGTGTTGGCAAAAAACTTTGATTGGTTGGTGGTGTCGCGCATGGCCAGGTCCACCAGGATGCTGGCCACTTCCTCATCTTCTACACTGAGATCAATACCGGCAATCAAGTCGGCCTTATTCTCACGCGCAGCCAGTTTCGCGGTTTGGGCATCAGAGGCTTTTTCGGAGAGCGTATAGATCGATGCGCCCTGCACATGCGACTTGTTAATCGAATCGGCATGGATAGACAAGAACAAATCTCCGCCGTGCTTACGCGCGAATTTCACACGGTCGGCGAGCTTGATAAACACGTCGCTGTCCCGCGTCAGGGTCACGCGGTATTGACCAGATGATTCCAGCTGTTGTTTCAAATTCTTGGCCAGCTTTAAAACCACGTCTTTTTCGCGCAGGCCGTTTTTGGAGATTGCGCCGGGATCAACCCCGCCATGGCCGGGATCAATAATGATATGCGGTTTTTGCTGCGCCGGTTTGGCCATAGGCGGCGGCGGGGAAGCTCCGGCATTTCCTGCTGTTCGCCCGGAGGTGGGGGAGGTGGAATAAACCACGCTGGCCTGATCGACAGACAGCGTTCCATGAATCTGGTTCTTCACAGACTGGAATGAAGCCGCGCCAGTGTTGGAAAAATCAATCACCAGCCGGTCTGGTTTTCCGCTTTGTCTTGGGAGGATGAAGGCGCCCTGTACCGCCGCCGGTCCGGACAGGTCAAAGACGATGCGGGAGATACCGGGCTTGAGATTGCCGTGACGCACTGCCCTGATCCCGGTTTTCGGACCGGTATCCTTCACGATAACCTCCGGGCTTTGCGCGTGCCAGTCAAAGGCGGGCAGGTCGATCACCATGCGGTAAGGATTATCCAGCATGAAAACGCGGAAATCTGTAATATCGCTGAGTTCCAGCACGAGGCGCGTTTTATCCGGGTGCACGCCAAAGCGCAGCGCATCCACACTCAGGGCGTGAGCGGTTGCAGGAAATAAAAACAGGATAAAGAGCAGTGAGATAAAATACGCGCGCATGATACTTATAGTATATGAAACAGCCGGATTGTTTAAGCCAGAAGTTTTTCAACAAAATCAGGGACTTTTTCACCTGCCGGCCCGTGGAGATGTTCGTGGAAGGCATTGGCGGTGAGAGAGCGCTCGAGATTTATTTCCACCGTATAGGCGCTGCTCATTCGGGCGTGCTGGACAAATCCGGCGGCGGGGTAGACATTGCCGGAGGTGCCGATGGAGATAAATAGATCGCAGTTTGTGAGCGCATCAAAAATTTCATTCATGTAATAGGGCATCTCCCCGAACCAGACGATATCGGGGCGCAGGCCGCCCGCATACGCGCATGTTTCGCAGGCCATGGTTTCGTTCAGATCATCGCGCGTTTCGATTTTAGGTGCGGTTTCATTGTCATGCCCGTTTGTATCGCGGCAATTGGTGCAAAAACATTTCAGCACCTCGCCATGCATATGGAGAAGGTTTTTTGTGCCGCCCCGCTCGTGCAGATCATCGATGTTTTGGGTGACGACCAGAACGTTGCCAAGCCAGTTTTCCTCGAGGTTTGCGAGGGCTTTATGCGCGGCATTGGGTTGAATTTTTGGGTCGAGCAGCCCGCGCCTTCGCTGGTTATAAAAATCATGGACTAGGGCGGGATTACGCATAAAGGCCTCAGGCGTGGCGACATCCTCGACCCTGTGCCCTTCCCAGAGGCCATCGGCGGCGCGGAAGGTGGCCAGACCGCTCTCGGCGGAAATGCCTGCGCCGGTGAGGATGACGATGTTTGAGTCTTTATCGATGTTATTCACCCAGGAACCCTCCGGATTGCATGGCCCAGAGTTTGGCGTAGAGGCCGTTTTGGGTCAAGAGCTCTTCGTGACTGCCCTGCTCGACGATCTGGCCTTCATTCATAACGATGAGCTGATCGAGATGAGCGATGGTGGACAGGCGGTGGGCGATGGCGATCACGGTTTTGCCTTCCATGAGATCGGCCAGCGAATCCTGGATGAATTTCTCGGATTCGCTATCGAGGGCCGAGGTGGCTTCGTCTAGAATGAGGATCGGTGCATCCTTGAGGATGGCGCGTGCTATGGCGATGCGTTGCCGCTGGCCGCCGGAGAGTTTCACGCCGCGCTCCCCGACCATGGTGTCGTAGCCTTCTGGGAGCTGGGCGATGAATTCCTCGGCATGGGCGCGGCGCGCGGCCTCGATGACTTCAGCATCGCTGGCCTCCTGACGGCCATAGCGGATATTATCCATCAGGCTGCGGTGGAACAGGGCGGTGTCTTGCGGGATGACGGCAATGTTTTGGCGCAGAGAGGCTTGCGTGACGGCCGCGATGTCCTGGCCGTCGATCAGGATTTGGCCGGATTGGACATCGAAGAAGCGCTGGATGAGATTGATCAGCGTGCTCTTGCCCGCCCCTGAAGGGCCGACGAGGCCATAGCGTTTGCCCGGCTCGAAGGTCAGGTCGAGATCTTTGAACACGGGCTCGCTCCGGTAATGGAAACAGGCGCGCTCGAACTTGATTTCGCCGCTGGTGACGTTAAGAGCGGCGGCATTCTCACGGTCCTGAATTTCAACGGGTTTGATCAGGGTGTTCAGTGAGTCATTAATATAGCCAAAGGATTCTGTGACATGGATGATGCCAAAACTGATGCTCCAGACATAGGCGACGAAATGCATGGTGATGCCCATGATAGTGGCGATTTCACCGGCGCTGATGATGCCCTCCTGCCAGCCGAGCAGACAGGCGACCATCATGCCGCCGCCAAAGAGCACGAGACAGGCGCGGCGGTAATTATCGAGCATCAAAAAGACACGCAGCATTTTGTGCCAGGCTTTCATTTCGGCCTCGGCTGCTTTGCGATGGGCATCCATTTCGGTTTGTCTCTGGGCAAAGGATTTGACCGCCGTGATGTTGGTTAAGCTATCAACGATTTGTCCGGTTACAACCGAGCGGGCATCAGCGAAAATTTCAGATTTTTTTCTGAATTTTTTAAGTTTCATGATAACAGGGATGGTCACGCTCAGGATGAAAAGGAAAATCAGGAGCCCATAAACCCAATGCACTTCGAAAATAATGGCGCCCGAGGTGGTCATGGCGACAAGAGGCAAGAAGATCTCCCACCTAATCTGGGCGCCCAGATTATTCACCGCACGCTCAACCCCTTCGGAGACCTTGCGGGCCAAGGCGCCAGCGAATTGGTTTTGAAAATAGGTGTAGGAATGGCCAAGTGTATAGGCGAACATATCAGCGCGTAGCTGCGCGCGGGCGCGCTTGATCCAGTCAAAAAAGAAGTAATGCGGCCAGGCATGGACGAGTTCGCCAATAAATAAAACTGCGAACATCAGGCCGACATAACCCCAGGCCTCGGACGGGATGGTGCCGGAATTATTCTGGGCAATGATCATATCAATGATGATCCCAACCAAAAGGTAAGAGACTGGATAGCGAATGCCGTGGATGATGTCGCTCAGGAACATCAGCACCCAGAACACAGGATTACGCATCACGATCATCTTGATGTATGGAAATACGCCGGAAGGGATATTTGTGTCAGGCTGGTAATCCAGCGTGTATTTATTTTTTACGGTCATAAATACTTATACAACAATAGGTTATAAAATCGAATCACTTATTGCTTGAGAGTTTGGAAAAGAGAGTATAAAGTGCCGATAGGTGTTTGACTATTGCGGCTTGGCGCTTTTGACTAGGATTATTTTAAGGTTTCGCCTCCTGTAATAGCAAAATTGTTGAAACGAAGAACACGCGCGCTATCGCGCCGCTCCTCCGTGCATGAACCCCTCATGGAAAATCCATGAGAACGTCACGGTTTCCGGGCAGGCAGCAGCGTCGCATATGGAGATTTAAAATGACAAAGAGAATGTTGATCGATGCGACCCATGAAGAAGAAACCCGGGTTGCAGTGATGGAGAACGAGCGCCTGCTCGAATTCGATTACGAAAGTAAATACAGAAAACCCCTCAAAGGCTCGATATTTTTAGCCAAGGTCACGCGGGTGGAGCCATCGCTTCAGGCTGCGTTTGTGAATTTCGGCGGCAACCGCCACGGGTTTTTACCCTTTTCTGAAATTCACCCCGATTATTTCCGCATTCCGATTGCTGACCGTGAGGCTCTGATCGCGGAACAGGAAAAAGAGTTGGACGAGCACGATGAAGCCGATGATGAGGGCGATGTCGCTGCGGATAATGCTGAGGAAGATCTTGAAGACGAAGTCGTGGAAGAGCTGGGCGGTGAAGATGCCGTTGCGCACGACGATGAGGATCTGGGCGATGATTCTGTCGGCAACAAGGCGGAAGAGGTTGAAGAGCTTGGCGATGAAGATGCCGACGCTGTTGGCCCGGAAAATACCCGCGGCAATGCCGAGGAAGATGAAAATGAAAACCAGAGCCGGGGCGGCCGCCGCTCCCGCTATAACCGTGGCCGGGGCGGCCGGGGTGGAAATCGTGGTGGCCGTGATGGTCGCGACGGACGTGGAAGAGGGCGCGCAGCGCACAATGCAAAGCGCGTCGAAACCTTCGGCGATTCAGAGCTGGATGAAGAAACGAAGTTCCGTTTTAACCTGCGGCGCAAATATAAGATCCAGGAAGTGATCAAGCGTGGCCAGATTATGCTGGTCCAGGTATCAAAAGAAGAGCGCGGCAACAAGGGCGCGGCGGTGAGCAGTTATCTGTCTCTGCCTGGACGCTATTGCGTGTTGATGCCGAATAGCCCGCGTGGCGGTGGTGTGAGCCGTAAGATCGCCAATTACAAGGATCGGGCAAAAATCCGCGATATGATCAAGGAAATGGATATTCCCAAGGGGATGTCGGTGATTGTGCGTACCGCCGGAATGTCGCGTACCAAGACCGAAATTAAGCGTGATCTGGATTACCTGATGCGGCTTTGGAACGATATCCGCGAACTGACCTTGGAATCCAGTGCGCCAGCCCTAGTATATGAAGAGGCAAATTTGATCAAACGTGCGGTGCGTGATCTGTACTCCCGCGATATTGACGAGGTGCATGTGGCCGGTAAGGAAGGTCATGATACTGCCAAGAAATTTATGAAGATGATGATTCCGTCGCATGCGAAAAAGGTGCAGGAATATGCAGAAAACGATGTGCCCCTCTTTAACCGCTATAAGGCCGAAGCGCAGATTGCCGAGATCGGCGAAACGCAGGTGACTCTGCCCTCCGGCGGGTATCTGGTGATTAACCCGACAGAGGCCCTCGTCTCTATTGATGTGAACTCCGGGCGGGCGACGAAAGAACGTCATATTGAAGAAACAGCGCTGAAGACCAACCTGGAAGCTGCAACCGAAGTGGCGCGCCAGTTAAAGCTGCGTGACCTGGGCGGCTTGGTTGTTGTCGATTTCATCGATATGGAAGACCGCCGCAACAACGGCAAGGTCGAACGCCGCATGCGCGATGCCTTGTCGACTGATCGTGCGCGTATCCAAATGGGGCGGATTTCATCCTTTGGTTTGATGGAGATGTCCAGACAGCGTATGAACCCGAGCCTGACGGAATCGCAGTTTGAAACCTGCGGTCATTGTTCCGGCATGGGGCGTGTGCGTACGGCTGATGCTACATCGGTTATGGTTTTGCGGGCGATCGAGGAAGAGGGCATGAAAGACCGCGCGGCGCAGGTGATTGTCCATGTCCCGAACCAGGTGGCGCTGTATCTTCTGAATTACAAACGCAAACTGCTGGCCAATATCGAGGTCCGCTATGGCTTTACGGTTCTGATTCGTGTGGATGAGGAGCTTGGCGCTTCGGGTTTCCGTGTTGAGGTGGCCAGACCGTCTGCCCCTGAGGGCGAGGCTGAGGAGAGTGAAGGCGAACAACGTGAGGAGAAATCTGAAAGATCCGACAGGTCCGAACGATCATCTCGTTCCCAAAATGACGATGATGATGACAACAACAACCGTCGTCGTCGCGGGCGTCGTGGTGGCAGAGGTCGCAACAATCGCGGGCGTGATGATTCGCGCGGTAACCGTGAAGAGGGCAACCGCCGTGATGAAACAGCATCGCAGGATGATTCCGAAAAGACGGCCAAGGACGGTTCCAAGGATTCCAAAGAGGATTCGCCCAAAGAGGACAAGTCCAAGGATAAGGCAGCAGCCGATACGGAAAAGCCGAAGAGCAAGAGCAAAGCCGTTTCGAAAACCGTGAAGAAGGATGAAGATTCCAAAACCAAGGAGGCGGAAAGCCCGAAAAAATCTGCGGCGAAGAAAAGTTCTGCGAAGTCTGATTCAAAGCCGGAGGCCAAAAAGGCGGAAATTTCAAATGACGATGCACCCAAAGGCAAAGCTGCGGACAAAGCCTCGGATAAAGCCAAGGACGATCGTCCGAAGGATTTTGAAAAGGTGAATCAGCCTCCGGAAACCAAGAAAAAGGGATGGTGGAGCCGCTAAAGTATCGGCTCTGCGTTTCCTAGCGCGCCAGCAGGATTTGGTAGAAGACGTATTCCCCGCCATCCATGGTCAGGCAGCCGGTGCTCTCCCCTATCAGATTGGTGGCTTGTGCTCCGTCAATGAGCCAGTTTCCGGCATAGGAACCATCAAATTCAGTCCAGTCATCGATTGTGGTGGCAATATCGGACCCGATGCCATTCTCATCATTGATTTCGTCGCACAGGCTGCTGCTTATGCCGACGAGCATGCTGAGTTCGGTTGCACCTGTGCCGATATCGGTCACGTCCAGATCCGACGAGAAAAATGTGCCTTTGGAGTTGGCGATGACGCTGGAGGATAAATCTCTTGCCGTTAGTCCAGCTCCGTTAACGTCGAATATGTGACACGAGTTATTGCTCGGCGCATTGGTATTTTCGTAGCCGGAGATAACAGAATTTTCAAAGCTGATTTCGTTTTCCGAACAGCCATAAAGAATAAGCTGCTGCACGCCAGCCTCGATGCTTTTGGCATAGCGCATCATTTCGCTGGCTTTGATAATGCCTTGTTCCCTGCTTCCGCTTTGCTCCACGCCCGTACCGCCGCGGTTTAACGTCATGGTCAGGGCCCCCAAAAGCACAATAGCGATCAGAATAAACCACAGAACATTGCCGTTTTCATTTTGAAGAGGCATTGAAGGCTTCATAAACGGAGTTTAACGCAAAAAATCACCGGAGGCGAGAGACCAGAAAAATAGAGTGTTTTCAATGCATTGAAGTAATGGATAAAATATAGATAAAATTTTATCTATATTATTTGCTAAAAAATTAAATAAAAACCTCAAATAAATGTAAAACAAATATATTTCTAATTTTATTTACTTTATATTCATATTTAATATGTTAAATTAAAGGTATAAGCATTGTGTATCTTTCCAGGCAAGCAATCAAAGGATACCAAGCTTCAAATTCAATATTGGCAATCGACCAGTGAATTTGGGACAAACGGGCAAGCAGAGCAAAATTTAGAGCATTTTTATAGAGGTGTAACAGGGGTTTGGGTGGATTTAACGGCCCTGGAATTTAAACAAATTTCAGGGTCCGTTTTGAAAGTTTCTTATGTCATGCGCACTGGCCTGTATGGTTCCCGGGTTTTAGTATGCCCCACTTATGATAGCCCGGGGGAACACCATACAGGCTCTTTTTTTATCTTTATTTCAGTGAAATTCCAGTGTCTTTTCACCCTCCGTATTTTCTGATACGGTCCTTTGAAATATTGATTTTCAAAGGAGATCCTCATGTTCCGCTTTCTGATCCTGATTGCTCTTGTAATTGTCCTGACTGTTCCCCACGCTTTTGCGCAGGAGGGAGAAGGGACTGCTTCGGAACCTGCCGCCGAGGCACCGGTTCAGTATGAGCTGAACAAGGACGAGATCAAAAAATCTTATGAGAAAGCCCAGGATATCAAGGCCCGCACAGAGGAGCTGAAGCAGGAAATGACCGGCATTATGGAGGGAAAATCCCTGGAGGAAAAACAACATTTCCTGATGGCCTATAATAGTCACAACATCATCGAAACGGTTCGTATCGTACAAAAGGATGTGAAGGCCGCCGTAAAAGAGTGCGGTAAAAACAACCCCGATCTCAAGGGCAAGCTGGATAACCGTTATAAAGAATGGGACGGCGCGGTCGCTCCGATCTTAAAAGAGGCGCAGGCCAACCTTGATAATATGATTGTGGCGCAGGACTATGCGGATAAGAAGAAAATTAAAGCGATTTTTTCCAAAATTTCTAAAGTGCGCGAGCAATCCAATGATCAGATTGATAAAATTCCAGTCTCCACCCCGGAAGCTTGCGGGTATCTCTACGATAAAATGGAGGGAACGCAGGAGGGACTGACAAAAATGCTGCAGGCCACGCTGGTGACGATGCCTCAGGCTTATTCAAAGAGCCTGAAAGACTCCGTGGAAGAGCGCCAACGTCAGGAAGTGGAAAAAGAGAAGGCAGAGAACTCCGCGCAGGAAGAAGAGTAAGGCTTGCGTATAGTTTGTAGTTTGCCGCGTTTTCATACGGGAATGTAAATCATGAAAATTCTACAGGTCATGGCCGGCGGCAAGCACGGTGGCGCGGAGACGGCGTTTGTTGATATGTGCATTGCCCTGCATGAGGCGGGAGAAATTATAGAGGTGGTCACCCGTGCCAATCCTATTCGTGTTCCCCGGCTGGAAGCTGCCGGAATTCGTGTACATACCTTGCCTTTTGCCGGGAAGATTGATGTGTTTACCTCCTGGCGTATCAAGAAAATCATACAGAAGTTCAAACCGGAAATTGTTCAGAGTTGGATGTCTCGTGGCGCGAGATATGTTCCGGCCTGGCAGGAATCCTGGGCTATACCCCGCTATCTGCATGTGGCGCGTCTGGGTGGGTATTACAAGCTGAAATACTTTAAGACCGCGGATTATTTCGCGCCGATTACGCCGATGATTCAGGATTATTTGGTTGGCAAGGGCATCGCGCTGGAGAAAACACGTCTGATCAACAATTTCGCAGAAACGGAAAATGGAGAAGGGCTGATTAACCGTGCGCAGTTTGATACGCCGGAAGAAGCGCTTTTACTGGTTGGGCTGGGGCGGCTGCATCCATCCAAGGCTTTTGATACATTGATAAAAGTGGCCGCTGCCATGCCGGAGGTTTATGTCTGGATTGCCGGCGAAGGCCCGCAACGCAAGGAGCTGGAGGTTCTAATAGAGGAGTTGGATTTGCAGCAGCGCGTAAAACTTCTTGGGTGGCGCTCAGATCGGGCTGTGCTGTTGCGTACCGCTGATATTTGCGCCTTTATTTCGCGTTTTGAGCCGTTCGGGACGGTTCTTGTTCAATCCTGGGCACAGAAAACACCCGTGGTTTGCGCCAAGGCTGACGGGCCGCGTCAATTTGTCCGTGACGGGGAAGACGGTTTGTTGGTTGAAATTGACGATGAGGAGCAGATGATTGCGGCTTTTCAAAGGCTTAGGGGTGATAAGGCCCTGTGCGCGCGGTTGGTTGAAAACGGCTATCGTCGCTATAAAAATGAATTTACGAAAGAAAAGTGCCTGCAAGCCTATCTGGAATATTACCATGATGCGCTAAAAGCAGAAAATATTACATCATTACAATAACTTAACTCAAAACCACCCCACTCCTCTAAAATTTGTAAAATGCCCGATTTTGTGGCATAATCTTAGTATTCCTAAAGGCACGCTATAACTATAAAAAAGCCCAAACAGGAAAAGCGGTAGAGCGAAAAATTAAAATAAAATCAGCCTAAAGTGCTGATATATAATAATAAAAAATAAGAGTAAGGGTGTATAATGGCCGATACAGGCACAGAGCAATCTCAACCAGATACCAATCTTCCTTTTGGCGTGCGCGCTATGATCGGGCTTGCGGGTGCAGCTGGCAAGCTTTCCGAGACCGTGGGTGCATTGCGTTCCAAAATTTCTGGCGATAATTCAGATCCGATCGAAGTACAGCAAATTAACATGGATGCGGTCGGGCAGACCGATGCCGGTGCTAGCCGCGCTTCTCTGGAGGAGCTGTTCACCGATATGGGCTATATGCCTGGTAAAAGCTTTGATGAGTCTTTTAATCAACTGGTCACCGATTATAACGGGATTTTAACCCGGATTGCCGAGCGTGACGGAAAACCGGTGCCGCAATTGGGTGAATTTACCCCGGACACCGCGCAAGTTTACCTGAATGAGGCGATTAACCTGGCCAAGGATAAGCAGGGAGAGCAGATTGTCGATTCCCTGGAAATGCAGGGCATGCGAGCCTATGCGGCCCATGGTAACGGTTTTGCAACGCTGGATGATAAGGGCCTGCGTGCCCGGCTGGAAGATTCCGGTTTTCCGCCGCATCTGCTTGATAAAAAGAATTTCAAAGGCGCCCTGCGCTTCATGGAAAATCCGCAGGATTATATCCAGGCCATGTTGGCGGTAAAACACATGCAGGCGGATTTGGGTCCGGTTGATGTGGCGCAGTCTCATTTTAACCTCGCAGATCACATAAGCCCGGGCCTTTTGGGCGCGATCAAGGGCATTATGGGCGTGCTTGTGAATTTTGTTGCGCCTTTGCTGTCCAGGATCGGAGTGGACATCCTGACCCCGATCGACAATTTTGCGCGAGGCATGACGGCCTCGCGCTTCGGTGTGCCCATCGGCATTAATGAAGTTCTGGGCCGGGAGGTCGTGCGCCGCCCCCCACCCGCGCCGGACCCTGCGGCGACTGCCGCTGCACAAGCTTCACAGCCTGCGGAGCCGGAAGAAGAACAGCAGGCGGATTTGGCGCAACAACCTCGCGCCCCGATGCTGGTGGAAACGCCGGTTAATCCCTCTTTTATCCAAAGACCGGTCGCCGTACCGGAGCCGGAAGCGGCAGATGAAATTCCTGTTCTGCCTGGCCTGAAGGAGCGTTTTTCCGACGAAGCCACAGGGGCCAGCGCTGTTTCGGCGCAGACGGAGCTTCCTTTTGACGCCGCCCGCGTTCAGAGCGTTTACGAGCTTATAAATGACGGCAAGATGCCAATCGCGCAGGCACCGCTTTTTCTCAATCAAGATGGAGAGACATACGTTGCAGGCCGGGATTTGAACGGAGAATTCCAAATCCATCCGATTCCGGTTGATATGGTCAGCGATATTCTGGCCGGGGTGCCGGAGCAACCCTATCCCGGTCATGAAGATAAATGGCGTACCGATCGCGGTTTGATGGCGGAGCGCCTGGAGATGGCCGTGCCGGGAGTTGCTTTTGCCACGCAGAACTATCCGCATCTGTATCATCAGAATAATTATTCGAGCCTGTTATCAAAGGCCGGGGCCGCCGATACACTGGACCATACGGAGAACCGTCTGGCGCGAGGAGCGGAGCGTTACAGCATGGTGTTCAACGACACGGCAGTTTCAACTGCTATCACGGTGCTGGGCAATATTTCGCCCGTATTCAACACAGTGACCATTGTCGGCGCCGGAATTTACCAACACTTTAACGCAGATCAAAACAATAACGAACAGGGAGTGTATGACATGAGCGAGGTTGATACGGACCGCCTGGCAGCCAGAGAAGGCACGCTGGAAATGTTCAATCAAAACCACAAGGATGTGGCCGGACGGATCGGCTTTGATACACCCGCAACCGAGTTGGACCGCGGATTTTCAGGGCCGCGTGTGGCCTAATCCCGTTCGTATTCATTTGATTTTTAACTTGCCGCGCCGTGCGTGCGCTCTGTATCCTGACTGACATGACAGAAGATTCCCTGCAACATAGTGAGGACTTATCCAAAAAATGGGTCTCTGACGATTTCGAAGCGTTTCACGATGCGCTGGAGACGCTCTATATCAAACACAATATCAGCGGGCGGCTAAAATTTGCCGTACAATGGCCCGCTGCCGCAGCCTATATTTTTAGTGAGACATTGATGAAGTTTGACCGCGAGGGCACGGAGGACCGCCTGCACCGCGAGGAGCTGGAGCATGAGGCCGATGAGCGCCGCTTGAAGCTTTTGGATATTGCCGCAGAATATAAAGACAAAAGCGTTGAGGACGGTATGCTGCAGATGGCCTATGTCGAGCCGCTTGTACGGCATCTGGGCCGGGGTTTGGCGCTGCGTTATTACAGCGAGACAATCGTCAGCCGCTTTCTTTCTGCGCCGCCGGGTGATCTGGCAGCGGGCGCAGCCGATGGAGCACCGCAACGCTCAGACCAACAAGGCTCAACGCCCCCGCCTGATGCAGAATTGCCAGAGGAAGATTAACCTGTGAGAGCAGGGTCGCAATCCCCAGCCCCATCTGAACAAACACCATCAAAACCAAGGCATGCAGTGCTGAAAAACGCTGCGAATTAATCTGGTGCCGGTGGTGCAGGGCATGTAGGTAAAACCCGGCCACCATCAGAGCGGAAAACATAGCGAGCCAGCGATGGGTGAATTGCACCGCGGAATGATTTTCAAAGATATTCAGCCAGTATGGCGATAAGTTCCACATTTCCGGGGGTATGAATTGACCACCCATCAGCGGATACTCGTTGTAAATCATCCCGGCATCCAGCCCGGCTACAAAAGCGCCCCAGAAAATCGTTACGATGATTGTAAGAAGGACCAGCCAGCCATGACGGTACAGCGCTTTATGCGGTGTGCGGGCCGATCTGCGCAGGGACAGCCCCAGCCAGATCAGCAGGCCGAAAATCAGAAAGGCCAAAAACAAATGTGCAGCCAGTCGGTAATGGCTCACGGCGGGCATATCAATCAGCCCGCTCTTAACCATGTACCAGCCCATCAGCCCCTGTAGGCCACCCAGCACCAACATGCCGAAGAGTTTAAGGCGATAGCCCTGCGGGATCATTCCGCGCAGCAGGAAAAACAAAAAAGGCAGCCCGTAAATTAGGCCAATTATCCGCCCCCACAGGCGGTGTAGCCATTCCCAGAAGAAAATCGATTTGAATTCCTCAATTCCCATCCAGAAATTCTTTTTCTGGAATTCCGGGGTTTGTTTGTACAGCTCGAACACGCGGGACCATTCCGCATCATTCATGGGCGGCAGCGCACCAATCAGGGGTTTCCATTCCACCATGGACAGGCCGGATTCGGTCAGGCGCGTAATCGCGCCGATCACCACCATGGTAAACACAGAAAATGCGGTGGCGAACAGCCAGTTGGAAATAAACCGGGAATTTTTGTCAGGAACAGACATGAATACACATTTAGGGGGCTGTGCGTTAAAAATCAATCCGCAAAATCTATTGCTCCGTTCTGAGGGAGTTGATAAAACCCATATGTCATGGCTTCATTTGATTTCATAGAATCTGCCTCCGAGGGCTATAAATTCGTTTGGGAAGAGCGCCGTGTTTTGGTGCGCCTTGCTTTTGTGCCTTTCCTGATCAAACTTGTATCTTATGCGGTGATTATAGGGTTTGGGCTGGAGGACAATCTGTTGCGACAGGGCTGGCTTCTTATTCCGTCCTATTTTGCCGAAGCCTGGCTGATTGCGGTGACCTTACGCTTTGCTATTTTTGCCGAAGCGGCCGGCCCGGCTGCGATCACGCTTGACCCTGCGCGTGGCAAGCTGAAGGGCGAGGATCTGGATACAAGGCGACGCAATATAATGGGTTGTATTCTTGCATATGTCCTTATGAAACTGGCTGTGGCTTTTGTAACCGGGTCTACGATTGTGGGTGCCCGGCAATCGAGTTTAGAGCCGAACATGACGGCGGGGCTGGAGGGTGAGGCCGGAGCGTTTTTCTTTTCCGCCGCCGCGCTGGCCGTATTTATCTGGGCGTTTCGGTTTATCTGGTTGTATGTACCAGTGGCGCTGGGGTATCGCCTGGAAGATTTTGTACGCAAGACACGCGGCTTTATGACCTCTGTTTATATGCTGGGGTTCTGGATGATCTGTTTCCTGCCTTTTGCAATTCTTGTGCTGCTGGCTTCCGAGTTGATGCTGATGATTTTCCCCCCCGTCGAAGGGATGGCCAGTGCAGGGTATTCTTATGCTATGGCCTTTTCACAGGTTGCTTTTGAGCTGATGATTGCCTTGATTTCCAGTGTGGGCATGGCGCATGGCGTTGTATCCATTATGAAGGACGAGAATAAACGTCCATCGCTGTTTTAATAAAGAAAGATCCGGATAATGATGATTTACGTGACGGATCTGGAAGGCAAGGAACATGCGCTGGAGGCGCCGGAAGGCTGGCGCGTGATGGAGGTCATCCGCGATTACGGGCTGCCGATCAAGGCCGAGTGCGGCGGGGCCTGCGCCTGCGCCACCTGCCATGTCTATGTCGATGCGGGCTGGATGGATAAAATCCCGCCGATATATGATGAAGAGGAATATATGCTGGGCGAAGCGGTTGATGTGGTAAAAGAAAATTCCCGCCTGTCCTGCCAGATTATTTTGGAGGAGGCGCTGGACGGTTTGAAAGTAACATTGGCGAAGAACGATGACTAAAGCAGCAGCGAAGGATGAGCGTTACGATGTTGAAACCCATTTCGGGTTTGGCCGGAACTGGGCGGAATACGCAAAGAATGTCCGTGAAGCGGAAATCGGAGCCGCGCGCGAAGGGGTGCTGCGCCTGCTGGATGCGCAGGATATCACCGGCAAGAGCGTGCTGGATATCGGCTGCGGATCGGGGCTGCATTCACTGGCGATGCTCAATCTGGGCGCGGCGCATGTCACCGCGATTGATATTGATCTCAATTCCGTGGCCACCGCCCAGGCGGTTCTGGATCGTTTCGCGGGCCAGCGCAATTACGATGTGCGGGTTCACAATATCCTGGCTGAACCGTTGCAGGGGCAATTCGATATTGTCTATAGCTGGGGCGTGCTGCATCACACCGGGGATATGGCAGGCGCGATCAGCGCGGCGCAGGCGCTGGTGAAGCCGGGCGGGATGTTTGTTATCGCGCTGTATAAGAAAACCCCGCTTTGCGGTTTCTGGAAACGGGAGAAAAAATTCTACACCTCTGCGCCCAAAGCGATACGGATCGTATTGGACATGATTTATGCCGGTTTATACTGCGCGGCACTGGCGGTCAGCGGCACGAATCCTGTGCGTTACGTGCGAAGCTATAAAGCCGATCGCGGCATGCATTTCATGACCGATGTGCGGGATTGGCTGGGGGGCTACCCCTATGAATCGATTGCCCCGGAGGATGTAGACGTACAAATGCGTACGGCCGGTTTTGCTCTCGAAAAATCCCTGAACACACAGGCGATGAAAGCCGGCGGCCTGTTCGGGTCGGGCTGTGCGGAATATGTGTTTCGCAGATCTTAGGTGCTACTGCAACGTCCCCTGCCATTCGGCGAAGCGGTAATCGCCGGGGGTGATTAGGGCCTTTTTTGCGACATAGACGGAATGCAACTTGCCGTCGATCTCGCGGGTCCAGAAATCCAGAAATTTTTGCAAACAGGGGAATCTGGGGGCGATGTCGTATTCCTGCCAGATGAATTCCTGCAACAGATCCTTGTGGTCGGGCATGTAATAAATAATTTGCGCCGTGGTCAGGCGATAATCTGATAATTGACGTGTTAAATCAGCCATTTAAGCCTCCTGCTCTTGTACCATCCCTTCAAAAAATTCTACTCCACCTACTAACCATAATAAACTAATAATCTTGAAAAGTCCTTAATTATCAACAGATTTGGCGATCAGAGAAAAAACTTGTAAGTTCTATGGAAAACATCTATAAATTTGGCCATGCAGCAAGTTGCCACAACCAAAGTTTTTAATGATCAAACCCCCCGGCCTGCACCGGTGCGGGCGTTGTATGGCGACCAAGTGCCTTTTATGTTTGAGCAAACGGTTTCGTCATATTCTTTGCGTGCGGAAGAAACCTGCCGCATGCATATCCGTGATCTCGATTTTTTCATTTACAAACACGGTGTTATCCATGGCGATAACATGATCGTGGATCTGGACAACAAAGTGGTTCGTTTTGATTCCAATGGTGCGGAGACGGATTATTCGCCCCGAAAAGATTATTTTGCCTTTATGGCCAAGCTGGCGGGTCTTATTCAAAAATCGGTGATGGAATTTTATCTGACCGATCCGGAATACCGGGATGTTGTGGCCGAATTGTTGAGTGAAGCTCCCGATACAGAGACGCCTTTTTTCGTTTTTGATCCGGCCCTGGATAAAATGCAGAGCATTGTCGGCGGCGTGTATAACACATTCATGCATAACTACAGGCAAGCTGCCGGTGTGCTCGCCGGGTTCATTGAAGGGATGCATCCCGCCGAGTTGGCGCGTTGCCATATGATGCTGGCGGAGCATTGTGTCTATGGTGAAGCGTTTTACCATCACATAAAGATGGATCAGCGTGATGCCGAAGGTGGTTATCACTCTATGGGTCTGCACCGGGTCGACCGGCGGATGACTTACGGGCAGCACGTACAGGATGTGGTCGCATATATTGCCGATTATCATGAAAAGAAAAATATGGGGGAAAAAGGCGTGAGCTGGCGCTCTCCGCGTTTGATTTATCAGGGTCAGACCTATCGCATGGATCAGAATAACAAAACGCAGGCCGATGCGTTGGGCCGGGTGGTCAGTGTTGATACGGACCCTGCGATCAAGCGCCTGTATGATTTTGTGGGCATAGGTTTGAATGTGTGCGAGGTCCCGGAAGGGCCCTCGGTATAAACCCCTTGAATTTTCCCTCTAACTCTCCTATATCTACTGCACTTGCTGATTCAGCTGTTTGAAAGCACTGAAACGCAAGAGTGGAGGGGCTTCTCGGTCCGCTTTTGAAACGGGGTCAGAAAGCCTGCTTGTTTAACACTAACTCTCAAGGAGAAAACAAAAATGGCGAAAATTAAATTCCGTCCTTTACATGACCGCGTATTGGTCCGCCGCATTGAGGCCGACCTGAAAACAGCCGGCGGGATCATTATCCCGGATACTGCTGCGGAAAAACCTATGGAAGGTGAAATCGTGGCCGTTGGAAATGGTCATGTTAACGATAATGGCGAGGTCCGCCCGCTGGACGTGAAAAGTGGCGATAAGGTCATCTTTTCCAAATGGGCCGGCACTGAAGTCACCATCGATGGCGAAGAGCTGATGGTGATGAAAGAATCCGACATTATTGGTGTCGTTGCTTAATTTAAGAACGAAAACTAAATCTCAAAAGGAGAAAATACAATGAGTGCAAAAGATGTAAATTTGGGCGGTGATGCCCGTGAAGAAATGTTGCAAGGGATTAATATCCTGGCCAATGCGGTAAAAGTAACGCTCGGTCCAAAAGGCCGTAACGTTGTGATTGAGAAGAGCTTCGGCTCGCCGCGCACAACCAAGGACGGTGTGACCGTGGCCAAGGAAATCCAGCTGAAGAACAAGCGCCAGAATATCGGCGCTCAGTTGATGAAGGAAGTGGCTTCCAAAGCCAATGATCACGCGGGTGACGGTACAACAACCGCGACCGTTCTGGCACAATGTATCGCTCAGGAAGGCGTAAAGGCCGTTTCTGCCGGGCGTAACCCGATGGATCTGAAGCGCGGTATAGATAAGGCCGTTGAGGTTGTTGTGGCTGATCTGGCCAAGCGCGGCAAGAATGTGAAGACCAATGATGAGATCAAGCAGGTCGGCACAATCTCCGCCAATGGCGAAACAGAAATCGGCGCAATGCTGGCCGAAGCGATGGAAAAGGTCGGCAATGAAGGCGTGATTACGGTTGAAGAAGCCAAATCACTCCAGAGCGAGCTGGAAGTCGTTGAAGGTATGCAGTTCGATCGTGGCTATCTGTCACCGTACTTCATCACCGATGCCGACAAGATGCAGGCTGTACTGGAAAACCCGTACATCCTGTTGAGCGAAGGCAAGCTTTCGAACCTGCAGGCGATCCTGCCGATTCTGGAAGCCGTTGTGCAGTCCAGCCGTCCGCTGCTGATTATTGCGGAAGATGTCGAAGGCGAAGCCCTTGCCACGCTGGTGGTGAACAAATTGCGTGGCGGTCTGAAGATTGCTGCGGTGAAGGCGCCGGGCTTCGGCGATCGTCGTAAGGCGATGCTTGAAGATATCGCGCTGTTGACCGGTGGTCAGGTTATCTCCGAAGATCTCGGCATCAAGCTGGAGAATGTAACGCTGGATATGCTGGGAACCTGTAAGAAGGTGTCCATCACAAAAGACGACACAACCGTTGTGGATGGCGCCGGCGCGAAGAAAGATATCGAAGCGCGTTGCAACCAGATCCGCCGCCAGGTTGAGGAAACCAGCAGCGACTACGACAAGGAAAAACTGCAGGAGCGCCTGGCGAAACTTTCGGGCGGCGTGGCCGTTCTGAAGGTCGGCGGTGCAACGGAAGTGGAAGTGAAAGAGCGCAAAGACCGCGTTGACGACGCGCTTCACGCGACCCGCGCCGCTGTTGAGGAAGGCATTATTGCCGGTGGCGGTACGGCGCTTCTGTATGCGACCAAAGCACTGGACAAAATGGAGGGCGATAATGATGACCAAACTGTGGGCATCAACATTGTTCGCCGTGCGATCCAGGCTCCGATCCGCCAGATTGCCGAGAATGCAGGCGCCGAAGGCTCCGTAATTGTTGGTAAGCTGCTGGAGCAGAAAGACACCAATTTTGGCTATGATGCTCAAAAGGGTGAGTTCTGTGACCTGGTGAAGGCCGGAATTATTGACCCTGTGAAGGTTGTGCGCACAGCATTGCAAGATGCGGCTTCAATCTCCGGCTTGCTGATCACCACCGAAGCCATTATCACCGAATCCCCGTCCGAGGAAAAGTCCGGCGGCGGCATGGGCGATATGGGCGGCATGGGCGGCATGGGCGGTATGGGCGGCATGATGTAAGCGCCCTACCACCGGCTCAAGACTTAGCTGTTACAAATAACAAAAGCCCCGCTCTTACCGATGCGGGGCTTTTTTGTTTTTGGTGTTTTGCTTTATTGGCAGGACTTTTCCAGCCGGGGTTTGGTGGATGATTTTATTTTTGGTGTTTGATGATCGGGCCATACCAAGATTTTAAGATACAAAATGACCATGCCGAATGCTAAAGCAACAATGTTCCAGATAATAACAGATATAAGATTTAGCATGATTCCGTATGTCAGCCACAAAACATAAGACCCGTTTAGCATCAAAATTGTGGAGGTTGAAACATCCGAGCTGCGTTTGTGTTTAATAATCTTTAAAGATTGCGGAACGGTACTGAATGCCGTCAGAAACCCTGCCAGTAATCCGACCATTTCTGCTATGAGCATTATATGCCCTCCAGCGCCACCAAACGAACACCATCTTCGAGCATATCGAATTGCGGCTCAAACTTTTCTTTTCTGCACCACTCATCGAATTGTGCTGTGCTTGGTTTGGGCGATATGTTTATAAGATATTCCTTGGGTCCGCCATTGTCTCCAAAATTTAAGGTCAGGTAATGGGCAAGAATGCCGCTTTCCTCGTCGAAACCGACGCGGAATTCTGTGTCTTCGATTACAATATTTTTGTAAGGCGTGTCTCTGTGAATTCTGTGTGCAAGGTTGCAGGCAAATTCCCCTTGGCCTTTGTATGCTGCTTCGACTTTTTCCGGATCACGGTTTGTATCATGGGTCGTTACAAACCATCCGCCTTTTCCAACGGACCTCCGGATTGCCTTTAATCTCTCTCTGATGGCTCTTTCGGGCATGATCAGAGAGCCGGTAGAAATATCTCTTTCCGCATCCACGTTATAGAGGGTTCCACCAAACATGGTGGCTAAGTTTGTGGCTTTTACGGCCGGTGATCTGGGAATTGGAAAGCCGCCAAAGATATCCGCCACATAAGATCCGGCCATATTCAGGTTTGGCCTGTATCTTTCCACAAGCATTTGGCCTGTATGTGCATAATCGCGACTGATGTCAAAGACGGTGGCGCTGACAACATTCGTAAATTCGGTGGTCAGTCTCAAATCTTTGCGTTTAAACGGCCACTTGTTGCCAACACCCAGAAAGGCAAGGGCTATGGGTTGTGGAATTATTTTTGGCAGCTCGGGAGCCGCGCGCCGTGCGAGCAAAATTTCAGCATTCGGCATATAGTAAGCAACATTGGCCTGAAGGAATTCTACCCAAAGCTGAGTCCCGCGCACAGGGTCTTCCTCGTGTTCCGGATCGGAGTACTCCCATTGACCCAAATGGCCTTCTCTTGAACCCCGTCTTAGGGAGATAACATCAGCCGTAAACAGTTCGTCCCAATTTATAGAGGATTCTTCAACGCGCGGGATGTCCCGGTCGCCGTCATCATTTTCTGCAGTATTTACTGTACTCATCAGTGCTACTCGTTTTTCTCTATCACTATTATTAACTCCGGCTTTCGGTCCTCTTGTTTGTCTTTCCGATCCGATCCGCTTTGGTTTTGCGAGGTCGTTACGGCCCGGAGTCCCGTGTCCAAATTGTCTTTTATCTATTTGCGACATTTGCTAACTTTTTGGGTTCAGCGGCCAAAGCCCACACCTTGTCAAATTCATTTCTATAAAAATGCGCAATAGCCCGGCTATTGATTACATATACATTCACATCATCATCTGTAAAGTGAATAAGTGCTGATTTTGTGCCATAAACATAAAAAGAAATGCTGCTAAACGTTGTTTTTGGTATCCATTTGTACCTTGCGTATTCATTCGCCGTAAAGTTGTGATCACCCTCTTCGATGACAATTTTGTATTTTGCACCGACTTCGCGCATGCGCTTCTGGTGCATTTCCAGGTAATCTCTTTCCCATTTGATAAATTGATCTTCGGAAACGTTATTAACAACAACCTCTTTAAATGCATTCGGTTGTTTAAGAGTTTCATAAACATCGACAAGAAAGGCAACAAACCCTTCGTGGCCGCGATAGGTTTGAACATGCCCCTCAGGACGTCTTTTAACCCCGGTTTCATCGATAAATTCAATATCCGCATCATCGAAGGCGCGTTTGATTTTTTCCAATGTTTGGGAGTTCGGGCGATTGGTCCCGTTTTCAATGCGCGCGATGCCTGTCTGCGACAGGTCGGCCTTTTCGGCCAAGTCTGACTGGCTCCAGTCCAAAAGCGCACGCGCCGCTCTAATCTGTTCAATTGTTGGCATTCTATATCCCCAAATCCAATCCACATATTTTGAAGGTGCCAATAGATATACGCATATAAAATGCATTTGTCCAGAAAAAAATTGATATGTAAACAAATTTTTTTCATAGAGTATCTATAAAAAAATGCTTTTTATGCCAAAATAATGCCTTTTTTTGTTGACAACCGCTTTTTTCCTGCTATAAATAGTGCATCAAAAGACATATATTATTCATAATTATTTATGATCCAATATAGTGTTTTGAATCCCCACACACGCAACTAAAAAGGCCGGCTGTCTTTCAGCTGGTCTTTTTTTTGTTTTCAGGGCATGTTGTCGGCTCGGTCTGCCCCTTGTGAATGTAAAGAGAGGATCGTCGTAAATATGCCTGAGCTTCCCGAAGTTGAAACGATTCGGCTTGGCCTGCTGCCTGTAATGGAGGGGGCGCGGATCGCTGCTGTTGAAATCCGCCGCTCCGATTTGCGCTTTCCTGTGCCGGGGGGCTTCGCTTCGCTATTCCGGGATGCGCTTGTGCAAACTATAGGACGGCGTGGGAAGTATTTACTATTTTTCTGTGACAATGGCTGCGGCTTTTCTCTGCATCTGGGCATGTCAGGGCGGGTTCAGATTATCGCGCCGGATGAGGATTATTCCCTGCAGAAGCACGATCATCTTGTTTTTACGTTGAACACCGGCGCACGCATTGTTTTTAACGATGCGCGGCGCTTCGGCTACGTGTTTTTGCTGGAAGGGGGTTGCTGGGAAGATCAGATGCCCTTTGCGAAGATGGGTCCGGAGCCGCTGGGCAATAATTTTAACGGGCCTGTTCTGGCGCGGCGGTTAAAAGGAAAAACCTGCTCTATAAAAACGGCCTTGCTGGACCAGCGGGTGGTGAGTGGAGTTGGGAATATCTACGCCTGTGAGGCCTTGTATGGCGCCAGGATTCATCCTGAATGTGCCGCCGGCGATGTGCAGGGGCAAAAAGCCGAGGCGCTGGCCGGCGCAATAAAACACGTTTTACAAAGTGCAATAGCGGCCGGGGGAAGCTCCCTACGTGACTATAAAAAGACGGACGGGGCGCTGGGGTATTTTCAGCACGGTTTTTCGGTGTATGATCGCGAAGGCGTTCCCTGTCCGGATTGCACGTGTGATACACTGAAAACTGGCGGGGTGAGTCGCCTGGTACAGGCAGGACGCTCGACCTTTTATTGTTCACGAAAGCAAAAATAGAAATGAAGAAATTTATAGTGGTTTTAAGTTTGGCTGTGTTCATCGCGCCTTTTTCTGCTCCGTCTTTTGCGCAGGGGCAAGATGGGGAGGCGGCGTTTTCTTCCGTGATTCAGGATCTGCCACTGATGCCCGGTTTGGTTGAGGTGGAGGAGCAGGCCGTGGTCTTTGACAAGCCCGAAGGGCGCATTATTGAATCGGTGGCGGTAACCGGTCCTCTTGCCCGTGCCGATATCGCAGCCTATTACGCGCAGGCGTTGCCGCAACTGGGCTGGACCGGGGCGGGCGCGGACACGTATATCCGGCAGAATGAGAGGCTGATTCTAAGCTTTGAGAATCATGGCGGGCAGGATTTCATCCGCTTCATGGTAAAGCCGAAAGACGGGTAGGGAGCTAATCCATTATTTTTGCTAAAAAAGACAAACATTGCTTGACAAAAGGGTGCATAACCTCCTATACCACACCGATTAGATTTTATTGATGAATAGAGATTGTAAAAGGTAAGGGTTTAACGACATGGCCAATACACCATCAGCAAAGAAGCGCGTTCGCAGGAACGATGCCCGTGCCGAAATTAACAAGGCGCGCGTGAGCCGCATTCGTACCTTTTTGAAAAAGGTCGAAACGGCGATTGCGACAGGCAAGCAAAAAGAAGCACAAGACGCTTTGCGTGCCGCTCAACCGGAATTGTACAGAGGAGTTTCTAAAGGTCTGTTTCATAAAAAGACAGCCGCCAGAAAGATGTCGCGTCTATCCGCGCGCATCAGCGCTTTAAAATAAAAGCGCTCTTACGGACGTGAAAATAAACTAGCGTCCAAATAAAAACTAAATTTTTATTTCTCTTTTATCACCCAAAGAAGTAGTTTTTTGGGTGGTTACTTTGTTGGTATAGTATTGCCAAACAAAAAATATTTCTTTTTTTAAAATTCATGGTTTGTTCTCATTGCATCCCCATCTTTTTTTAGTGTAAGGTTGTTTCTAGTTTCGAACAGCAAGCGAGTTTTCGTGTTTGGGTTCTTACCACAAAACCACTGGTTTGATTAGGGTTCAGAGGTTTTGTTCGTGCCGAAAGAGAGATTCGGCGAAGATAGTCGGGCGTTTTTTGATGCGTTTTTTTAAGCCGCGTTGCGTGGGTTTCACAAAAAGCATCTTTTGAGTAAAACATCCGGACATTTAGCAAATTTGTTTAAAGGAACAGGGCAGGGTCATTCTTCCCAACCCCTTTTTGCGCCCTGAATTTGGATAAAATGTCGAAACATCTGTGTTGAACATGTAGCAGTATTTGCGTTAACCGATAAGAAAAATGGAGAAAAAATAAATGTCAGAAATCGGGGGAAAGACCGCCATTATCCAAGGCAATCAAAAATTAAAAGAGGCGTCGTTACAACCGTCGACCGATATTATAAAACTTTGGAAAAAGGTGCATTCCGATATGCGTGCGGAATTTGGCGAGGCTATTTTCCGTTCCTGGTTAAAACCACTGACATTGCAGGCCTACTATCACGGCACCATGGAAATCTCCGTTCCCACCCGTTTTATGCGTGACTGGATTCAGACTCATTATGTGGCCCGCATTCAGGAAATGTGCAACGAAGCCAATGATGAGGTAAAGAAAGTCCAGCTTGTCGTCGTTCAGGGCACGGCCATCAATGATGATTTCGAGGATGAAACCACCACCGCTGTCGCCGCCGCCAAGGCCAACCAGAACATTAAAGACGCCATTGCCTCGATTGCTTCTCCCTTGGATGAGCGTTTCAAATTCGAATCTTTTGTCGTTGGGAAATCCAATGCGCTGGCCCATGCTGCAGCGCGCCGTGTGGTGGAAAGCCATACCGTGCCGTTCAACCCGCTCTTTATCTATGGTGGTGTCGGGCTGGGCAAGACACACCTGATGCATGCGATTGCGCATGCGATGGCGGAGTACTGGCCGGACAAAACCGTGATGTATCTCTCTGCAGAGAAGTTCATGTACCAGTTTGTTCGTGCCTTGCGTGCAAATGACACAATGAATTTCAAGGAGCAGTTTCGCTCCGTTGATGTTCTAATGATCGATGACATCCAGTTTATTGCCGGTAAGGAATCCACACAGGAAGAATTTTTCCATACCTTTAACGCGCTGGTGGATCAGAACAAGCAGATCATAATCTCCGCTGATAAATCCCCGAACGACCTGAAGGGTATTGACGAGCGCCTGCGTTCCCGCCTGGGGTGGGGCCTGGTCGCCGATATCCAGCCAACCTCTTATGAACTGCGTCTTGGCATTTTGCAGGCCAAGCGCACGCAGCTCGGCGCTGATGTGCCGGACAGTGTTCTGGAATTCCTGGCGCTTAAGGTCACATCCAATGTGCGTGAGCTGGAAGGCGCCTTAAACCGGATCGTCGCCCATGCCGATGTGGCGAAACAGGAAATCACGCTGGAGACGACTCAGGAAGTCCTGCAGGATCTTTTGCGCGCCCATGACCGCCGGATCACGATCGATGAGATCCAACGTAAAGTGGCCGAGCATTATAACCTGCGCATGGCCGATATGCATTCCGCCCGCCGCGCCCGTAATGTCGCCAGACCGCGCCAGGTGGCAATGTATCTGGCTAAACAGCTTACTTCGCGCTCTCTCCCTGAAATCGGTCGTAAGTTCGGCGGCCGCGACCACACAACCGTGATGCATGCCGTGCGCAAGGTCGAAGAGCTGATGGAAGAAGATGCGCAAATCGCACAGGATGTGGACGTGGTGCGCCGCGCCCTGACCGGCTGATCTATCTAGAAAAATATCTCCTCTAAAACGCGGTTGCTGTGATCCAGCGCCGCGTTTTTTATAGCTCCAGAATATGATCGCAGGCTTGGGACGGAGTTTGGACGGTAAACTTCGCATGCGGGATATCGTGTCCCGATTTTTGATTCCATGTCACCAGTGCCGTGTTGAAGCCCGCTTCAAAAGGGTGGGCCAGGTTCTGGTGCGAATCTTCCACGACCCATATATTGGAAGGGCTAAAATGAATTCCGGTTACCTGCCGCGCCTGCCGTATGACCAGATCAAAGGGGTGGATTGATCGAGCCTTTGAATTAAAGCCAATTGTCTCTCCGGCAAAAATAAGGGCCGGATGAAAGGTGGAGGTGATATTCAGATAATCCGTGGCTCTGCGCACCCAGCGCCGTGTGCTATGGGTGAGAACGGCATTGGTAACACCGCTTTCTAAAAGCAGCCCGAGATTTTCTCTCAAGGCGATGTCTTGTGCTGTTATGATTTGTGCGGCGTCCAGTTCATCATGGATCGCGATGTGAAATTCCGCCTCATCCAAGCCAAATCTCCGGCAAATGTCCCTCACTCCAAAATTGGTGTCGCGAAAACTTTGAATGGCCAGTTCTATGATTTCGCTGTCTGGAACCTCGGCATCGGACAGGCCGCTTATTTTGCGAAAACCTTGCACAACCAGAATTTCAGATTTTTTCCGCCAGCCGACCAGATCCTGGTACAGCGTGTGATCAAGATCCCAGATAACCAGTTGATGTTTCATCGTGTCCTCGACCAGTGTTTTGTTTTGCGCAGTTTTAAAACAAATAAATTTATATGTCAAATATTTTATATGCCGGGCTTTGCTCAAATTTCAGGGAGAAGTTAAATAATGATGTATAGGGAAAATCTCTTTTCCACTATTATGGTGGACCATTAAAAAATGGTCCGCTTTTTTGTGCTGTACAGCTTTCCAGTCTAAATTTTCCCGTGACACGCTCTATGTACTATGGTTAAACAGTCCATTATGAATCTAGACCAAATCACAGAACTCTATAATCGCCCGTTGCTGGACCTGATCTATGAGGCCGCCACGGTGCACCGTGCCCATCACGATCATCATGAGATGCAAATGTGCACGCTGCTGTCCATCAAGACCGGCGGCTGTATGGAGGATTGTAAATATTGTTCGCAATCCATCTATAACAATACCGATCTGGAAAAAGAAATCCTGATGAAAACCGATGCGGTTCTGGAAGAGGCGCGTAAGGCCAAGGAAGCCGGCTCGACCCGCTTTTGCATGGGTGCCGCCTGGCCGCGTGTGATGGATGGGAAGGCCTTTGACCGGGTCTGTGAGATGGTTAAGGGTGTTTCCGATATGGGCATGGAGGCGTGCTGCACGCTTGGCATGCTGACCGAAGACCAAGCGGTGAAGCTGAAAGAAGCGGGCCTCACGGCCTATAACCACAATCTGGATACCGGCCCGGAATATTATGAGGAAATCATCACAACGCGCAGTTATCAGGACCGCCTGGATACGCTGGCCAATGTGGCCAAGGCCGGGATCTCGGCCTGTTGCGGTGGCATTTTGGGGATGGGTGAAAGCCGTGAAGACCGGATTTCGTTGCTCCATACCCTGTCGAATTTAGACCCGCAGCCCGAATCGGTGCCGATCAATGCGCTGGTCCCTGTACCCGGTACGCCGCTGGGCGATGAAATTCTGGCCGGCAAGCGCGAGGGGCTGGATATTTTCGAATGGATCCGCACGATTGCGGTGGCGCGGATTTTAATGCCCAAAGCCATGGTGCGCCTGTCCGCCGGGCGGCTGGAAATCTCTAAAGAGGCGCAAGCCATGGCCTTTATGGCCGGGGCCAATGCGATCTTCACGGGTGAAAAATTGCTGACAACTGCCAACCCGGAAGAGGATTTCGATTATCAGCTTTTGGATGAGCTGGGGCTGAAGCCACGGGAGCCGTATAAAGAGGAAAAGTCGGGCTGCAAGAAAGCCGCCTGATCCTTTTCTATCCCATATCAAAAAGAATCAGTTCCGCATCTGTCTGCGCGCTGAGATCAATCTGGGCGACGTCTGTAATTTCTGCGCCATCGCCTTCCTTCAGCGTTTCTCCATTGAGCGTCACATGCCCGCGGGCCACTTGTAGAAACCCGCCGCGCCCTTGTTCAAATTCGTAAGATGCGCTTTGTCCGTCACCCAGCTTGGCGATCAGCATGCGCACATCTTGATGAATGGTCACGGCTCCATCGGTTCCATGACGATCACCCACCAATTTGAAACCGTCTTTTAGTTCGGCATCTTCAAATTTCTTTTGCTCATAGCCAGGTTCGGTATTTTGTGCTTCCGGCAAAATCCAGATTTGGTAGAAATGCACCTTCTCTTCATCGGAATTGTTGAACTCACTGTGACGAATCCCGGTGCCTGCACTCATGCGCTGAACTTCACCCGGCATAATGGCAGAGCCGTTTCCGAGTGAATCCTTGTGCGCCAAAGAGCCTTCTAAAACGTAGGAGATAATCTCCATATTCTCATGTCCGTGCTCCTGAAATCCTCCGCCAGGTGCAACGATATCGTCATTTACTACACGCAAATAGCGAAACCCCATACGCTCAGGGTCCTGAAATCCACTGAAGGAATAAGTGTGCTTGCTGTCCAGCCAGCCCAAATTGGTTTTGCCACGTAAATCGCGCTCATGAATTTTAATAGTGCCAGTTTGTGGTTGTGTATTCACAGCTGTCATAAGAAATCTCCTCGTAAAATGAATGTGAATTTTATTTAGCATTTATTTCCGAAGGTTCAAGAGAACCTAAAGGCTTGTAATTTCAGTCATTTTGATGAATATGAAGCCATGGATCGTTTTGTAAAACTTTTAGCCGATTTAAAAGCCCGGGGACGGTATAGATCCTTGAAATCCGCAAAGGGTCTGGATCTGACCTCCAATGATTATTTGGGGATGCGGGAGCATCCGGGCTTACGCGCAGCGGCACTGGCGGCGATTGAGGGCGGTATGGATCTGGGAGCGGGCGGCTCCCGCCTGCTGCGCGGGAATGCGCCGGAACATGAGGCGCTGGAGGAATTCGCGGCTTCCTATTTCGCCTGCGAAAAGGCGCTCTATTTCCCAACCGGGTTTCAGGCCAACACGGCGATTTTTCAGGCGCTGCCCGGCCGTCACGATACGATTCTTTTCGATGAATATATCCATGCCAGCGCGCGCGAAGGCATTCAAAACAGCCCGGCGGCGCAGGTGAAGCTGCCCCATAATGATCTGAACGCCTATGAAGTGGCGCTGAAAAAGGTGCATGAGGTAAGGCGGGCGGGCGGCATGCTATGGCTGGCGGTAGAATCGCTTTATTCCATGGATGGCGATATTGCGCCGTTGGCGGAGATTGCCGCGCTCGCGCAAAAATATGAAGCGATGCTGATCGTCGATGAAGCTCATGCGACTGGTGTTTTGGGTGAGAACGGCAAGGGGCTTTCTTTTGGTCTAGAACAGGACAACATCATCACACTTCATACCTGCGGCAAAGCGGTGGGCGTGGCTGGCGGGCTGGTCTGCGCCTCGGCGGAGATCATTGATACGCTTATCAATACCGCGCGCGCTTTCATTTATTCCACCGCGCCGATGCCTCTGCAGGCGCATTTGGTTCGGCGTTCCCTCGAAATCCTCACCAGTGAAGACGGTGATGCGAGAAGATACTCTCTTTCAACTATTTTACATTATGTAAAGTTAAATATAGGGGGAACGGGGGTTGATGTACTCGGATGGGCGGAAGCTGAGCCGACCCATATCGTGCCGATTATCCTGGGCGAGGATGCGCATGCGGTTGAGGTTGCGGCGGCTCTCCAAGTCGAAGGCTATGATATCCGTGCCATTCGCCCGCCGACAGTGCCCGAGGGCACGGCCCGTCTGCGCCTGTCCTTGTCATCGCAGCTACAGGAGGATACACTGCAGGTATTCTTTGAAATTTTGAGTGACACACTGCGTAAAAGGAGAGCGGCATGAGTAACGCTTATATTATCACAGGCACAGATACAAATGTGGGCAAGACCGTCTTTTCGGCTATGCTGGCGCTGGCCTTGGAGGCCAATTACTGGAAGCCTGTCCAATCGGGCGTGGAAAATGTCGATACCAAAACCGTGCAGAATTTGACAGGATTGCCTGACGAGTATTTCTTCCCCGAAGCCCATATTCTGACCGAGCCTTTATCGCCTCACCGCGCGGCGGAGATTGACGATGTGGAGATTGATGTTGATGCGCTGGAGCCGCCTGAGAGTGAGCGCTCGCTAATTATCGAAGGGGCGGGCGGTCTCATGGTGCCACTGACGCGCAGCAATTTGCAGATCAATGTGTTTAAACGCTGGGAATTGCCTGTGATCCTCTGCGCGCGCACGGGGCTTGGTACGCTCAATCACACGCTGCTCTCGCTTGAGGCGCTGTGGGCGCGTGAAATGCCCATTCACGGCATTGCGTTTATTGGCTCCGATAATCCTGATAATATCCAGACGATTGCGGAATTCTCTGGCGAGAAAATTTTGGGGCATCTGCCGGAGCTGGATCATCTCAATGCGAATACATTGACGCAGGCGTTTCATGCGAATTTTGATATTGAGGATTTTGCAGCCTGAAGGATTTTAGAATGACCCAATCTCCTCTCTGGCATCCGTTTACACAGCATAAAACAGCCGGACCCATGATTGAAATTGCGCGGGCCGAAGGGGCGTATCTGTTTACGCCGGACGGACGCAAAATCATTGATGGCATCTCCAGCTGGTGGGTGAATGCGCACGGCCATAACCATCCCAAAATTGTGCAGGCGGTGAAAGATTATACCGGCACGTTGGATCAGATTATTTTCGCGGGCTTCACCCATGAACCGGCGCAGCGTTTTGCCGAAAAATTGCTGCGGTTAATGGGCGCGCCCTACAACCATGTGTTCCTGTCCGATAGTGGTTCCACATCCGTAGAAGTCGCGCTGAAAATGGCGATCGGTTTTTGCCAGCATCATAATAAAAAGCGCAGCAAAATTGTCGCGTTGGGGGGCGGGTATCACGGCGATACGTTCGGCGCGATGGCAGCCGGGGCGCGATCAGCCTTTACGCGCGGGATGGAGGATTATCTGTTCGAGGTCACCCATGTCCCGCCGGGTGATCTGCAGCGTCTGGAAGAGGTTTTGAAAGCCGGCGATGCCGCGGCCTTTATTTTCGAGCCGCTGGTACAGGGCGCGGGGGGGATGAATATGTATGGCGCGGATGTGCTTCGTGACATGTTGGCGCTGTGTCGCAAATATGACGTGATCTCCATTGCTGATGAGGTAATGACCGGGTTCGGCCGCACGGGCACGATGTTTGCCTGTGATCAATCCGGCAAGAAAGCGCAAGAGCGCCCGGATATCATGTGCCTGTCAAAATGCATGACCAACGGATTTTTGCCGATGGGTGCGACGGTCTGCGGACAAGAAATATATAATGCGT
Organism: uncultured Pseudobdellovibrionaceae bacterium; assembly: GCA_964352675.1. Lineage (GTDB taxonomy): Bacteria > Pseudomonadota > Alphaproteobacteria > Micavibrionales > Micavibrionaceae > CAYGSN01. The sequence goes on from CAYGSN010000006.1 coordinate 46,204, forward strand.
TTTACCATGAGGAGCGCAGCAAAATGTTCTTCCATTCCTCCTCTTTCACCGGCAATCCCCTGGCCTGCGTCGCGGCGGCGGCCGCGCTGGATATCTGGGCGGAAGAGCCTGTGGCCGAACGCCTGCAATTTATCGCCGCCAGCCATGAAAAAGCGCAGCATAAATTCGCGGCGCGCGATGATGTCGAAAATATCCGCCAGTGCGGTACCATTCTGGCGCTGGATGTTAAGGCGCAAAGCGAGGGATATCTCTCAACCCTTGGGCCGCGCCTGTATCAGATATTCCTGGAGGAGGGTGTGCTCTTGCGTCCGCTGGGCAATACGGTCTATATTCTCCCCCCATACTGTGTAACGAACGAGGATCTGGAGAAACTCTATGACAGCATCACCATCGCCCTGGATCGAATCCGGGATGAGCGCAAACAACAAGCGGCATGAAGCGCCGGTCCGCGAATTTTTAACCGAAATCGTCGAACGTCCGGAAGAACATGCAAAATTCATGAATATGCTCTCCATGCTGGAGCATATGGGCAGCCGTAAAATCATGGTCAGCCAGATGAACCGGCAGGAGACCCTCACCGAGGACACGCTGAAGCATCTGGCCGAGGAGGCCCGCCACGCTTATTTCTTTAAGCGTCAGGCTGAGCGCATGGCTGGCCGCGCGCTGGATGGCTATCGTGAAGAGAACACAATGTGCCGCGTTCCGGCGTTGATGTATTTCGGGCGGCTGGACGCCGGGATCGCTCAGAAGGTCACGGGCGGCGCGGACGACACCGAAAACCAGGTCTATCCTTGGGTGTCGATGATTATCGAGTTGCGCGCCTGTTGGCTCTATCACATTTATCATGAGGTTCTGGAAGCCTCCTCCGTCAAACTTTCCCTGAAATCTTTGCTGGCCGAGGAAGACCAGCATCTCGCCGAAATGTATGAGATGGTCGGTGGGAACACGGATTTGCTGAAATCCCTAAGTGCGTATGAAACCGAATTGTTTGGGAAGCTATGGAATTCGCTGCAGAATCAACATGAGGATATCCGTCAAGCAGCTTAAATTACAGGCTTCCACCCCAAAAATCCCTGTGCTAGACTGCGATTCTTCTAAAGAATTTAAGATATTAACCTTAATGGAACCCAAGCCCATGAAACTCACTATTGAACGTGCCGCCCTTTTACGCTCTCTCAATCACGTACAAAGCGTTGTCGAGCGCCGGAATACCATTCCTATTCTCTCCAATGTCTTGATCAAGGCCGAAGACGGCATGTTGTCCCTGACCACCACGGATATGGATCTTGAGATTGTCGAATCGGTGGCCGCGAATGTGAAAACGGCGGGGTCAACCACGGCTCCTGCACATACCTTGCACGACATCGTCCGCAAACTGCCCGACGGCAGCGATGTAGAGCTGGCACTGAACGCCGAAGGAACGCAAATGACGGTGAAGGCCGGGCGGTCTCAATTCAAGCTGTCCTGTCTTCCAATCGGCGATTTCCCGGAGCTTGGCGCTGGCGATCTTCCGAACAGCTTTGCTATTCCTGCTGCTGATTTGCGGGCAGTTATCGACCGTACGAAATTCGCGATGAGCACAGAGGAAACCCGTTATTACCTGAACGGCATTTATCTGCACGAAGCGGACAGCAACGGCGTGACTGTTTTACGGGCCGTGGCCACGGATGGTCACCGCCTGGCGCGATTTGAGATGCCTTTGCCCGGCGGCGCAACCGGCATGCCCGGTGTTATTATCCCGCGCAAGGCGATTGGAGAGTTGCGCAAGCTGATCGATGAGGCCGCGGACACAATCCAGATTGAGCTGTCCGAGAGCAAAATTCGTTTTGTCTTCGACCATGTGATTCTGACCTCCAAGCTGATTGATGGTACCTTCCCGGATTACCAGCGCGTGATCCCCGAAGGCAACGACAAAATCGTCGAGGTGGACCCGAAGGCATTCTCCAGCGCGATCGACCGCGTTTCCACGATTTCCGATGGTAAATCCCGTGCGCTGAAAATCACGCTGAACGGCAAGCAAATGACGCTTTCCGCCAGCTCTGCGGAGTCCGGCAGTGCAACGGAAGAGCTGGAGGTTAATGGCGAGACTGAGATCGAGATTGGCTTTAATGCGAAATATTTGCTCGATATCACATCGCAAATTGACGGCGAAGGCTGCCGCTTGACCCTCGCCGATCCGGCCAGCCCGACCATTATTCAGGATAATAGCGATCTGTCCGCGCTCTATGTGATTATGCCGCTGCGGGTTTAATTGATGCAATCTCAAACTACAAATACCTACGATTGTGATGTTTGTGATAAAAGTTTTGAGATGGCAAATGGCCGCTATAATGGAAAGTTTATAAAAACCTACTACATAAATGTTTGTATGCCTTGTTATAGGGCAAACTGGGATGGTTGGGCACCACAATTTGAAGAGCGAGTGCTTAAAAATCTCAAAGATAAAGAAGAAGGTTTCCCCGAGAGAAACGAAAACGATCTTTTGCCTCGAGAGTAATAATATATAGATTATGTATGTCTTATATCTCATCCCTCAAGCTCCATAACTTCCGGTGCTATTCTGCTGCTGCGCTGTCTGATCTGGCGGCGGGGTTTGTGGTTCTGCACGGCCCAAACGGGGCGGGCAAGACGAATGTGCTGGAGGCGCTCTCACTACTCTCCCCCGGCCGGGGTCTGCGTGGGGCGCGGGTGATGGAGATGCAGTGCCAGCAACAGGCGGCACAGCCCTGGGCCGTTGCTGCGGCGCTGGAGACCTCTTACGGCACGGTGCAGCTTGGCACCGGGCTGGATCCGCAAACGGAAAAGCGTACCATCCGCATCAACGGCGCAACCGCGCGCGGGCAAAATGCGCTGGCGGAGCATTTGGCCTGTGTCTGGCTCACGCCCCAGATGGACCGGATCTTTATCGATGCAGCCGGTGATCGCCGCCGCTTTCTTGATCGCCTTGTCTTTGCCTTTGATCCCGGCCATTCCGGGCGCGTGACGCGCTACGAAAATGCGCTGCGCCAGCGCTCGAAACTGTTGCAGGACGGCAAGGGCGAGCCGGCCTGGCTGGAATCGCTGGAGGCGCAGATGGCCGAAACCGGCGTGGCGATTGCGGCCGCCCGTCTGGAATTTGTCCAGCGTCTGCAAAAAGCCAGCGAAGCACATCGGAATGATCATTTTCCTCTCGCGCAGCTCACCGCCAAAGGCACGGTGGAGGAGCTGCTTCAAAACTCTCCGGCCTTAGAGGTGGAGGAGATGTTCCGCTACCAGCTTTCGGAATCGCGCGGCGTTGATATGCTCACTGGCGGCGCGGCGACGGGCCCGCATAAATCCGATTTGGCCGTGAAAATGGCGGCCAAGAATATGAAGGCGGACCAATGCTCAACCGGTGAGCAAAAGGCGTTGCTGATCGGGATTATTCTGGCCCATGCGCGCCTGATCGCGGCGGAGCGCGGAAGCCCGCCGATCTTATTGTTGGATGAGGTCGCCGCGCATCTGGATGAAAATCGCCGTGCCGCGCTGTATGAAATTCTGGAGTCGCTGGGCGGGCAAGTCTGGCTGACCGGCACGGACCGTTCCCTGTTCAGCGCCATCGAAAACACGGCGCAGATGTTTGAGGTGCGCGAGGCACAGATTGCCGCCATGAGCGATCAGGCCCTGCTGCGGGCGTGATCCAGAATGGCCTGCGCGGATTCTGCGGGCGCGGCCGATGTTGTATCCAGCTCCAGAAGATTGGGGTGCCCGGCCATCAGGGGTTTGTATTTTTCATTGTTCCGGCGCGGTGATTCCGGGTTGGTTTCCTTCATACGCGCATGGCGCTCGGCGCTGACGATGCGGCGCGTGTTTTCCTCAACCCCGCAGATCAAGCGCACGGGAACAAACAGCCCGTTCCTTTCCGCCTCTGCCAGTTTCTGAATGCGGGCAAACCATGCATGATCTTCTTGGTTGTGATCGAACAGGGCATTGGTCAGCACAAAGCTGTATTCCGGCGGCGAGATATGAACCATCGTGTCAAAGACAGCTTCCCAGATTTTTTCGGCATTGCTCCAGATACGTTTGGGCAGCAGGGTTTTGCCGTCCTGACGGATCAGGCTGAAGAGCGGGTTGTTGATCAGGTGGTTATCAACCAGCCGGATATTGGGCTCCTGCGCGCAGAGCTCTTTGGCAATCGTGTATTTGCCGACACCGGGAAAGCCAAAAAGGTAAAAGATCGTGTTGTTCATATCTGCAATGTTAAGTTTTTGTTTTTAAATTGTAAATCACGTTCGTCAGTTCGTTTGTTCAAAACCGGGGGGAGGGGTGGAGGGTGTTGATTTTCCTTTATTTTTCACGGTTTTTGATCATGAAACGAGAATAGCATGAAAACAAGGGCAAATAAAGGAAAATATTCCTAAAAAAATGCGGTTCTCAAGCTGTTTTTGCCTTAATTTTTTATGCCGGCTTTCATAAAAACTGATAGAACGTTCTTATGAGCTGGATTTTCTTTGCCCTGATCGCAGCGATCACCCTGAGTTTTTCTCCGTTGATCGGGGAGTATTTCAAGGTGCGCTCCCTTTATCTGTTGTTCTGGATGCGGTTGTTTTGTGCGCTGGTCATGCTGCCTGTGGCGATGATCGTTCCGGCCCCGGATAATCTTCTTTTTTATCTCTATGTCATGGCCAGTGCGGTGTGTTTTGGTTATGCCGACGTTATCTTTATCGGTCTGGCGGGGCGGATCGGGGCCGGGCCGGTCTCACGCATCGAACCGTTAAGCGTCGGGGTTACGTTTTTGCTGTGGCTGGTTGTAAGCCCCACGCTGGCGGTATCTTATGTCGAGCAGCCGGTGCGCGGCGCGGCGATCATGTTGAGTCTGGCGGGCAGTTTGTATTTCGCCAGCCGGCTGCGTTATTGTACGGTCAGCCGTGCGGCGCTGGTGGAGATGATGCCGGTGGTGATCAGCGCCAGTATCGGGGTGATCATGGCAAAGCTGGCGATGGATGCCTCTGCTCCGCTGGCCGGTGTGGTGTGGTATGCGATGATCCAGACCGCCACGGTGTGGGTTTTATATTGCGCCCGGCTGGGCTATCTGCAGCTTCGCGGCGGCATGGAGGAGGAGCCGTTTGACTTTTCGCGGATTTTCGACCGGCGGGTGTTGCTGGCAGGGGCTGTGATTTCTCTGAACTGGTTGTTGCATGTTCCATCCAAACAATATGCGTTTTCGCTGGTCGAAAATCCCGCCTATGTAACGATGATTGCCCTGAGCGCGCCGCTGTGGGTGATTCTGTTTTACAGGCTTGCCGGGCGGCAGGAAAAAGCCGATATCTGGTCCGGTCTGGGGCTGTTGGCCTGTGCGGCTCTGCTGGTGGCGGCAACGCGGCTGTAACCCTTTGAAATAATTGGCAAAAAATCAGGGAAAACTGCGCTTTTTTCCTACCTTTCCGCAAGGGGCTGTGCTATACATTCCTATTGGCTAGAACCACCGGAAAATATAGTGTTTCAAACAAAACGGGACTGTAAAAAATCATGAGCGACAAGGCGGCACAAAAAGTGGCAGATAACACCCAGGAAAATCAGGAATACGGCGCAGATTCAATCAAGGTCTTGAGAGGACTTGATGCGGTGCGCAAGCGCCCGGGAATGTATATTGGCGACACCGATGACGGCTCTGGTCTGCATCACATGGTGTATGAGGTGGTTGATAACGCAATTGATGAGAGCCTGGCCGGGCATTGTGACCAGATTGATGTGATGTTGAATTCCGACGGTTCGGTCACGGTCAGGGATAACGGGCGTGGAATTCCGGTGGAAATTCACAAGGAAGAGGGCGTGTCGGCGGCGCAGGTGATTATGACCCAGCTGCATGCCGGGGGAAAATTCGATCAAAATTCTTATAAAGTGTCCGGCGGTCTGCACGGGGTTGGCGTATCGGTTGTGAACGCGCTGTCCGAGCATTTGGATTTGCGTATCCGCCGCGAGGGCAAAGAGTGGTTCATGCGTTTCAAAGGCGGGAATGCGGAAAAGGATCTGGAGCCTGTCCGTGATCTGGAAGAGGGGGAACGCAATGGAACGGAAGTGACGTTCTTGCCCTCGCCTGAAACATTCACCATGACGGATTTTGATTTTAAGACGCTGGAAGACCGCCTGCGTGAGCTGGCTTTCCTGAATTCCGGCGTGAATATTTATCTGTCCGATTTGCGTGCGGATGAAGAGAGCGAGCACACGGTTGTGCACCTGCATTACGAAGGCGGTATTGAGAGCTTTGTGGAATATCTCGACCGCTCCAAAAAGCCGATCATCAGCCCGCCGGTCACGATCAGCGCCTATGACGATGCTGCCGGGATCACGGTCGAAGCCGCGCTGGAATGGACCGATGCCTATCACGAA
>CAYGSN010000006.1:52561-60771 GCA_964352675.1 uncultured Pseudobdellovibrionaceae bacterium
GTGCTTTACCAATAACATCCCGCAGCGCGATGGCGGGACGCATTTGGCCGGTTTCCGCGGCGCGCTGACCCGCGTGATCGGAAAATACGCCGATGAAAAAAACCTGATCAAGAAAAACGATATCAAGCTGACCGGAGAAGATATGCGCGAGGGTCTGACCTGCGTGCTGTCGGTGAAGGTTCCGGACCCGAAATTTAGCTCCCAGACCAAGGACAAGCTGGTGTCTTCCGAGGTGCGCCCGGTTGTGGAGAGCGCGATGAGCGAGCATCTCTCGACCTGGTTTGAGGAACACCCGACCGAAGCCAAACAAATTGTCGGCAAGATTATCGAAGCCGCCACCGCCCGTGAAGCGGCACGAAGAGCGCGTGATTTGACCCGCCGTAAAGGCATCATGGATATTTCTAACCTGCCGGGTAAGCTGGCGGACTGCCAGTCGAAAGATCCCGCGGCCTCTGAAATTTTCATCGTTGAGGGAGACTCCGCGGGTGGTTCGGCCAAGCAGGCGCGTGACCGGCATTTCCAGGCGATCCTGCCGCTGCGGGGGAAAATACTGAACACCGAACGCGCGCGTTTTGATAAAATGGTGGCTTCCGAACAGATCGGCACGTTGATCACCGCTCTGGGCACAGGGATCGGACCTGATGAATTTAATATCGAGAAAACCCGTTATCACAAAATCATTATCATGACGGATGCGGACGTGGATGGTTCGCACATCCGTACGCTGCTTTTGACATTTTTCTTCCGCTATATGCCGGAGGTGATCGAGCGCGGCTATCTCTATATTGCCCAGCCGCCGCTGTTCAAGGTCAAGCGGGGCAATGCCGGTGAGCTGTATGTCAAGGATGAGCGCGGTCTGGAGGATTACCTGATTGATGCGGCGCTCTCTGACCTCACGATTATCGACGGTAAGGGCAGCACCCGCAGCGGCAAAGATGTCGCCGAATTGCTGGTGCAGGCGCGCCGCCTGCGTAATTCCATCAACGCCCTGACCCGCCGTGCCGGAAACCGCCGTATTGTAGAACAGGTGGCGATCGCCGGGGCCTTTGATGATGCCATTTTCGAGGACGCTAAAAAGGGCGAAGGCTATGCTGCGAAAGTGGCGGAGCGCCTCAATGCTATTGCGCCAAAGAATGAGCAGGGCTGGAAGGGCAGTTTCACGCCCGTCGGCGGCTATGTGTTCGAGCGTACTGTGCGCGGGGTTAGTGATAAGATTCGCATGTCGCCCGATCGTCTGCGTTCTCCCGATGCACGGCGCTTGCATGGTTCTATCGAATGGCTGCAGGAGATTTTTTCAGGGTCGGTGGAAATCCGCGACGGAGAGAAATTGGTGGCCAAGGTCAACGGCCCCGCCGCGCTGTATGACCGCGTGGTGGAATTTGGCCGCAAGGGGCTGGCGATTTCGCGCTATAAGGGTTTGGGGGAAATGAACCCGGACCAGCTCTGGGAAACCACGCTGGACCCCAATGTCCGTACGCTGCTGCAAGTCAATGTTGCCGATGCCGTGAAGGCCGATGAGATTTTCTCAACCCTGATGGGCGATGTGGTCGAGCCAAGACGGGAATTCATTCAGGACAACGCGCTGAAAGCCGCGGTGGATGTTTAGTCTATGAAATTCTGGCAAGTTGATTCCTTTACAACCGATGTTTTTAAGGGCAATCCGGCAGGTGTTTTTGTTTTTGAAAATGAGCCTGATGCCAGTTTGATGCAGGACATAGCCATGGAGATGAATCTCTCGGAGACGGCTTTTGTTATCAGGAAACCTGCGCTGAAAATTCGATGGTTTACCCCTAATTCAGAAGTGAATTTATGCGGTCATGCCACGCTGGCTGCGGCTCATACAATCTGGTCGAACGGTTTTGAAGAAGAGAGTCTTGTTTTTGATAGCAAAAGTGGACCTTTGAAGGTGTCAAAAAACAAAGATTCATATGTTCTGGATTTTCCCGTACAGCCCGCCGAAGATAGGGCCCCCCGATTGATTCAAAGCATTACAAATATTGATCCCGTATATTGCGGCAGCAATGGCGAAGATTTTATGGCTGTTTTGCCGAATGCCCGTGATGTTATTGATTTCAAGCCTGATCTGGACGCTATTTCCGGTCTTGATGAGCGCGGGTTTATCGTTACGGCGCAGGATGATAGCGGGCAGTACGATTATATTTACCGAGCATTCTTCCCAAAACTGGGGATTGAGGAAGATCCTGTCACGGGTTCTGCAAACACAATTTTGACGCCTTATTGGGGCAAAGCCTTGGGTAAGAAAGCTCTATCGGCTTTTCAGGCGTCAAAAAGAACCGGACAGCTGGGTGTGCGGATTGAGGCGGACAGGGTTTTGATTTCCGGTCAGGCCGTAACAGTTTTATCTGGCGAGATGCATTTGTAGGTAGCCATGGCGTTCTGCCTGAACGTGGTCAACAAAAATCCGTGACTTTAGCCTTACCATACTCTGAAAATTGACATCACCTCTTAAAAATCATCGCGGCGCAGCTCATCGGCGCGTTCGATTTGTACTTTCCATGTTCTCGGCACTGCGGAAAGAATCTCGATAAGTTCCTCGCCGGCATAATCTGCGGCGGCTTTCCTGTTGAAGAGGCGGACACGGCCTTTCACCCGGCGTTCAATTGTGACCTGCGTGACAGTCTCGTTGGTTTTGTTTTGCGCATCGTCGGTATCGGAATTAGGCGGAATTTCCTCCAGGCGATAGCGCATTTGTGTTTCCGAATCGGTCTCAACATCATAAGAGCGGACAGTAAAGGATTCCGGTTCGATGCAGTGAGTAATCGTATGGCTGCCTGCTCCCGGTATGGTAAATGCATCTCCGGTGTTGATCGCATTTGGATCACGGCGGCCGAGCACGATCAAGGGGCTGCCGGGTTTTCCGGCCTGTACGAATGCTGCAGTTAATTTTTTCCAGGCTTCTTGTTTTGTGCCGATGGCGGAAAATGTAGCCCTGGCGGCGGAAAATATTTTTGGTTTACTCATTTTTTGAATTCCTTTTTGTTACAAACCTGGATTGTTGCCTTCGCCACCGCGATTATCTGCGCGCGGTTGGTTTTCCGGGGCGGGCTGGGTTGGCTCGACAATTTGCGGCGTGACCTCGACCGCGATGGGGGGATTGATGAGTTGAAGCTGGGTATCCCTGTTGGAACGGCTTAGGGCGCCCAGAATAAGTTCATTGGACATCGCCGCATTGTTGCCTTCGGCGAAGGAAATGGTGATATGCCATGCGCCGCCGCCGGGTCTGGCGCTGGTGCCGTTCACTTCCACGGCCAGGGCTTCTACGCCGTCATGGCAGGCATATCCGACAATTTGCACGGATCGCGGGGTGAATAATGCGGATTCATCGCGTGTGCCATGGGCGATGGTGATGTGGTGCATGCGGGTTTCGCTGAAGCGTGGCGGGAAGTGTTCCAACAGTTTTTGCCGGCTTTCATCGCTCAGAACCAGTGCGGCGTAGGGTTTTGTGCCCATTGATAATCCCTTTTCATTTGCAAAAGACATAAGAACTTAGTGTGCATTATGTCTTGTTGTCAAATGTTTTGTTTGGAGGGAAATATTGCGGCGGCGCGGGTGCTTGTGCGCCGCTGGCATATGGTATACAAGTTTTTCCCATGACTTCATTGGCTTCATATTTATCGGGAATTGTGGGCGCGGCGTTTGAGGAGGCCGGGCTGCCTGCCGAACTCGGGCTTGTCCGTGTATCTGATCGTCCTGATCTGGCGCAATTCCAGTGCAATGGTGCGATGGCGGCGGCGAAACAGGCGGGCAAAAATCCGCGTGAAGTGGCGCAGGTGATTTTGGACCATCTTAAAACCGCTTCAATCTCTCTTCCTGAGGATATGAATTATGTAAAATTAAATGAAAGAAGCGAGGATGGGAGTTCTGGAGTTAATGAATTGGTTTTAGCGGAGCAGGTCTTCGAAAAGCTTGAAATTGCCGGGCCTGGATTTCTGAATATTGACCTCAAAAAATCGTTCATTTCCAGTTTCTTGGCTTTAAATAGCCAAAAAGAAAAATGGGGTTTTGAGGTTGTGTCTGGTGACACGGTCATTCTGGATTATGGCGGGATGAATGTGGCCAAGGCGATGCATGTGGGGCATCTGCGTTCGCTCGTGATTGGGGGGTGTTTAAAGAATTTGATGCGCTATGCCGGCTATGAGGCTTTGGGTGATATTCACATGGGCGATTGGGGTTTGCAGATGGGGCAGATCATCAGCGCGTTTGAGTTGGAACATCCCGAATGGCCGTATTTTGATCCGGATTTTTCTGGTGAATACCCGGTGGAAGCGCCGTTTAGCTACGAAGATCTGGAAGAGATTTACCCCAAGGCCGCGCAGGCGTGCAAGGATGACCCGGAGCGGTTGGCGCAGGCACGTACGGCCACGATGGAGCTACAGGCCGGGCGTACGGGCTATCTGGCTTTGTGGCAGCATTTCATTGATCTCTCAATTGTGGATATCAAGGCCAATATTGCGCGCCTGAATGTGGATTTTGAACTCTGGAAAGGCGAGGCCTGTGTAAATAACCTGATCCCGGAAATTACGCAAGATCTGGCACAAAAATCTGTGACAATTCAAAGTGATGGTGCGGTTGTGATCCCCGTTGCAGAAGAGGATGACAAGGAAGATATTCCGCCGCTTATGTTTGCGAAATCGGACGGCGCAGCGACATACGGGACGACCGATATCGCCACAATTTACGACCGGATCAAGGAATATCCGGGTCTTGTAAAGATTATTTATGAGACGGATTTGCGGCAAAATTTACATTTTGAGCAGGTTTTTCGTGCAGCGCGCAAGGCCGGATATGCCGAAGGAATTGAGCTGATCCATATCGGTCACGGCACGGTAAACGGGCCGGACGGAAAACCATTCAAAACCCGCGAAGGCAAAGCCATGAAGTTCGCCGATATGGTTGAAGCCGTTGTCAATAAAGCCAAAGAGCGGCTTGAGGAGGCTGATCTGGCAACCGATGAAAGCGCGGAAGAGCGAGAGAACATCGCGCAGATGGTGGCGGTGTCTGTCCTGAAATTCACCGAACTTTCCAACCAGCCGCATATGGATTACATCTTTGATATTGACCGTGTGACGCGGTTTGAAGGCAAGACCGGGCCGTATCTGCTTTACCAGGCCGTACGTATTCAATCCCTGCTGAAAAAAGCCGAGGCGCAGGGCGATAAAGTCATGGATAATCAAGAAGTTATGATTGATGAGGCGGATCAGGAACTGGCGCTATTGCTGTGCGAATTCCCGGATCATCTGGCACAGGCGCTCAAGCATTACAGCCCGCATATTCTATGTGACTACGCATACAGGCTGGCCTCAGCTTTCAGCAGTTTCTACGGCAATTGCCACATTTTATCCGAAGAAAACGAGGCTGTACGTGCCAGCCGTCTGGCGCTTTGCGCGCATACGCACCGTATGCTTGTCACTGTTCTGGGGCTTTTGGGCATCGCCGTGCCCGATCGCATGTAATTCGCTTGCTCCCCTAAAAGTAATTGGCTATTTATGGACAGAATGATGAATTGGCGCGTCTTCTTATTTGTGTATATTTTACACAATGAAATATATGAGGGAGGGAGCCTGTGTTCACTTAGAAAGAAGTCTCGAGAGCAGCTCGAGTAACTTGAGAATAAGAAGCCGGAAATCGGAATTAAAAGATGCTCGGAATTAATACCATACAAATTACACCGGAGCTTATGACCCGCGCGTGCGAGGTGGATGAGTTTAAGGGGCTGTGGAATGGGTTGGACCAGCACACGGTCGGCCTGAATATCCTGAGCGATGTTGCAGAGCATAGCGCGCGGTTTAACCGCGTACTTGACCCGCTGAAAAAAGAAAAGGTAACGGTTCTGCTGCTGCAGATGATCCATCAGAAATTCGTGTCTGATAAAAAAGATAACCCCAGCACATTCAAAACCGAGCCGAACCAGTTGAATATTCTGGGCGCGGATGGCGTTCCGGCCGGGTTTTTAGAGACAGCACCGCCGGAGGATGTTGAGGCGTTGATGAACAAGCTTGTAAGCTGGTTTGAGCAAGCCTATGAGCGCCGGGATATGCATCCGCTGATTACCATTGCGGTGTTTATGGCGGTGTTTTTGCAGATCAGCCCGTTTGCCGAGGGCAATATGCGGGTGATGCAGTTCCTCGTGCTGCTCATGCTGCTGCGCGCCGGGTATAAATATGCTCCGTTCCAGCCGATTGAAAAAGCCATGCAGGAGAAAGCGGATGCGGTTTATCTGGCGCTGAAGCACAATCAGGACAGCCTGGAGGCCGGGCGGCCCGATTGGTCGGAGTGGCTGCGGTGCTTTTTCATGTTAATGCAGGATCAAAAGGAGGTGCTGGAAAAACGCCTGAACCAGAAAGAGGGTGAGATGCAGCGCCTGCCGACGCTCTCGGCGAGAATTTTAAGGCTGTTCGAACATCACGAGCGCCTGACCATGAAACAGATTATTTTTGAAACCTATGGCCGCCGCTCAACGGTGAAGGTCCGGTTGCGCGAGATGGAAGAGCAGGGCCTCATTAAGCGCAACGGAGCCGGGCGCGGGACGTGGTATAGTTTGTAGGGCTGCCATCGTTTCACTTGGGCGTTGTTACTGCGTTGCTCGCGTATTTGTTTCATACGCTTCGCTCCTTGTGCCTAGCCCAAGATAAAACGCTATTTGCCCTACCTAATCAACAACACCGAATAAAAATGCAGATTGCCGCCGCCATCCTGGCCACAGGCGGTTTGCAGATCGTCCAGATCCAGCTCCGCCCCATCAGCGAATGTGCCTGTAAATTTGGTCGTGTCGTGATTGGTGCCGTGGGAAGGCGTGGAGACGTCAAGCTGGCGGTTGATTTCGGTGCAAACTGCGCTGGTGACATTCGGCAGGATGATGAGCAGTTCTTCATTGGATTCGGAATCGCTGTCGCAGCCGGCCCCGCCTGTGCCGAGATCGGTGATACAGTTCTGGCCGGTAATGATCCATTCCCCGCCGGTATTGACGGCGCTTTGCGGGCTGATCCAGGCCATCGCGCCGCCATCGGGATGGAATATATCGCAGATATTATCCGCCGGTCCGCCCGCATTCGTGTATCCGGTGACAGCGCCGTTGTCGAAATTGATATCGGCTTCCGAACAACCCTTGCGGCGCACGCGGTCAACGGCGCGCTGCATTTTCTGGGCGTAGGACAGGATATCGGACGCGGCGAGTTCGACTTCGCGGCTGGAAAGCTGGCCGGTCGTGGAGGAGCGCAGCCCGCTGCTCACCACAAAAGATAGCGCGGCAAAGAGCGCAATGCCGAGGAAAATGAAGATAAAGACATTGCCGGATTGATTGCGTGTGTGGTTCTGTAAGCAAATCATGTGTGATTTTAACAGCTAAACCTTCAAATCTAAAGGCCAATAAGGCAAGGGGTTTTTCTTGCATAATCCTGATCTCTTGTATATACATTGGACATAATTTAAAGGGTTGAGATGACGAAAGTTACTGATCAGGCAATATTGGCTTTTTACCGCGCGGGCCGGCAGACGCAGAGCATGAACGCGGATGGCCGGGCTTTGGGATATGGGGGAAAGACCCAACATAAAAGCCTGAAGGCCCGCCTTGAGAGTATGGTAAAATCCGGGGTTTTGCCGCAGGAGGAATTTGCCACAATTAAAGAAGCCTATCCGCAATGGGGGCAGGAGAGGATTGATCCGATCCCCGATGAGGTGATTCTGGATTTCTACCGCCGCGGGCAGCAGACGCAGAGCATGAGCGCAGATACCCGGACTTTGGGGTATGGGGGAAAGAACCCTCATACCGTCCTGAAGGTCCGCCTTGAGATCATGGCAAAATCCGGGGTTTTGCCGCAGGAGGCGTTTACCACAATCAAAGAAGCCTATCCGCAATGGGGGCAGGAGAGCATTGATCCAATCCCCGATGAGGTGATTCTGGATTTCTACCGCGGGGACAAGCAGACGCAGAGCATGAGCGCGGATGCCTGGGCTTTGGGATATGGGGGAAAGACCCCTTATGTGGCCCTGAAGAAGCGGCTTGAGAGGATGGCCGCATCCGGGGTTTTCCCGCCGGAGGAGTTTACCAAAATCAAAGAAGCCTATCCGCAATGGGGGCAGGAGAGGATTGATCCGATCCCCGATGAGGTGATTCTGGATTTCTACCGCCGCGGGCAGCAGACGCAGAGCATGAGCGCGGATGCCTGGGCTTTGGGATATGGGGGAAAGAC
>CAYGSN010000006.1:60871-74743 GCA_964352675.1 uncultured Pseudobdellovibrionaceae bacterium
GTTTTCCCGCCGGAGGAGTTTACCAAAATCAAAGAAGCCTATCCGCAATGGGGGCGGGAGAGGATTGCCACGATCCCCGATGAGGTCATCCGGGATTTTTACCGCGCGGGCCGGCAGACGCAGAGCATGGGCGTGGATGGCCGGGCTTTGGGATATGGGGGCAAGAACTCTCATGTCGGCCTGAAGGCCCGGCTTGAAAAACTTTTTGAAAAAGGTGCGTTTACGCCCGCGGAGATCAAAAAAATAAAGACGGGGTATCCGGGCGTAAAATGGGGTTCGTTACCCCCCGAAACCACATTGCGCCGCGCCTGGGAAGAGGGCATGAGCGCGGATGAGATTGCCATTGAGCTGAGCGTGCCCAAGGGCAAGTTGCGGGCGAAGTTTCAAGAAATGCGCAGGGCGTCTGGCGGCAAGGCAAAGGGCAAAGGATTGGACGATACGCGCCGCGTGCCGCGGGAGGAATTTCTGGATGCGGTGCGTGGGGCGCCGTCTTTGGCGGATGCGGCAAACGCTCTGGGGTTGAGTGAAACTGCGGTTCTCAGGCGCGCGGGCCGGTACATGAATATGGGAGAGCTGGAGCTGGAGAGCGCCGACAATGTGCGCTGGGAGGAGGCACACATGCCTGAAACTCTGCCCGCCGACAGCCCGGCCGCCGTGCTCTGCGCCGTGAAGACCCTTGCTGCGCGGTTTGAAAACAGCGCGCGCGATCCGAATTTGAAGGATATTGCGGAGCATCTGAGGATCCCTTTGAAGCGCGCGGGCGATCATTTCGAGTTGCTGGTGGCGCAGGGTCTGCTCGAGCGCGAGGTCCTAGCAACACCCGAAGTTGCGGCTTAGTCCCTATTCCGCCGCGTCGATATTGTCGCTGTTTTTGAAGATGGCTTTTTTGGTGTCTTTGGCCGCGTTTTCGATGATATCGAGGATTTCTTTGGGCAGGGCCGCAGGTTTTGCAGCAGTCTGAGTAGCGGCGGTTTCAACGGGCGCAGTCAGGTCTTTATAGCTTTGCGGTTCCTGCGCGGCGGCGGTGGCCGGCGTCGTCGTCGGAGTGGCCGGAGGCGCAGCAGGCGTTTCGGCTTTTGCATCATCGCTTTTGGAGAAGAAGGACATAGGCGCATCTTTGGGAGCCTTGGCGCTGCTGTCTTGCGGCTTGGTTGCTGTGGGCTGTTCCGCAGGTTTTGTTGGAGCCGGAGGTGTGACAGGAGGCGCAGCCGGTGTAGCTTGTGCAGCAGGGGCAGCTTGCTGTGGTGCACTGAGATCATTGTCCAGCCCGTGCACCTGCACAATCGCAGCGATTCCGGAATCCACCGGATTGGCTTTATTTTTTTCACCCAGGCCGAAGCCTTTCTTCAGTGCCTCGATCTCCTTGGGCGTTTCAACATCGACATCGGCGCGTTTGGCGCTCCATGTTTTATTGACCATGAGATCGCGCAATGTGGTGATCGCGCCGGAATGTTTAATCAACTCATCGTCCGGCGGTGGCAGGGAGAGGAAGCGCGTCACGCGCATCGCCTTGGCATGGCCGGGATTGGAATAGAACACGCGGCAATCATGAACGCGGTCACCGAAAGTTATGATGGCCTGGCCTTCCTTATAGCTGCGCAACTCGTCATAGGAAGCGCGCGCGCGACTTTGTATCCCGGCCTGTTTGCTGCCGAAATAGGATTTCCCGCCGCCCTGGATTTCGAAGTTCGAGACTTCGGTGACCAGCGCCTGTCCGACAGTTTTTTCGAAGAACTCTTTGGTTTCGGTCGGGTCTTCGAGCTTGCCGAAGATCTTGATGTTACAGTTGGCGAGAATGGAGTTGGCCTCCTCGCGCACGCGTTTTTTCATCGCCGGAATGTCCTGGCCGGAGAAGACAAGGCAGAAGCCCAGTGAGCGGGCTTGGGCTGCCATCACTGCCATGCCCTGCGCAGTGTAGTAGCCGACCTCGTCAAACACGGTCATGAATGGTGTGGCGGAATGGGTGGGCTTGTTTTCAATCACAGTGTCGGAGGTGCCCTCCACTGTGGAGCCGAGGGTCGAGCCCATCATCCCCTTCATGGTGGCGGCGACGATTTTACCAAGGTTGGCGATCTCGTCAGAGGATTTTTCCAGAGCGGGGATCAGCACGACCAGAACGCGGCGGTTCAGAACGACATCCACCATATCGACATCGGCTGCCTGGGTGTCGAAAATGTAACCGTAATCATCGCCAAGGGATTGCAGCGAGCGGGTAAACTGCATGGCGAGATAGCCGTGTTGCTGGTTCGCGGTTGTCGTATCGGGTGGTGGTCCGCCGCCATCGGGCGGTTTAATCTGGCCGTTATCGTCATAGGCATCGTGGGTAAAGCCGGGCAGGGTATCGAGATAGCCTTTCATTCCGCCGCGGATGGTTTCCGGCACCGCGCTGTCGCGTGCCAGTTTGACGATGTTATTCAGGCTGAGGTTGTCGCGCAAGATACGCACGGATAGCGGCACGTCCTGATTATCCCGTTTCCAGCAGAGCACGGGCATCATCGCGCTGACCAATGAAATTGCGCGTTCCGACCACATGGCGTTATCGCCCTGCGCTTCGGGCATCAGGGAGACCAGCATGTTGGTCAGGTAAGAGGCCGAGCCCGAAGAAAACGGGTTCATGGTGTTGGACGGGGCCTTCACATTCGAGTTCCCGGTCATGTAGTTCAGCACCAGCAAATCATCGTCCCGGCCAAAACGGCGCACGAGGGAGGACAGCGAAGACCAGAGATCCGTATCGGCCTTACCATCGACATAGACAAAGCCGGAGCCCCAGGTCATGGCGTTGGTGACCATGGATTTCAGCCCTTCGGTCTTACCGGCGCCGGTGGTTCCGAGATACAGAATATGCGTCCGCGCATCTGAGTTGGAGAACCAGACTTCTTCCTTGGTTTGTTCCAGATTGCCGAGATAGAGAATCCCTTCGGCCTTGCCACTTTTTCCGGGGCCGGAATTGTTTCCGTCTTTATATTGGGCGCCCATCGGCAGTTTGAAAGCCAGCGAACGGTCGCGTTTCCACAGCCACCAGAAATAAAGCGCCAGGAAGATGAACAGCACATCGGAAAAAGCCAGAACCCATGGATTCATATGAATTGCGGCGGCGGAAAGAATAAAAATCGCCGTTGCATTTGTGGAGTTGGACATCCCGTCGGCCAGACGCATCCAGATCGGACGGATATCACGCAATATCGCCTTATGCTTGTGTTCGTATTTCCTCTGGTCTAATGCCATTTAATGGCTCCCTTTTTATTGCGCATTCAGGAAGTCATCCGCCGAAACCGGAACGCCCGGTTCGGTTGGGTTTGCCGCGGTTGTTGAAACGCCGGAGGTTTGGGTCATGTTTTGCGGATTCTGGTTGGCGATGGCTGCCAGGATGTTCAGCAATACAAAAATCAGCAAGACGCCCAGGGCGATGCCGCCCCATTTTCCCCAACGGCTTTTTTTGCCGTGTGGCCCGCCATAGCTCCCGGCTGCAGCACTGCCCGGCGCAATTGCGCCATGGGCGTTTTCCAGTGCACTGGACGCCGCCATTAGCCCTTCGACAGCTTCGTTTTTATTCGCGAAAGGCGCGACCTGAACATTTTCGCCTTTGGGTGTTTTCAGAGTGAGAGCATAGGTTTCACCGTCCTTTGCCGTGGTGACTTCAAGCGCGGAGGCTTTGACGTCATTCAGGTCCATCTGCCAGACAATCGGGGAGATGGCATTCGGGAAAGACAGGATCAGTTTGCCGTCCACCACGCGGGCGCTGGGTTCGAATTTTTGGGCTTTGCTGTGAAACATGGGTCTGGGTTCCTCTTCTTTTTTTGAATATCTATTTTGCCTTTTTCACGCCGCGGCGTTTGGAATTGCTGTAGTCCAGTTGCGGGATCGGCCGGATATTATCCGAGCCGAGATATTCTTTCAGTGCCTCAAGCGCGCTTTCCACCTTTGGAATAGGAATCGGGCGCTGGGTCATGCGTTCGGATTTGAAATGCGACATGGCGCCGAAAGCCTCCATGTGGAAACTCTGACGCCCCAGATTGTTGAGCGGATACCATAGCGTTCTGTCATAGGCGCGCAGCCAGACAAATTGTGCCGGAGCCAGGACGCCGCCTTCTTCGCGCGCGAATTGCAGGGCGCGCAGCAGGGCGGTGGTGACGAAGGCATGGCGGTTGCATTGCGCCAGGGTCTTGCCGGCCAGATCCTTGTTTTTCAGCACGGTGCGGGCCTCGCGCAGGAGCTTGCGATCGCTGGAGAGGTTAAGCTTGCCCTTTCCCTTAAAGGACCAGCACATTGCGAGGCGTCCCAGCATATTATCAGCATCTCCTCGCTTGCGGGCCGGCTGCCGGCAGAACGAGGCCAGCTGGATTTGCTGATGCGGTTTTAGAGCCTTATAGCCTTTCCAGCGTCCGACGAGTTGTTTGCGGAAGGCTTTGGCCGCGGCGGCCTCATTGAGTTTGCCGTCGGGAACCGGAATTTCGTTATAGGCAATCCATTCTTCCGGGCCCAGAGCCTCGGCAAAATCCGGGAGGTCCGCCGGAACCGGGGAGCCGGGAGCGCGCGGTGGCTGGGTTGAGGGATTGAATTTCACAAAAGGCTGGATGACCGGGAAGCTTCTGGCCTGGCGCGCGATCAGGGCGTCCAGATCAAGGCTGCGGCGATAATTTGTGCCGGGACCGTAAAACATGCACCATAGCCCGGCCAGCCCAAATAGGACGCTGTAGAAAATTTTCATCGGCTGCATGGCCAGGGCGGTAAAATAGGTGAGATGCATATAGCCCAGATCCTGGGCGCGGAAGTTCGGAGTGTCCTCAAATCCGCGCTGCCAGTTGGCTTCGCTGCCGTTAAAGAGGATGGTGTAATCATCATCCACAAACCAGGAGACCAGCCACATTTCGCCATAGCGGATCCAGCGCACCAGATCACGCAATTCCACATGAAAATGATGCCAGATCAGCCAGATAATCACGGCGAATACTACGCCGAGAATGCCCCAGCCAATGGCATTTTCATGAAGGCCGTCTTCTGCTTTGTTTCCGCCTGCCAAGGTTGATATACTGCCATTTTTGGTTGAATACTCTTATCTCTACCAATGTAACAGAAATAGCGGCAAAAAACCAATAGCTCCGTGCGCCGCAGCAAAGCGAAAAAAAGAGGCAAAATTGCTGTTCAGGCCGAAAATAATTTGCTAAAACCCAAAAGCTTTATTATAAAGCACGCAGGAATGGTTTTAAGCCGCAATAGCTCAGTTGGTAGAGCAGTTGATTTGTAATCATCAGGCCCCGGGTTCGAATCCTGGTTGCGGCACCATTTTCCAAGGATTTCAGAGGTTTTCACCATATCACATCCTGGTGGGGTCTAGCCAAGCGGTAAGGCAGCGTTTTTTGGTATCGCCATTTCCGTTTTTGGTGTCCGGTATCAAGATTATCTTGTCTTCAAAATCGACATTTTTCATTCAAGCGTTGCCGCTTCGCCCCTTTGCTATTTCATTATTATGTGAGCAATACTAAGTGTAATATAATAAATGCAAACACCATCAAAATGCTTGCGCCCTTTGCATAATTATGATAATGATCTTTCTTTAATTTGAAAGATTTGGAGGCTTTGCATGGCAGGCAATATGCCAGACGATTATTTTGATATTCTTGGTGTGTCTTCATCCGCAACGGAGGATGAAATAAAAAAAGCACATCGTCGTAAAATTAGAGAGTTTCACTCAGATAGACCTGAGAATGTTGAGCGCATTAAAAATGATTATCCCAAAAATTCTGGAGAAACTGACCAGAATTACCTTAACAGGCTAAAGGGTAAGCTTGATGAAGTTACAACTCTCATCAATGAGGCCTGGGATGTTCTTCGTGATGAAAAATCTAGAGACGAATATCTAAGACACAAAAAAATTGGTGGGCACGCCTCAAATTTTAGAAAATCTTCAACACCTCCATCCGGAGGTCCTTCCGCTAGTTCTTCATCCACGACGGGATCCGGTACGTCTTCGGCTGCCGGTAGCGCAACACCCAATCAAAAAACCTATCCCGACGGCCGCGTTTATACAGGCGCTATGAATGCAGCGGGTGATCCACACGGAAGCGGCGTCATGAATTGGCCGAACGGCGATGTTTATGACGGGGATTTTAAAAACGGTATGCGCGCTGGGCGCGGCGTCATGAATTTTAAGGACGGCTCTAAATATGTCGGCGGGTGGGATCGCGACGTTTATCATGGTTACGGTGAGTTTGAAAACGATGACTTCTCGTATGTCGGAGATTGGAAACTTGGACAGTTTCACGGCCACGGCACCCAGGTTGATAAAAATTCAGGAGACCAGTATCAAGGCGATTTCGAAAACGGAAAAATGCACGGTCATGGCAAGTATGTCATGGATGATTTCCAATACGAGGGAGATTTTCAAGACAATAACATGCACGGTCATGGTAAGGCGATATGGGAGGATGGTCAGACATATGAAGGGGCATGGAAGTTTGATAAACGAAATGGCTTTGGGACGATGCGTTATCCCGATGGAAGATCGGAAAGCGGTTATTGGGATGACAATAACTATACAGGCACTTCACCGCATTCTTCAACATCTTCTGGATGGGCCGGGGCAGCGCCGGGCCCTGCACCGGGTGCAGGGCCTTCCGGTTCCGGAAGTTCGTTTGGCCGCGCTATCGATTATAAATTGCGGCCTGCATTTTTCATAGATCCTGGTGGTTTCATAACAACAAAATATGGCATCGAAGACCACACAGCAAACGTACAGCGCATCTTTGCGCGCACAAATATTTTCGGCGGGATGCGCAACCCGGCTCCTTTGGAATTCACACGCCTGTCAACAGCAGGATCAAAGGGATGGATTTTTGGGGATGTGACGTTTCAGACGACAGCCGGAAATACAGATATCCGGTGGGATAACGTATGGTTCCCGAAAAAGCACGCCGCCAATATCAACGCGATGCTTGCAGGCGATAATGTCAGGCCGCCCAAACCATCGCCCAATAAAGTCACCGGGATTTTTTCCGGGGTGGCTGCTCTCGTCGTAGCGTCCACAATAATCTGGAGTCCGTTTTCCAGGGGTCCTTCCTCCACCATTTCTGAGCAAGAGGTTGCAACCTGGACAGAGTCTACAAGTTCAAACGATAACAAGCCGGAGCCAGTCGTAACGCCCGTCAGCAAACCACCGCGTTATATTTCATGGGACGGCGGCCTATATACAGGCCCCACAAAAAGCGGAAAGCCGCACGGATACGGGACGTTTGAAAAAACCGAGACTGATGAAGACGTGTTATCCAATATAACACTCGAAAGCATATATACGGGCGAATTTATTGCAGGCCAATATAATGGGGAGGGTACGCTTTCTGAAATTAAAAGGAGCGTATCAAAACACGGAGGGATGCACATCACCAAAGAAACCGTTTACAAAGGCACTTTCAAAAACAATTCCCTGGATGGAGAGGCAGAATACACCGAGAGATGGTTGGCTGGGGACAAGCTTACCATTACAAAAGTTAAAGGCACGTGGGATAAAGGTATTTATTCAGACCTTACGGCTGAAATCCAATATCCTGACGGACGTTTTTACACCGGAGGGTATAATGGCGCTTTTCTAAGCGGTGCCGGAGAAATGAGATTTCCTGACGGATCGAAAATCGAAGGCGAATTCATAGGGTCTATAATTCAGGGAAAAATAACCTACGCCAACGGTGTTGTAGATCCTGATTTTGTAGTTTGGGGAAGAGGACGTTATCAGGGGCCTCTCGTCGATGAAAAACCGCACGGTGAGGGCAGTATAGAATGGCCGCAATCGGATGAAGTGCTGAGTGGAATTCTAGGTAGCCAGTATGATGGTGGTTATATTAGAAGTTACAGCGGGCCCTTTGTAGAAGGTGAACGCACGGGAAAAGGCAAGCAGGTCTGGTACAGCGGCGATACATATGAAGGCGATTTTATTGAGGGAGAGCGTACCGGAAAGGGTATTTTTGTAGGGGCAAATGGCAGCCGTTACGAAGGAGATTTTATAGAAGGCTCCCGCGAAGGGTATGGAATCTATACATCTTCTGAAGATATCCAATATATAGAAGGCTCCCGTGAGGGACAGGGCACGTATACATCCTCCTACGGTATCCGTTACGAGGGCGAGTTTAAATACAACAATTATAACGGCAAAGGCACAATTACTTATAATAATGGTAGCGCCTATACAGGCGATTTTGTTGATGGCTTTTTTTCCGGGACGGGGGTTCTTACGCGCGCAAACGGAGAAAAATACGAGGGCGAATTCTTAAAAAACAAATATCATGGCTGGGGCAAGCTGACTTATCCGGATGGTACCATCAAAGAAGGCTTCTTTGAGAATGGAACATATCTCTATAACTCCATAGAAGAAAACGCGACATACGCCTATGAAAACGGTGGCGTCTACGAAGGCGTTTTGGTTGACGGCCTGCCGGAGGGCGAGGGCGTTCTGACCTTCACAGACGGCAGCCGTTACGAAGGAAACTTCAAGGCCGGCCTTATGTTCGGGCAAGGAAAGTTTACAGGCGCTGACGGGTCTACTTATGAAGGGGAATTCAAGGACGGCATGTCGATGGGCCAGGGCGTTGTTATGTGGGGTCCGGGTTCTTCGCGCGCCGGAGAGCGTTATGTTGGCGAAATTGTCAACGGGCGCCGGGTCGGTAAGGGCACGTATTATTTCCCCAATGGTGACCGTTACGAAGGCAATTTTGTTAATGACGGCGAGCGCACCGGCAAAGGAACCTATATCTGGGCCAGCGGCGAGCGCTATACCGGCGATTTTATCAATGACGGCGAAATGACCGGTAAAGGGGTTAAAACCTGGCCAAATGGTGATCGTTATGAAGGTGATTTTGTTAAGGGCGGGATTGTTGGTAAGGGGGTATATACATGGGGTCTGAATTCAGGCTATGCGGGTGACCGTTATGAAGGTGATTTTGTTAATAATAATATCAGGACGGGTCACGGCATATATAAATGGAAGAACGGCAATTCTTACGAAGGCGATTTCGTCAGTGGTGAGCTTACAGGAAAAGGTACACTGACTTGGGTCAACGGGGATCGTTATGAAGGGGACTTTGTTAATAATGGCGAACGGACAGGAAAAGGTACACTGACTTGGGTCAACGGGGATCGTTATGAAGGGGACTTCCTGAACAATAAAATTACGGGCAGAGGCACGTATACATGGGGTCCGAATTCAGATCAGGCCGGCGACCGTTATGAAGGCGACTTTATAGACGGTATTAAAACAGGTGAAGCTGTTTATCAATATGCTGATGGTCGAAAATATGTAGGTTCATATTTCAACAATAATCGGCAAGGACACGGAACGTTTACCTGGCCTGACGGTACGAAATATGTAGGAGATTTTATCAACGGCTGGCGAATGGGCTATGGCGTCTATACGTTTCCAAATGGTAGCAAATATGAAGGCGAGCATGTGCGTAATAAATTTACCGGCTATGGCAAAAGAACTTACGGCAACGGCACAGTGGAAGAAGGCGTTTTTGAAAATGACAAGCTGAACGGGTATGGCAAGCGCACCTATGCCAACGGCGCCTGGGAGCGTGGATTTTTTAAAAATGGAAAATTCGACAGCTATCCGCAAAGCAGCATGACCCAAGTCTTTACAAATGGAGTTTATAGCGGTGAGTGCTATTACTACGCCATCGGCCCCAACGAACTTACAGGTAAAGGGACCTTTACCTATAATGATGGAAGGGTCTATGAAGGGCAGTTTTTAAAAGGCGATGTACATGGTCACGGTGTTATGACTTATGCGAATGGTGACCGGTATGAGGGCAATTGGATTCATAATAAAAAAACCGGGAAGGGTCGTGTGTATTTTGCCGAAACAGGTAACAGTTATGCAGGATATTTCCTTGAAGACAATATTACAGGAAAAGGTGTCGGAACATTACAGAACGGGGCAACTGTAGAGGGGTATTTTATTGATCAAAAATCCAATGGGATAACCATTTTGAGGGGGGATACGGGGAATGTATTCGAAGGTTTTTTCATTGATGGAAAGCGGTCCGGTTACGGCGAATATAAATTTGCAGACGGAAGGATTGTCAAGGCTGAGTATGCGGACACCAAAGCTGAAGGAACGATTAAATATCCGAATGGTGATTTTTATGAGGGAGAGATTCTTGTTGATCATGTAAAAATCAGAGATCACATCCGTCATGGGCAGGGAAAAATGAGGTTTGCTTCAGGCAATACCTATGAAGGTGAGTTTTCCAAGGACCTTCCAAACGGCTACGGAGAGGGAGTTTCCTGGATTAATGCCTTCAATTATAAAGGGCAATGGAAAGACGGTGAATTTCACGGTCAGGGAAAACTGGTCCTTATATCCAAAGGCGAAGTTTACACCGGTGCTTTTAAAGACGGAAAATACAATGGCAAGGGCAAGCTGGAAATGAAAGATGGTACGGTCTATGAAGGCAATTTTGAAAACGGGGATTATTCGGGCGAGGGCACAATAACCTGGACCAATGGAGATGTGTTTGAAGGCCGTTTCATTGCCGATGGATCCGCTGCACAGGGAACAATGACGCGTGCTGATGGTAAAAAACAAGAGGGCGTCTTTATCGATGGAAAATTCACGACCAATGAAAAACGCGAGCCGGGACCGTTTGGTATTGTTCCGGCCCCATAAGAATAAGCAACCAAAAGGAGTACAAAATGGATAATGAACTGAGTAAGGATTTTGGCGGAGGCATCCGCGGACTGCCATCCAAGAGGCATGTCAGCAGTGCGGCGGGAAAAGGAGCGTCTGGGGCGGGGATTTTGCCGTCCAAAAGCCATGTGCGCGCGGATAAAGGAGAGCCTATCGTTCTTGCGTTTTTGTTTGACGCAACGGGCAGCCGCGAGGACACCTGGATTAAAGCGCAAATCATTCAGGCGAAAATGATCCAAGAATACACTTCCAAAGGAACAAAGGTTGAGGTTGGGGTTATTGTTCACCGTGGTGAACAAGTTGAAACAATTGGCTGGTTCACGGACGGAGACCTTGCAAAACGCAAAATGCAGGAGATTAACTGCGTTGCTGGCGGAACACGCATTTCATCCGGACTGGCCGCTTGTCTCGGTCATCCGCAAGGAAAAAAGCCCAAAGCCGTTGTCATGGTCGGCGATTGCTGTGAGGAAGAAAGAAGCGATATTAAGATGGCTGCAGAAACTTTAAAGGCTGCCGGTATTCCGGTTCATGCCTTTCATGAAGGCGATAACAGCAACGGCGAAAAAATGTATAAGCTGGTTGCGGATATAACCAAGGGGGCTTTTGTCAAGTTCGGGCCAGAAATGCCCTTGGCTCAATTGATTGATCCTCTGTTTGTGCATGCTGTAAGGGGCCCAGAAGCATTCAACACCATGGTGCGTACAGGTCATATAGGCGCGAAGGCTCTTGAGGCTGGCGGAATTACAAGAGCCTTACCCCCCCCCTCATAGGGACTGTCCGTATATGCAGGTTTCGCTTTCTATAAAAAATGGTAGAGTACAGGCCATTGCTAAATTGCTTCTTGAACTAGTTTGTAAATTTTTTAATGTAGAGCCATTAACAATGGCTAGCATTGTTAAAACACATAACTATAATTTGTAACAAGTGGTTAAGCCTTCGCCAGATTACTCAAATAAAAAAGGTAATAATAAGGTTTTCTAAAATACAGTAAAACGAACTGGGATTAAATTTGTAATCATCAGGCCCCGGGTTCGAATCCTGGTTGCGGCACCATTTTAAGACACCGGCGTAGCCAAGTGGCGCTTTCAGAAAAATATTTTAATTCCTGATTTTCTGCGGTTACTATGCCGCCTCGCGGATTTGTTCCATAGCTTTACCGCATGTGGCCTTGTCTTTGCAGGCTGTGGACAGGTCGCCGAAAGAAACAATCCCGACAAGATTTTTGCTCTTATTTACGACCGGCAGCCGTTTAACGGCCTGCTCGCCCATATTTTCCAGCACATCTTCGATGTCGTCGGTATCAAAGCAGTAAAGAATCCCCGGTGACATACATTCCTCTGCGCGCATAATCAGGGGATCCTTTTCCTCTGCAATACAGCGCAGGACGATATCGCGGTCGGTGACCATCCCCACCAGCTTTTCGTTTTCAGCAACGGGGATAGAGCCGCATTTGTGCTTTTTCATCAATCGCGCAATCTGGCTGAGGGATGTCGTGGGATTTGCGAACTGGACGTTTTTCGTCATGATATCTTTGATTTGCATGGTTCTTTTCTCCTTATGTGAGTTTTAACCGGGTTTTGAAACGGTATACGGCTTCTCCAACGCGCCAGCCTCCCACAAGGTTCCCGGCCTATACACGGGCGCAGGGGAGGAACGTTTGCCGCACCCCGACGTTGGCAGGGAGGAAAACGAGTGAAGGAATAAAAATGGACAGCGCTTAAATAAATACAATATAAAAAGGACTAAGGCGGCGGGCGATTTCCTTTAATCGTCCAGTATCTCCGCATCCATGTAATGCAGTTGTGCGTCGATATCCTCATAGGGGCGGCCGGTGTGGTGGTGGATCAGGTCGACAACCACATCGTGTTCGCTGGCGACCTGGGGTAATTCGTCGCCGCGCGGGCGGCCGAAGCACACAAAGATAACGTTTTCAAGATTCTTGATGTCCTGGATGGAAGGGCGGTTGGAAGGCATTGATCTCTCCTTTTTTGTACCGGTGTATCGTTAGGGACGATAAAAAATCCGTCCGCTGTTTCCAACGGACGGATAAAAAAGAGAGTTCCTTTTTTTTAACAAAACAGGCGTGGATTTATGCCGCCATAGAATCCTGCCAGTTTTTGACCTGCTTTTCGGCTTCGTCGCGGTTGATGCCGTATTGCTCTTGAATGGTGCCGGCCAGCTTGTCCATATTGCCCTGGATCTGGTCCAGGTGATCATTGGTCAGCTTGCCCCATTGTTTTTGGACTTCGCCTTTAAACTGTTTCAGGTTTCCTTCAAAAATATCCTTGTTCATGGTCTTTCTCCTTCGTTTGGGTTGGTGGTGGTTGTGTGTTAAAAAACCGGGATAGAAACCCGCCCCGGTTTGTTGGGGCGGGTTTTTCACGGTGTTACTGCTCCAGCGCAGAGCTTTTGAAGCGCTCGAACTGGGCCGCAGCGTCGGCAGTCAGCTCGAAATTCAACGCATTGTCCTGGCGGACGATATTCGCATCATCGTAATCCAGCGCGGCCGTATCGCCGCCCATGCCAAGAACCCGTCCGAATCCGACGATCAAGCGGTCGGCTTCACCGTTGCGCAGTGAGATGTTGTCCACCTCGGCCAGAGTTTCGCCTTGCGGGTTCACAAGCTCGCCATCAAGCAGTTCAGCCACACTGTAGCCGTTGCTGGGGATGACTTTTACGGTGTCGCTGTAATCCTCACGATCATAGGAGAATGAAGCGGCCGTATCGATCATGTCCTCGGTCAACGCGGCAATGACATCGCCGTCGGCGGAGCGGTTGGCGATCACGCTGTAATCAAACGCAACCGTTTTCCCGAGGCCGGTGAAATCGCCGTCACCCATGACAACCATCATGGCGTTGCCGTCGCGGTCCAGGATAATATCCTGGACTTTCGCCACGCGTTCACCGTTCTGGTTATAGACAGGCTTGCCGATCATTCCGTTCGCGGTCATGCGTGTATCAACTGATACGGTTTCGAACTCGGGGCTATCGTCCCCGTTCAGGGCTTCCTTGGTGTTCTCGTAAGCCTTTTTTGTGGCATCGGAAACATCTTCGGCCGCATCAGAAACGGCATCCTTGGTGTTTTCCCAACCTTGTTCAATCTCAGCCGGGGTTGTTTCGGGAATGTCGTTCTGGTTTTGCGTACGTTCGGTTTTCATTTTTGCATTTGCAGATGTATCACCAGCCATCGCAGGCGC
>CAYGSN010000006.1:74753-82883 GCA_964352675.1 uncultured Pseudobdellovibrionaceae bacterium
CTGGCGCTGCGGCGATAATCGCGATTGCCGATACGGCGGTTAATAGTGTC
Organism: uncultured Pseudobdellovibrionaceae bacterium; assembly: GCA_964352675.1. Classification (GTDB taxonomy): domain Bacteria; phylum Pseudomonadota; class Alphaproteobacteria; order Micavibrionales; family Micavibrionaceae; genus CAYGSN01. The sequence continues at coordinate 74,804 of CAYGSN010000006.1, forward strand.
CTATTCATGGCAAACTCTCCTTTCATGATTGAGTTATGCTTGGCCAACGGAAGCGCGGGGTGAAAGTTCCATGAAAAAAACCGGTCTTGGAAGACCGGTTTTTTGAGTTTGGGACCTGGAAAGGAAGGGAAGGGGTCCCATAGGGTTTCGAGGGCGTTTAGGGTAGAGAGGGTTTAATGTGTGCGAATATCGATACGGTCAAAACGTCCGATTTTCTTTTCCGCCTGCGCCTGCAGTTCCTGCAGATCGCCAAGCAGGTCGATCAGATAGGAGTCAAACATTTCATAGTCATCGTCGGCATCGGGCCGGACGGTTTCGATCACCAACACATCTTCGTTGTGGTGGCCGCGCTGGTCCTCCGGTCCGAAATCCTTCTTCAGGTAGATATCCCGAATCAGCGGGTGGGTAATGCCTGGAACGTGTTGCGGTAAATTCATCATTGTTTGTGTACTCCTCTTTCTTGGTTGGTACGCTTCCAAGGCTAGGCTGATTCTGTAACGGCAAAACGGCAGTTTTGTTTCCGTTGTGAAATAGTTTGTTTCGGATTTGTAACCGGCGGCTATGCAAGGCTGGGGCGGCCCGCAGGTGTGTAATTAAAGTGTGATTGGAACTTTCCTTCCGGGTTGCCCGTTGGGCCGGGCACTTATCCCATCACTCTTAATAAAGGAGAAAAAACATGTCGAACCCTGAAGTGAAAGAACTTCGCAAGCTGATTAACATCAATCAGGATGCGTGCGAATTTTACGAATCAGCCTGTGGGAAAATTGAAAACCCCAGCCTGGAGAGTACGTTCCGCAATCTTGAAAGCCTGCATAAAGGCGTGGTGGTGAACCTGCAGAATTATGCTGCACGTCGCGGCGAGACGCTGGAGGCTGGCGATACATTTGCCGGTCAGGCTCGCCAGTTCTGGGGCGAAATGATGGCCAATATCAGCAATGATGTTGATGAAACGCTTGTGGCGCAACTGGAAGAAGCCGAAGATCGTTGCCTGCATTCAATCGAGGACGCGATGAAAAACAAGGATATTTCTGCGGAAACCAAAAGCACGCTGCAAGGCGAATTGCGCGCCCTGCAGAAAAGCCATGATTACATGAAGGCTTTGAAGGAAAGCATGAAAGCCGCATAGATTTTAGCGGTTTTTGCACGCAAAGAGCCGTTCCCGCTTTCGCGGGGCGGCTTTTTCTTTTGGAACCCCGGCCATGTGCGCGGCGTTGGCGGGGTAGTTGTATTTTACATTCAAAGGAGACAATGAAATGAGAAACAGAATTTTACTTTCATACGTTTCGGCTATGGCGATCCTGACAGGGGGATTTGCCGTGCATGCGGAAACAATTACAACGCAGCAGACGGTCACCACCAAGACCCACGTCCAGGCGCAGGATTTGCCGGATGTGAACCAGATTAATTTTTCAGCTTTTGATGTGAACCGCGACGGTATCTATTCAATGGCTGAGGTCGGCGAGCGTCTGTTTGAAAGTTTCGACCAGGACCATAACGGGTTTATCGACAACCTGGAATGGGACCGTAAAACCGTGATGACCATCACTCCGATGGAGCGCGAAACTTTCAGGTTCGTCGATGAAGGGAGTGACGGCACGACCGACAGCGCGACCTATACCTATGAAACATTTTACCAGGCATCGGGCCTGATGAGATTTGATGAAAACCACGATGGTTTGTCTGCGGCCGAATTTATAGGAGAGGGTTTCCAGCCTTTGGATGATGATGAGGATAATCTGATCAATCTGGAGGAATGGAAGGAAGCCTATCTGGAATCCCGCCCGGAACATAATCAGCCGGAGCGATATAACTAACTTCCCTGGTTATGTGCTGTGATGGCGATCTTAAAAGGCCGGAAAATTATTTCCGGCCTTTTTCGTGTGTGTTAAAAATGCAGAGGGTCGGGATTTACTGGAGTTTCCCCGGAAGGTTGGCCATGGCCATAACCTTCGCCTCATCAGGTGAATTCACAGAGCCGCTGGCGACAATAGAGCCATGATAAGAGATAATCCATTTCCAGCTTTCGCGTCTTTGTTCGCAATTCCAATGGGTCTTTTGTTTCTCGGCGCTGAGTTCGTAATCGCCAATATCGGTACATATTTTCTGTACCTGCCATTCGGTGGGTTGGTCGGTGTGTTTTTCAGTCGTCATTATATAACCTCCTATTATTGTTACCTTTTCCCAACGCCGGATACGGGCTTGCGGTTCCGTGTAAGGCAATGTCAGGGTGCGAGGAAGGGGGGAAAGGGAAAAGGGAAAAGGGAAAAGGGAAAAGGGAAAAGGGAAAAGGGAAAAGGGAAAAGAAAGAGGCCGGGATATCTGTCCCCCGGCCGTCCTTTTAGAATAGAAAATAAATCAGGATAATGATGGGGATCGGTACCCCGATCAGCCAGAGCAATATGCCTTTCATCTGCGGCCTACCTTTCGTCGTCGTTCATGGTGTTTTCTACAAGATTGGCGACATCATGCGTCAGGGCATCCATGCTGTAATCAATATCTCTGCTTAAATTTCTCTCGCCGTTTTCAACGGCAAGCATAGAAAAAATACCGAACAGCAGGACAATAACGATGGTGAGTAAATTCCTGTCGGTCATCATTCCATCCCCGCATCTAGTTTGCGGCGTCCTGGACAGTTTCGCCGGCATCCTCAATGTCGCGGCCTGCACCTTCGACAGTTTCACAGGCGCTCAGCCCCAGGCCGAGAACGGCGAGACAGAGAATGGTTAATAATCGTAAATTTTTTAACATGGTTATTTTCCTCTCAGTTATTTCTACATAACCAACAAACTAAGTTGGAAAGGGTTCCTGCGGAATTCGTGGATTTCAAAGAAATTTTTCGCCGACGGCGAAGCCTGCGAGCGAAGCGGCAACAACGGACGCTTTGGGGTTTTCGCGCACAGGCTCGGTCAGCTCTTCTTCTGTGATATCAAAAACAACGCGCAGTGTTTCGGTGATTTCCGATTTAAGTTTGCGCAGGCGGTGCTTCTTATATTGCAGGATGAGATAAGAGGCGGCGGCGCAACCCAGTCCCGCGAAGAGAATAATTGCACCGGTTGTGGCGGCGGCGATCTCGGGCGGATAGTGAGCCGCCAGCCACAAATAGGCGGCGCAGACTAGGAATCCGAACCCCAGGATCACAAGAAAGCCGGACAAAGCCATCAGGCTCAGCCCGGCTTTGCTTTTTCCGGATAAAGGCGGCTCGTTGCTGAGCAGGCGCTCAACAAGAAGTTGCTCTACCAGAGAGATCACGGCGTTCATCGGTTATCTCCGGCGCATCAGAGCGCTGAGCACCAGTCCTGCGGCGAAAGCCATGGCAATGGATTGCACCGGTTTGGCTTTGATGCGGCGCTCTGCTGTTTTCAGTTGTTCGCGGCCTTTCTCTTTCATCGTGTTCAGCCGCGTTTGCAGCAATTTTTGCAGCTCACGCGTTTGATTGCCACCGTCTTTGGTCAGGTGTTTCGTCAACTCCACAACATTGGAGCGCAGGGAATCGAGATCTTCACGAATATCTGTGATCTCAGGATATGTGTTTTTTGATTTGGGCATCAAAGATTTCTCCTTTTTTGTTTTGTAAAAGACACTCCACCAACGGGCCGGGCCGCAGATGGTTCCATGCAGGAGAGAGAATTATAGTTTTACAGGTCAGGCCGCACCGGGTTTGGAATCGGAGAACATATAACCGACGCCGCGTACGGTTTTGATCAGATTGGGCGACTTGGTGTCGTCCCCAAGCTTTTTGCGCAGGCGGGCGATTTGGATATCGATCGCCCGGTCATAGGCATCGAATTCCCCGTCACGGGTCAGCTCAAACAGATGTTCACGGCTGAGCGCCCGGTTCGGCGCCAGGACCAGGGCTTCGAGAAGCTTGAACTCCCCGGTGGTGAGATTGGCGGAATTGTTTTGCGGATCAAAAAGCTGGTACTGCGTGCGGTCCAGGCACCAGCCATCGCCGAAGGTAATTTTTTCTGATTTGTGTTTGGGAGATTGGTTCTCCGTCTCCGCCACAGGATCGCTGCGCCGCAGGACGGCCTTGATGCGCGCGGACAGTTCCCGCATTTCAAAAGGTTTGGTGATATAGTCGTCGGCGCCCATTTCCAGGCAAACAACCTTTTCAGTTGTATCGCTTTTGCCCGATACGACGATAATCCCGGCTTTGCTCTTGTCCTGAAAGCGCGGGATCAGGGAGAGCCCCTCCCCGTCCGGCAGGACGAGATCGAGCAGAATGACGTCGAGCGGGGTGTTTTCGAGCTTTTCGAGCGCGCTCTTTACATCAAGCGCCCTGACGACCTGATAGCCGTCATCTTCCAGATAATGCCCTATAACATTTTGAAGGTTTTCGTCATCATCGACGCAAAGGACGGTCCCTTTTTGCATATATCTCGAATCCTCACAAAATTGTTATCTAGACGTTATATAGGCCAGAAATCAGGGGCGGGCAAAGCTTTTGTTACACAAATGAAACAAATTTTTTCACAACTGATACGAAGCCGACAAAGGCGCGTTACGAACGCGGCCTAAGCTTGGAATCATCAATAAACAAAAAAGGAGCTTGAAAAGCATGTTTGCCAATTCCGAAATGCTAAATGAAACTGACAGGTTGCGTAAGTTCGCATGCCGACTGACCCATAATGAGAACGATGCGGAGGATCTTCTGCATTCGACCATTGTCCGGGCTTTGGAGAAAAAGCACCTTTATAAGGACAATACGAACCTGTTTGGCTGGATGTCGAAGATCATGTTTAACATGTTTGTCTCACAATACCGCCGCAAGGTGAAGTTCGAGACGCAGTACGATCCGGAAAATTACCTGGACAAGGAAAGCGTGGAACCCAGCCAGAATATCAAAATGCAGCTTCAGGAGGTTGACCATGCCATGGATGAGATGTCCGAGGATCACCGTAAAATCCTGACGATGGTTTGTGTGAGGGGCATGCGCTATGCCGAGGTATCCGAAGCTCTGCAGATTCCGGTTGGGACCGTGCGTTCCCGCCTGTCCCGCGCCAGGGAGAGTTTGCAGATCATGCTGGATTCCGGTGCTGCGCTTTACGGATCCAATCCTATATCCAGTGGGGACGGGCTGCATCAAAAAGCGGCTTAGATCGTAAAGTTTTAGGGATTACGAGGTTTTAGATTGCCCTCAACCCGAGCAGAGGCGGCGTGATAGTATTCAGGCCGCCTCTCTTTTTTGTTCGAGAAATTTCAGGATTTCTTTCTTGAGATCCGACTCGACGATCGGTTTGGGCAGGTAAGCGTCCATCCCGGCTTCTATACATTTGTCGCGGTCGCCGATCAGTGCGTGGGCGGTCATGCCGATAATGGGAGTGCGGGACAGTTTGTTCTTGATTTCCTCCTCCCGAATTTTCTTTGTTGCGGCAAAGCCGTCCATCTCCGGCATCTGTATATCCATCAGCACAATATCGTAGTGGTTCCGGCTCCAGAGGTTTACGGCTTCTGCCCCGGTTTTGGCCACGTCGTAGTCCAGCCCCACCTCGTCGAGGATATAGCTGATGACAACGATATTGCCTTCATAATCTTCAACGATCAGGGCCTTGTTTTTGCCGGTCAGAGTTTTACGGATTTTATCGTTGAGCTTTTTTGCATCGTTGCGGCTTCCGTCTTTTTTGGTTTTTTGATTCTGTAGTTTGACGGGCAGAAGAACCGAGAAGGTGGAGCCTTTCCCGACTTCGCTGCTCAGGAAAATATCGCCGCCCATAAGTTTCGCCAGGTTGCGGGAAATAGGTAGGCCCAGACCGGTTCCGCCATATTTGCGCGAGACCGAGGAATCGGCCTGTTTGAAGCGTTCGAACACCAAATCGAAATTCTCCGGCGCGATGCCCATGCCTGTGTCAGTGACATCGATATGCAGGTATTCACTGCCGTCGCGGTCCTCAAATTCGGCCTTTACGGTGACGCCGCCTTCATCGGTAAACTTAATGGCGTTTCCGATCAGGTTCACGACGATCTGGCGCATTCGCTGCGCATCGCCGTGGAAATCATGTCCTTTGATATCACTGTAATCGAATACGAAGCTGACGCCTTTTTCGGAAGCGCGCAGTGCCATCATACTGATGATTTCTTCAAACAGGTTCTCGAGAGGAAATTCCTCTTCATCCAGCTCCAGCTCGCCGCCTTCGATTTTAGAGAAATCCAGGATATCGTTGATCAGGTCCTTCAGGGAGGCGCTGCTGGCGGACAAGGTCTTGGCGAGTTTTTTCTGTTTTTCATCAAAGTTCTTCTGGTTTTTTTCGAAAATTTCGGCGATGCCGCTGATGGCGGTTAGGGGCGTGCGGATTTCGTGGCTCATATGCGCCAGGAATTCGCTTTTTGCGCGGTTGGCTTCTTCGGCCTGTTTTTTCTCTGCCTCCAGGCGCTCCTGTGCTTTTTTCAGATGGGTGATATCGGCATGAGCACCGACCATTCTTAAGGGCTTACCGTTTTTATCGTATAGCGCTTTTGCCCGCGACTGAACCCAGACCCATCGCCCGGAGCTGTGTTTCATGCGGTATTCCTGATTGTATTCGGACAGCTCCCCGTTCAGATATGCCTGCTTGTTTCGCCAGACTTTCTCTTTGTCTTCGGGGTGGACCAGTTCCAGCATATCCTCAGGCGTTCCGGTGAAGGGCTGCCGGTCATGACCCAGCATCGCAAAATACTGGCGTGAATAGAAAACGTCACCACTTTGGATGTCCCAGTCGAAAATGCCGTCCTGGGTACCCTCGACGGCCAGGGCGAAACGGGCCTCCGTATCCTTCAGGGAGGCTTCGACCTTGCTGCGTTTGCGCTGGGAGTGCAGAAGAATGGTGTTGAAAATGAGCAGTAGTATGGTGCCGACAACCACGCTGATAAACAGCGTGTTGAAATATTGGCTCTTCTTGTTATCCAGGGCGTTTACGCGCTCGTTTAGCAGGGCATATTCCTCGTTCAGGATGGCATTATTGATGCGGATGATATTGTCTTTGAGGTTGTCGATGGACTCGACATCGTCCAGGATTGTGCTTGTCTCCGGAGGTTTTTCCTTACCCGTCCCGGTAGTTCCGGGCTCGCCGCCGTCTATTGCCGCGGTTTCGGCGGCCTGCGCAAGGGCCTTTTGCTTTTGCGAGCGCTCTTCCAGCTTTTGTGAAAATTCACCGAAATAGGTGCGCAGCTCATCCAGACGGCTTTGCTGGGAAGGATTATCGCTGGTCAGGCCTGATAGCATGGCAATATGCTCGGAAACATCGGCCTTTTTTGTCTCATAGGAATCAAGAAAAGACGCGTTGTTGGTCAGGAAATGTGCGAGCTGCACCGCCTGCATCCCTTCAATCAGGGTGGAAAGCTGTTCCGCCTCGGCAATAACGCTGTGAGTGTGCAACACCAGGTCATCCGTTTTGTCCAGATCGCGCTCCCCGGTTAACAGGCCATAAGCCAGGGTTCCGGCGCAGGTCAGGAGGAGGGCGATAAACAACACAAAGTTCCGGATGAAGACCGTGTCCATATTGTCCTTGCTATTTTTTTGCAAATTAATACGCCCTTTGTAGCGGAAATAAGGGAATACGGCTATAGAAAAAGACGTTCCCCAGGCGGAAAACGTCTTTTCCAATGCTTTTAAGAAATTTATCACTTTGTGTTGTTTTTTATATGCCTAAGCGGGGGGTGTTCTCCCCCGGAGGGCGTGAACGGCTGCTGCGATAATAAAGAGCACCAGAAAAACAAAGAACAGCAATTGTGCAATCTCTACGGACACGGCGGCCACCCCGCCAAATCCAAGCACAGCGGCAATCAGTGCGATCACCAAAAATGTTACAGCCCAACCTAACATGGGAATCTCCTTTCGTTACGGTTTTGACCAGCAGTTTTCTAATCACGCCAACGGCACGACCGTTTGAAAGTTCCGTCATTATTTTAGGAACTTTTTGGAGTCTCAGGGATTTGTAGGCAAAGCGTTTTATAAAGCGCGCACAATAAAGTTATACAGAAAGGATAGGACCATGAGCACATTTAAACTTATAGCGCTGGGAAGCGCGGCGATTATCGCGATGCACGGCCCGGCCGTTTTTGCGGCCGATAACGATTTTACCTCCCATCAGAAAGTCAAAAATTC
>CAYGSN010000007.1:0-77946 GCA_964352675.1 uncultured Pseudobdellovibrionaceae bacterium
GGCCGGACAAGGTCCGCCTGATGCAGGAAAACTGGATCGGTAAATCCAAAGGCCTGCAGTTCAAATGGGACATTATTGCTCCAAAGGACGCGACGGCGTCCTCGGCCAACAATTCGGCCGGCAAATCTATAGAAGTCTTCACCACCCGCCCGGACACCTTCTTTGGCGCTTCCTTCCTCGCCCTCGCGCCCGATCACCCGATGAGCGAAAAACTGGCTAGCGGCAAAGACGGATTCGAAGCATTTATAAAACAATGCCAGTCGGTTGGCACCTCCGAAGAAGCCATCGCCCAGGCCGACAAACTCGGCTTTGATACCGGCTATAAGGCCACACACCCGCTCTTGGGCCGCGAAGTGCCCATCTATGTTGCCAACTTCATCCTGATGGATTACGGGACGGGAGCGGTCTTCGGCGTCCCCGCGCACGACCAGCGCGATTTGGATTTCGCCAATAAATACGATTTGCCGGTCCTGCCCGTCGTCATCCCAGAAGAGGAAGACCCTAAAAGCTTCACTGTTGGAAAAGAGGCCTATACCGGCCCCGGCGCTCTGGCCAATTCTGAATTTCTGGATGGTCTCAGCGTTGATAAGGCCAAATTCGAAATGATCAAGCGCTGCGAGGCCAATGAAACCGGCTTCGGCACAACCCAATACCGCCTGCGCGATTGGGGCGTTTCACGCCAGCGCTACTGGGGCTGCCCGATCCCGATTATTTATTGCGAGGATTGCGGCGCGGTCCCCGTCCCGGCCGACCAGCTCCCCGTTACCCTGCCTGAGGATGTCAGCTTCGATAAACCCGGCAACCCGCTGGACCATCATCCCACATGGAAAAATGTGGACTGCCCGACATGCGCCAAGCCCGCTTGCCGTGAAACCGATACCTTTGACACCTTCTTTGAATCCAGCTGGTATCAGTTCCGCTATTGCGATCCGCACAACACCGATCTGCCTGTCTCCAAAGAAAAGGCCAATTACTGGATGAAAAACGGCGATACCGTGAACCAATATATCGGCGGGATTGAACATGCCGTCCTGCACCTGCTTTATGCGCGGTTCTTTACCAAAGCCATGCGCGATTGCGGCTATGTCGACTGCGACGAGCCGTTCATGGGGCTGTTCACGCAGGGCATGGTGACACATCAGACCTTTAAGGATAAAGCGGGCAAATGGTTATTCCCCACCGAAGTTGTGGCCGCCGCAGGGGATGTCGTCAAGGCCGATTCAGGAGAGCCTGTCGTTGTCGGCCGCATTGAGAAAATGTCCAAATCCAAACGCAATGTCGTCGCGCCCGAAGAAATCTCCGAAGCCTACGGCATTGATGCCGCCCGCCTGTTCCTCGTGTCCGACTCTCCGCCGGAGCGTGATGTGGAATGGACCGAGGCGGGGATTGAGGGCTCCTGGCGCTATATCAATAAAATCCACCGCATGATGTTAGAAGCCAAAGATTTACTCAGCCCCGGCGAAGCACCAAAACCTGAAAGCCTGAGCGACGGGGCGTTTACTCTGCGCCGCGCCGCGCATCAGGCTGCCTACGGTGTCGCCCATGACATTGAAAACGTCCATATGAACAAGGCGGTGGCACGCATCCGCACACTGTCCAATGACATCGCCGCCTTTAAGCCCAAAAACGATGAAGATGGCTGGGTCCTGCGCGAAGCTCTGGAATTCCTGATCAAGATCATGAACCCGGTGATGCCGCATCTGGCCGAGGAGCTTTGGTCTACTCTTGGCTACACCTCTCTGTTGACCGAGGAAAACTGGCCACAAACAGAAGAGGAAATGCTGAAAGCCGATACGATCACCATCGGTGTGCAGGTCAACGGCAAGGTCCGCGCTTCCATCACATTGGCGGCCGATGCTGATCAGAAAATCGCCGAAGACGTAGCCCTGTCCGAACCAAACGTCCAACGCGCGATGGAAGGCAAAACCCTGCGTAAATTTATCTATGTGCCCGGTAAAATCGTCAATGTGGTGGCAGGATGAAATACGCCCTTATAATATTCCTGAGCCTTCTTTCGCTGACCGCTTGCGGATTTCACCCTGTTTACGGCGTGAACAAATACACGCCAGTCGGTGTGGAATCAAAACTTGCCCAAACCTCCATCGGCAACATCCCCGACCGGGAAGGTCAATATCTGCGCAACGCACTGATCGACCGGTTTTACCGCGAGGGTCGGCCAGATGATCCCGTTTACAGCCTGAATGTCTCGCCACTGGAAGAAACAAAAACCGATCTGGATATTACAACCACATCCGATGCCACCCGCGGCCAGCTGCGGATTGCCACAACCATCACATTGAATCACAGGGCCACAGGGGAAAAAGTACTACAACGCAACCTCAGCGCCTATACCAGCTACAACATCATTGCCAGCGAATTCGCCACGCGCGTTTCCGAGGACAACGCCCGGCTGAACGCGATTAACGATCTGGCCCGGCAAATCGAAACGCAACTGACTCTGTACTTCAAACGCGATTTGTAATATAAAGTGTAATATCCGTAATATATAAATACGTGCCTGAGGTTTTTCAGGCCACTGAGAGCGTACTCATGTCGTTTCTGCGTAACATACACAGACTTGCCGCACAAAAAGGCAAGGATGGCCAATATTTCGATGCCGGGGATCTTGGGATATATCTCGACAGCCTGAATGCCACTTCGCCCAATGAACGGGCCCAAGGCATTTTTGACGTGTGGTGTGTATTACGTGACTGCACGGAAACCCATTCCGTCAATGCCGGTGAAAGAGAGAGAAACAGACCACAGAACATAAAAATGGCCCGCAGCGGTGTAGAAATCCTGTGCCGCATGCTCGGCGATCCCGACCGGCTTATTAAAGAAACCGTTGTCAGCAAGCTGATAGAACTGGGCTATGACAGGGATGCAGAAAACCCGAAAAATAATGCCGACCCGATTGCAAAAAAAATTCGAGATTTTCTCATGGATATCGACGAATCCCTTATCTCCAAAATCTGCGCCGTTCTTGATGTGGAGGCCGCCGGAGACAACTATGTCGCAGAGCGTCTGGTCCAAGCGGAAATTATACAAACCGCCCCGCCTTCCCGGAAAGCCGCGCAGGAAGATACCGGGCCTTATCCGCTCAACCCGTTTGAACACATTCTGCTGGTTTTTTTCAAAGAACATGAAAGAAACCTGAGGAGCGATGACCCGCACAAGCGCCTGCAGGGCTACAAGGCCGTCATGGACACACTTGCGAATATAGGGAAGGTTAAAGCCTGGCGGTCTCTCACAAAGAAAGAGATAGAGCCGACAAGACGGCTTATACATGAAGGCACAAGGCTCCTTGCCGCAATGCTCCATGACCCGGTTAAAACAAACCGCGATCAGGCTGCCATGGATCTCATCGATATTCATTACGGGCCGGAGCCTGTCAACAAGGAAGACCCGAGCATCGATAAGGAAGAGATAGACTCGGAAGAACGGATATTGCTGATCCGCTGCGCGCTCGATAGCCCTTACGATCAGAGCTTGATCAAAGTAGCGCTAAGCAATGCGGCAGCGGACGACCATACATCCCTGGCCTATCATCTGCTGCAGGACCAGCTTCACCCTCCGGCCGACGAAAATGCGCCGCGCGCCGAAGCTGGCTGAAAAATGGCATTTCGCAACAAAATTACCCGAAAAAAGTTTGACAACGCGTCACCGATTTTACTATAACCAAATTATCAGGAGCAATTCTGATCGCGGCATTTGATGGTCTAGCTTGCACCGCGTTATCAAAGCTAAAGCGCCACAGCAACAACAAGGCCCTTGAATACAGGCTTTCCCGCTGTGGTTTCCACAACTTGGATACCGCGCGGAAGGCGAGTTTTCTGAAGGGCTTTTTTATTTCCCCGATAAAACATTTCTTCCACCGGTTTAAAACAAAAAACCCGCATCGCGCTTGTGATGCACAAAGCAAAAGGAAGAAAATAATGACGACCACAACAACACCAAAAACCCATGATGTTTCTGTAACATTCGGAGAAGCCAACGTATCCGCAAGAGTCGATGGAATTGAACTTGGCGCAGCCATTACCAATACCGATGACCTTGATGCAGATTGCCTACAGGCTGCAATTACACAAGCCCTAGAAGGGCAGAGCGTTCGCACTTTTTCACAAGGGACGGGAATTGTTTCTTTTGAAGCCCAAAAAGGCAGACTGTTCAATGCCCCGCGCTGCCTTGGGCCGGCCTTCCTTGCTTCTGTTATCACTGCAGTAAAAGATCAGGCAACAACCGCCAAGGTTCCGCTTTATCAAGGGCCTTTCGGATCAGGCATCACAAACCATCTTGCAATTCAGGTACGCTAAGGGGCATTATCGAAAAATGACAGAGCAAAAAGATGAAATAAACAATACAGGCACAGGGTGCCCCAACTACCTGAGAACAACGGTTGTTCCGGTGTGGAAGAGAGCAGACGCAACCAAAGACACTGCTCCCCCCGCCGATGCGACGAAAAACGTGCAGGACCGCGATGAACCTGCGCCCTGGACATTAGCCCGCTACGCCATCCTTGGCTAAAGCAACGCCGTGCCTTAACAACAAAATCCGCCCCGCGCATGTCAAACGCATACCGGGGCGGATTTATTTTGCTTTCCGGATAAAATGTCCTAAATAATGTGGTTTGAACCCTAAAAAGGAAAGCAACACCGCTCGTGTCAGACGTCAACAATCAGAACCACACACCCGTCAATTCGATCGACGACATTCTCCACACCTATGCCGGGGCCGGTGATGACATGAAAACCGGCGTGGAGGTGGAGCTGAGCTACTTCAATCCGGACAGCACCGATCTCGCCATGATGTCGCCGGACCAGAACAAAGCAGCCATGGATGCCGTAAACGCCCTGATTGACGGCAACTTCACCCGGAATGAGCCGACCAGTGACGTGCTGGAGGTCGCCTCAACCGCCTGCCGCTTTGACAATCTGAAGGATGTGCTGCGCGATATCCAGCACAAGATCGATACGCTCAGCACCGAAGCCGCAAAGCTGGGACTGAAGCGCTCTTTCTTTTCCGAGCTTCCGGATAAAACTGCTGAAGAGCTGCTTGATAACCTCATCGGAATTCCGCGCTATGCCGCTTTTTGGGGTCCGCCACGCAAAGATATGTGGGATATCGCCGTCTATTTCGCCGTGTGCAAATCCAACCAGGTGTCGGTGAGCTACCGCGATCCGGCGCATATGCTGGACAATATTCGCCGCCTGTATTTCCTTGCCCCGTTCCTGTTCATGATCACCGATAATTCTTCCCTGTTTAATCAGGGAAAACGGTTTTCCGGGCATCTGGGCATGCATCACCGCGCCGCGCTCAAATCCCGCGGGACCGTCCCGCCCTACATCATTACCGCCAAAAACGGTGATGAGTATCTGCGCAACCATATCGACAACGTGATGAACAACCCGCTTTTCGTATATTACGATCTGGAAGGCGAGCTACAGCGCTTGCCGTCCGGCGAGTGGATCACGTTCAACCAGCTTAAAGAAAAAGGGCTGGGCACCGCCACCAACTATTTTTTTGCCGAAAGCATTCTCTGGCCGGATGTGAAAATCGCCGCGCTGAAAGATGCACAGGAACAAGTCTATAATCACCGTTACGAGGCGCGCATGCTGGGCGTGGGCATTCACCAGCACCAAAGCGCGATGATGATTATCACCGCCCTTGCCTTCGATCAGAATTTCGCCGATCGGGTGAATAACCTGCTCAGGGAGTTCGGTTTTTGCCCTCATGAGCCGACCGCCTGCGCCGGACGGCTCTACAAAGCCTATGACGATGCCCGCCAGCATGGCGGAAAGTTCATGGATATCGCCTATGGCATCCGCTCAATGCTTGAATTTGGCAAAAAATTCGCAGATTTGCTGGAGCGCGCTTTTGACGGGCGCGGCTTTGAGAAAGAGCTGGAGCCGATCACACAGATCTGCCGCACTGGCTGCACCGATGCAAAGGTTAACCGCATTCTGTTCCCCACGCTGGAAGATGCGCTGGCGCAGCAACGCGATTACGACCCGGCGATCTTTAAAGACCCCAACAAAAACCTGGCCATGATCTACGACAAAGAACTGGTCGCCTCCGGTCACGCAAACTGCGCGCGCAGAAACGCAGCCTGATTTTCTCTTGCAAAGACATAAAAATATCTCTACATAACATCTCTCAAACACAAGAGAGATTTTATGACGACTGCGGAAAATCCATTATTGGCAGAATTATTCGACGCTGAGGCTTCGGGGATCGAACAATTCGTGAACCAGCTCTTCCAGATCGTCAAGAGCGACCCATGCCCCAAAAAACGCACGGATACCGTCGATGTCCTGACCCGCTACGCCCTGGGTACAGACAAAGCGGATATGGCGAAAAACATTGCCGATGGCCTGTTTACGCTTTTGGAGCCTGAGTCCGATTCAGCCCTTCGTTTCAGCCTCTCAATGGCCTTGTCCCGCATCGCAACGGGAAAACCCGCGCTGAAAGATAAAATCCTGCAACAGTTACAGGGCTATTTCGCAAGACCCGGTACCGATCATTCCCACCGTACCGACACGCATGATGCCATCAGGCGCCTTTGCGAGTAATACAGGCGCTCTTCCATAAAAAATAGCATATTATACAGAATTAACCCTTGCCTGAGCACCCACACTGCGCTAAGACGGAAGTGCAGTTTATAACGAAAGCGAAATTTGTATAAATTTCCCGCAATAATTAATATACGGACATGGACTTACTGGTTACTTTCAAACAATTCGCCATGCGGGGCGTGAATAAGGCGCTGACCAGGCGTTTTAACGTATTTCACGACTCCCCGCTTAAGGAAAAGCGTGAGCGCGCATTGAACCGCGTCGTGCGCCTGGCCCGCATCCGCCCCAGCGTTGCGGAAATGGCGCTGGAAAAGCTACAGGCCAAATACGATTCCGCACCGCCCGGATCGCGCTGCGACATGGGATTTGCCATGGCCTCCATCACCGCCAAATTTCCGCAATTCACCGACGATGTCTACAGCTTCATGCAGAACCGTCTGGACCATGATGATACTTCAATTTCCCGCTCGGCCATTCGCTCGCTGGGCCGCCTGGGTGAGCACCATCGCGACATCGCGCCGCAGATTATGAGCGCCTTGTTCAAAGCAGTGGAAACCCGTCATAACCGCGGGCTATACGCCGTGAACGCGATTGGCAGAATTCTGGAATCCTATCCGCAGATCAGCCCCGCCGCACTGCTTATGGCCGAAGGGCTGACCCAGGACGGCAGCGATGCGCAAAAGCGCGGCGCAATCGCCGTCATGGACAAAATAGTTGCAAAAGGCCGCCCGGACGCAGAGACAATCAACGAAATTTGCCGCATTATCCACCCGCTTCTGGAATATGAAGATAAAGACTGCCCCGATAACATGCTGGAGAAAAACCGCCACACGGTCAGCAACACGGCCTGGCGACTGATTAAATATATGCGTGAAAACAAAGGCGTGGCCGTCCAGCTCGAAGCAGCGCCTGACAAGGCAGCATCTGCAACACCCGCCGCCGGTTAAAACGCACGTCATTTCCGTTGACACCGCACCCAACGTCTTTACCATCTACGGTATGAAACTCACCTGGAAACAAATCGAACCTTTCGTTAAAAACCCGGACCCCGCCGCCCGCGTTATCCTGATATACGGTCCTGATTCCGGCCTGATGCGCGAGCGCGCTTCCGTGATTGGCAAAACCATGGTGGAGGACCTGAACGACCCGTTCAACGCTGTCACCCTGTCCACCGCCATCCTGGGCGACGATCCCGCGCGCCTGTCCGATGAGGCCAATGCCATGTCCATGATGGGCGGCCGCCGCCTGATCCGCGTGGAAGATGCCAGCGACAAGCTCACCACACTCATTGCGGACTACCTTGCCGAACCCAACGACAATGCCCTGATTATTCTGGAGGCCGGGGATCTCGGTCCGCGCTCCTCTCTACGCAAATTATGTGAGAAAGAACCGAACGCCGCCGCCCTGCCGTGCTATATCGAGGATGAGCGCGGCGTGGCACAAATCATCCGCACCACCGTGCAAGAAGCGAGCAAAAGCATTGACAACGATGCGGTGCAATTCCTGGCCGCCAATATTGCCGGGGACCGAGGCCGTGTACGCAGCGAGCTTTCAAAGCTCCTGCTCTATAAAGGCGCGGAGGCGGGGGCCATTACGCTGGAGGATGCTCGCGCCGCCTGCGGTGAGGCCGGGGATCAAAATCTCGATGACCTGATCTATAACGCGGCGGGAAACAATCCTGAAAACGCCCTGCGCATCTATAACCGCATGATGGAAGAGGACGTGCCGTTCATCGTCATCCTGCGCTCCCTGCAAAATCACTTCCGCCGCCTGCATTTGGTTAAAACCCTCATAGAGCAGGGGCAAAACGCCGATCAGGCGATGAAGGCGCTACAGCCCCCCGTCTTTTTCAAGCAGGCCGATGCCTTCCGGGCACAGGCAGGGCGCTGGTCCAGCAAAAACGCGCTCGGCGTACTCTCACGCTTGATGGAAGTTGAAGCCGCGTGCAAACAAACCGGCGCGCCGACCGAAACCCTCTGCGCCCAGGCCGTTCTGGGCATCAGCCGGATGCGGGGTTAGCCTTTAATACTTCCAAAAAATTAGACATTTATTAACGTAACATGCCTTAATATAAGGAAACTTTATGAGGGGTTTATGAAACGAAACGAATTATACACAACCATATCTGAAGCGCGGCTAGCTTGCTTTGATCTCTCAACAGATTCTTCCGCAAGGCAAGCTGTTAATAAAACTTTTGATCTCTTAGACACAGCTATTGATCGTTTTTTCGTAGACCCGGAGGTTTCTCCTTCAGACTGGTATAACAGGTGGGATGGTTTTGATAGAGCAACGCAGGCGCTCAAATCATTAGACGGTGTTTTACCTCAGCAACCGACCGCTTTAAGTACATTGCATGACAGTTTAGAAGATTTTGAAAATGATTATTCCGGCGGCGCAATCAGAGAAAGTTACATTTCTCAAAATAACGCTCACGGCGATTGGAAACTTGATAACTATATCTGTACATACATTCCAGCAAGCAGGGCCGTCGATCATTTAAAAGATTTGTACGATGACGAGATTGATCTCGACAAACCTGAAAATCAATCTCATCCAGCCAATGTCATTGCAACAGCATTATGGTCTGCTAGCTTTATGATTAGAAATTTTGAGTGGGTAGAACCAGAAGATCTTGCGCGAGGCTATATTGAACGGTTTGGCGTTATAGACGGCACAGAAAAGGTGCCGTTACGAGACCTACACGATTTATTTGATAAAAGCCTAGAAGAACTTGAAGACGCGATCAAAGATTCCGCAAATGCAGAGGTTGCCGATGAGATTGCTGTCCTTAGCGCACTAAATAGCTTTAAAGCTTTCAGAGGAGCCGATTATGGCGGCTATAAAAGGGCTGATTTTAATATTGAAATTACAAGTGAGACCAGTAGACCAGCAGCAACTTTTGCAAGCGCAGCAGTAGCAGAGCCGACAGCAAAGCCAGGCGAAGAGGATGCTTACAGAGTAAACACCCAAAGAATACCAAGATCTGGGGGAGCTGAAACACCAGACCCACAGACAAAGAAGCCTAAAGGCCCTGTCAGCACGCAAATGGACGATGCTGCTGCAAAAAAACCCAGGATAGTTCCGCCCACGGCAAAACCTACAGCAAGGGCTAGGCCCGCTTCTTCTAGAACTCACAATAGAGGCCCAAGGCGAAGCCTATAAAAAATATTTTGTGTCAAAATTGGCGATTGATCACTGGCTCAAACGTCCGCCACCGGATGGATGCCCGGTCAGGCGCTGGATCAACTCATCCAGCTGATCAAGCGATTTAAACTCAATCCGCACAACGCCTTTTTTGCCGTCACGCGAATCGATACTCAACTTCATGCCGAGCTGGTTCGACAGCTCTTTCTCCAGCGCGATTGTATCAACATCCTTCGTGGGCTTGCTTGTGTCACTGGCTTTCCCGCCCGATTTTTGGGCACGCTCCCCGGAGCCCGCAGCCAGCTGTTCTGTCTCGCGCACGCTCAAACCATGCTTGACAATTTCTTTGGCAAGCGCTTCTGGGTTATCCAGCGGGACGAGCGCACGGGCATGGCCCACACTCAACTCACCTTTACGGACAGAGTTCAAAACACTATTCGGCAAATTCAAAATCCGCACCATATTGGCGATATGAGAGCGCGATTTCCCCATCGCCTCAGCCAGCTTTTCCTGCGTATGGCCGAATTCTTCCATCAAACGCTGATAGCCTTGCGCCTCCTCAACAGGATCAAGATCTTCACGTTGCAGATTCTCGATCAGTGCGATTTCCAGGGCCTGCGTATTGCTCAGCTCCAGGACGATAACGGGCAATTCATGCAACTGCGCCCGCTGCGCCGCGCGCCATCGACGCTCCCCGGCGATAATTTCATACTTGCCCTCAACATGGGTATCGGCCCGCACAATCAAGGGCTGAAGCACGCCATGCGTGCGAATCGATTCGGCGAGCTGATCCAGGGCCTCCTGGTCAAATGACGTGCGTGGCTGAAACGCACCCGGCTCCAGAGATTCAATCGGCAGCACCGTGCGTCCCCGCCCCGGCGTATCACCGACCACATCGACCTGAGGATAAATCCCCTCCTCATCTTCAAACAGGGCGTTCAGTCCGCGGCCCAGGCCGCGCAATTTTGGATCGGCTTTTTCTCTCATGCTGCTGCTTTCTCTTTTTCGATTTCGCGCTCGCGGCGAATAACCTCTTTCGCCAGCTTGATATAGGCCTGTGCCCCGGCGCATTTCATATCGTACACGATCGCGGGAAGACCAAAACTCGGCGCCTCGGAAAGCCTTACATTTCGGGGGATTACGGTCTTATAGACTTTATCGCCAAAATGCTCCCGCACATCTTTTTCCACCAGGACGGAGAGATTGTTACGGCTGTCAAACATCGTCAGGACAACACCATGAATATCCAGAACCGGATTAAAATGTTTACGCACGCGCTCCACCGTTTTGACGAGATGGCTGAGCCCTTCCAGCGCGTAAAACTCACATTGCAGCGGCACAACAATCGAATCAACAGCGACCAGAGCATTCAGCGTCAGAAGATTGAGCGAGGGCGGACAATCTACGATCACATAGTCATAGGACAGATCCTGATGCAGCGCGTCTTTCAGGC
This sequence comes from uncultured Pseudobdellovibrionaceae bacterium, assembly GCA_964352675.1. Taxonomy (GTDB): domain Bacteria; phylum Pseudomonadota; class Alphaproteobacteria; order Micavibrionales; family Micavibrionaceae; genus CAYGSN01. The sequence goes on from CAYGSN010000007.1 coordinate 11,170, forward strand.
GATATTCGCGGTTCTCGGCATTGACCAATTCGATCTCTGCGCCGGACAAATGAATGGAGGACGGTACGACAGACAGACGCGGCACTTTCGTTTCCACCGCTGCACGGCCAACATCAACCCCATCAAACAGCACATCATACGAACTTGCACGTATCATGGAGCGCCGCACGCCGAGACCCGTGGAGGCATTGCCCTGCGGATCGAGATCAATCAGCAAAACACGCTGGCCCACCGCCGCCAGGGCGGTGGCGAGATTAATTGCTGTTGTTGTTTTACCAACCCCGCCCTTTTGATTGGCAATCGCCAAAAGTCGGGGGCGCCGTAACGATGAAGCAGATGAAAAAACGTTGCTCATGATAAATTCCTTTGAAGATCGCTATAATGGCGCAGATTCGCTGCCCCCGTCAATCTTTTCAAAAAAGATCATGCCCGTTTATGCACATTGGAAATCCGCACGATCGCAGCCTCGGGATCTGTTACACTTGGGATAAATTTACATGCAAAATCATGGTCGCTTTGAGCCTTTTTAATTTCCTCTTCCGCTTTGCGGCCTTTCAACAGGATAAATTCCAGGTCCGGCTTTTGCTCCAGAACGGGCGCGGCGAAATCTAGAATCTCCTGCACAGACTTAAACGCCCGCGCCGTGATCAGATCGGGCAGAACGACTTTTAAAACCTCCTCTACACGGGCATTGTGTATCTCAACCCTTGCCGATGTTTCACGTGAAACAGTTTTCAAAAACTGGCATTTCCGATTATCGGACTCAATGAGATGAATATCCAGATCGGGCCTTATAATGGCAAGCACGAGGCCGGGGAAACCCGCACCGCTACCCAAATCTGCAATTTTTGCATTTTGTGCAATGAGATCAGAAATCTGGATGGAATCTTCAAAATGCCGCTGCCAGGCCTCATTGATGGTTCCCGGACTGACCAGATTGATTGCCTTGTTCCATTTGACGAGCAAAGCTTTATACAACTCCAACCGCTCCATTGTTTCACGTGAAACAGCCATATCAAGCCGCATGCTTCTTATGATCTTTGCGTTTGACATGACGCAGGAGGGCGATGATGGCCGCCGGAGTGACGCCGGGGATGCGGGAGGCGGCGCCTAATGTGACCGGGCGGGCCTGTTCAAGCTTTGTGCGCACCTCGTTGGACAGGCTACCGACCGTGGCGTAATCCAGATCAGCCGGGAGTTTGAGCGCTTCGTCCTTGCGGAAGGCGGCGATGTCGGCCTCATGGCGGTCCATATAGCCGGCATAGAGGGAATCAAATTCGATTTGTTCGCGGATGGCGGGCTCAATCCCTGCCAGCTCCGGCCAGACGGTTTGGAGCTGTTCCCAATCGATATCGGGATAGCTGAGCAGATCCATGACGCTGCGGCGGCTGCCGTCTTTTTTAACGCCGATACCGTGGACCTCAAGCTCGTTGGGCGTCGCATTCAGATCCTTGATCAGGGTGCGGGCGGTTGTGAGCTTTTCAGATTTTTCCTGCCAATGTTTTTGGCGCACCTCGCCCACACAGCCAATCTCTATCCCGCGCGCTGTCAGGCGTTGATCGGCATTATCGGCGCGCAGGCGCAGGCGGTATTCCGCCCGGCTGGTGAACATGCGATACGGCTCCGGCGCGCCGCGTGTAATCAAATCATCGATCAAGACACCAATATAGGCTTCGGCGCGATCGAGGCTAAAAATCGGTGATGTTTCACGTGAAACATCTGATTTGCACTGCAGCGCGGCATTAATCCCGGCCATCAGGCCTTGCGCGCCGGCTTCCTCATACCCCGTGGTGCCATTAATCTGTCCGGCGAGGAACAGGCCGGGGATTTGCTTGGTCTCCAGCGTGGCTTTGAGCGAACGCGGATCGACGTAATCATATTCAATCGCATAGCCGTATTCGAGGATTTTGGCGTTCTCCAGCCCCGGAATGGTGCGGATATAGGCATCCTGCACATCACGCGGCAGGGAGGTTGAAATGCCGTTCGGATAGACGGTATGATCGTCCAGCCCCTCCGGCTCCAGGAAAACTTGATGGCGGGATTTATCGGCAAAGCGGGCGATTTTATCCTCAATCGCCGGGCAATAGCGCGGCCCCTCCCCCTTGATCTGGCCGGAATACATGGCGGATTTAGTGAGATTATCGGCGATGATTTTATGCGTCGCCTCATTGGTATAGGTGATGTGGCAGGGAATCTGCGGCACCGTGATTTCGGTATTCATATAGGAGAACGGCACAGGCTGTTCATCGCCGGGCTGCTCCTCACATGCGTCCCAATCAATGGTGCGGCCATCAAGGCGCGCGGGCGTGCCGGTTTTCAGACGGCCTAAAGGAAACTCAAGCCGCTCCAGCGTTTCTGCCAGGCCAATGGTCGGCGCTTCACCAACGCGTCCTGCTGGGGTGGTTTCCTCACCAATATGGATGAGGCCACGCAGGAAGGTGCCGGTGGTCAGGACAACGGTTTTGCAGGAAAGCGCTGTGCCATCCATGGTTTTGAGGCCTGTGATCGCGCCCCGCTTATCCAGAATCAGATCATCCGCCGCGCCCTCGATGAGCGTAAGATTGGGGTAATCGCTCAGGATATCCTGCATCGCCTCGCGGTAAAGCTTGCGGTCCGCTTGCGCCCGTGGTCCGCGCACGGCCGGGCCCTTGGAAGCATTCAGCATGCGGAACTGGATACCGGCGCGATCAATCACCCGGCCCATCAGGCCATCAAGCGCATCAATCTCACGCACCAGATGCCCCTTGCCCAGCCCGCCAATCGCAGGGTTGCAGGACATGGCACCGATGGTGGCCAGCTTATGTGTGAGCAAAGCAGTCTTCGCGCCCATGCGCGCAGAGGCCGCCGCCGCTTCACAGCCTGCATGCCCGCCTCCGACAACAATAACATCAAATTTTGTATTCATTTTGTGCATATGCGTAAAAAAACTCTCCTTCAAGACCCGCATGTATAAACAATCTTGGCAATTTTTACCAGAAAAAGCGTGACATTGTGGATAAAAATCTAATATAAGGGAAAGACAGTAAATTTCAAAAACTGGAAATAAACTTCGCACATGATCTGGAACAACCTCAACCCACTCGGCCGCCCAACAAGGCCTAGGCACAAGACGGCCCCCGTTTTTCAGCGAGCGGTTGCAGGAGAGATCAACACAGCACAAAAGATGCCAAGAGCACTGAGCCTGTGGCGCGAAACCGGCAAACCACCCGGAGATCCGCCTTTCTACTTAGATCAAAAAGCGAGCCTGACAGCAAGCGCCTCTATTCTGTTTGGCGCTCGTCCGCTTAATCCCGCCGACATGGCTTTCCTGCCTGAAGGCGATAAGACGGTAATGTCGCTTTTCAAGGAATTATTCGGCACCAAAGCCGGAGAAACGATCCATTATGCGCTACATCATGAAGGAAGTTTTCTCTGCGGCGCGCTTACAAAGGACGGCATGCGTGTTTTTGAAGCCTATACGCCTTTGAATGAGTACGTAATGATTGAAGCTCTCAGCGAATTGGGCATCATTGACGAAAAATGGCTTGAAGAGCAGGCCTCTGCGGCCAAAGCAAACTTTTTGCAGGCCATGGGTGAAAAAGGTGTATCGGTTGCGGACAACATCCGTAACCTGGATGCGAAGCTCGGCAATCATGATTTACACCACCTTGTGCCAGGTGCGAAATTAAGCAATGCCGATATTCTTGAGATTTGTGCAATCATCGCCACGGCGGAAATCCGCAACACCATCTGCGCCGATTTATTTACCGATACAGAAATCACGAAAGATTGCGTCTAACAAATCTTCCACATCCACCTTCCCGGTAATGCGGCCAAGACCGCGAATAGCGAGGCGGCAATCTTCGGCCATGAGCTCGGGGAGCTGGGCACCCAGGCTGCGCTGAAGGGCGCTTTGGGTTTCTTCTAAAGCTGTGCGGTGGCGTTGACGAGTGAGGCTGGGGGCCTCAGTGCGGCCGATAAGGTGATCCGCTCTTTCAATGAGCGCGGTGAGCAGCGCATCAATCCCCTGCCCGGTTTGGACGGAAATTTCCAGCGCATCCGGTAAGGTAAATTTAGCCGCGCCCTGATCAGCTTTATTGATCAGGACAATAGCATGCTCATCGATCAAAGCCTTCGTATCCTCATCTGGCACGTGTTGCGTGCCATCAAACATGAGGAGCTTTATATCGGCGTTTTCGGCGCGGGCCAAAGCCCGTCTAATGCCCTCAGACTCGATCTTATCCTGATCGCTAGTGCCGAGCTGATCCGGGCGCAGCCCCGCAGTATCGGCCAGAATAAACGGATAACCACCGAGGTCCAGATGAACCTCGATTACATCACGGGTAGTGCCGGCCATATCGGACACAATCGCCACATCTCGCTGTGTGATGGCATTCACAAGGCTAGATTTACCAGCATTGGGCGCACCAATGACAACTATTTGGAGACCATCACGCAAACGTTCACCGCGGCGGTTGTCATCCAGATGCCCCGCCACCTCGCTCAAAAGAGATTGAATTTGCGGTACCATGGTGCTGACAATATCTTCGGGCAAATCCTCATCAGGAAATTCAATTTCTGCCTCCATATGTGCCAGCAGGTTTTTCAGTGTTTCCGTCCAGCCATTATAAAGCTCAGAGAGCGTTCCGCCCATTTGTAAGAGCGCCTGAGATTTTTGCGCCTGTGTTTCCGCATCGATTAGGTCGGCGACGGCCTCAGCCTTTGTGAGATCCATTTTACCGTTTTCAAAGGCGCGGCGGGTGAATTCGCCGGGTTCTGCCATGCGATGACCGGGGAGATGTGCTAGAGTTTCGAGCAAATCCTGAATGACGGCGCGGCCGCCGTGAACATGGTACTCCACCACATCCTCGCCGGTGAAACTGCGCGGCGCTTTGAACGGCAGGATCAGAGCCTCGTCGATTGTTTCACGTGGAACAGTTTGTCCCGAATTTTGCGGCCCATACATACGACACAGCCTCGCCCGGGAAGGCACAAAAGAGCTTGCTTCGGGACTTTGGACCAACGCGAGAAGTCCGTCCCAGGAATCCGGGCCGGAGACGCGCACCACAGCAACACCGGAGCGGCCGGGCGGGGTCGATAATGCAAAAATCGTATCGTTCATTTACGCCTGTTTTTCTTGGCCGCATTCAAGCACAGGCCATTCATAAAGACCATCCCATAAATCTTGACTTATTTCATATGTCATAATATAAAGTCGTAACAAAGGAAAACCATGCCAAAACCCATCGCCCAGACACTCGTTTTTGCCGCAGAACGTGGGCTGGATGTTTCAGCGATCCTTACGCCTGCATTTGCTGGTGATCGGATGGAGAAGCTGGAGGCATGCTCAAACCTGATCCAGAGGGTGCTGAATAACGGATCTTCTGTGCGCATCGTGGTGTGTACGAAAACGATGATGCGAAAAATGGGAAGCGGTTTGCGGGAGATGATTTTCGTCAATCCGGACCTTCTGGATATAAAGATTGCCTCTGAAGACCCCTTGCATGGTCCCCCGACGCCGTTTGTGTGTGCGCACACGATAGCGGGAGGCGCAATTTCTGCAGGAAAACCAGGCTTTCAAATGGAACTTCTTTCGAACGGCACCTTATTGATGGGGGGAGATGTCGCCCAAAACCATCTGGAGGCTTTTGAGCGCCGTTTTCATGACCCAAATTACTGCCAGCGCCCCCGCTTGACCGCTTTTAGCCAGGATGAATTTGTTTCTGTAAGGCCCCTTTAGTACCGACCGGATGGTATTGTGTATAAAGGCTGCTGCGCTTTACTTTCCGCTTTTTTCAGCCGTCTTTTTTGAGCTGCCAGAGCCGGTAGAATTTATGCCCATCTGATCCCAAAACATCTTCTGCATTTCACCCCAGCCCTGCATGGTGGCAGGCAGCCACGTCTTGAGCATGGTTTCCGGGTCCAGAGCATTCATGTTCTCACGTAACCGCTCCTCCAGCTCGCTCATCAACGCCTCTTGCATCGGCGCAACATCGGGGAGACCGAAAAACGCGCGGGCTTCTTGTGGGGTGCATTCTAAATCAAACTTCACTTTCATAAGGATCTCCTGTCTTGCCGTGCTCAAACGAGACGAATGTAGACCCTAAGAAAATTAGCCGCAACTTGCAATGGGAGATTGATGAGCGACATTCAAATTGCTACGGTCTGGTAAGTTTTAAACACAAGCACAGGAGAGTACCGCCCAATGTCCGTCTCAACCAAAGAAATAAAAATTCCTGCATCAGACGGAGGCGCATTCATGGCCTACGTGGCAATGCCGGAAAGCACAACGAAAGACAGCCCGGCCCCGGCCATCATTATGATTCAGGAGATTTTTGGTGTAAACCAAGAGATGCGCGATAAATGCGAGGATATGGCGCGCCAGGGTTATGTCGCGATTTGCCCAGATTTGTTCTGGCGGATTGAGCCGGGCATTCAGCTGTTGGACAGTGTTGAGGAGGAATTGCAGCGCGCTTTCGACTTGTTCGGCGAGTTTAATGTGCGCAAAGGCATGGATGATCTGAACAGCGTGCTGGGCTATGCGCGCCATATGGATGAGGTGAAGAGCCGCAAAGTCGGATGTATGGGCTTCTGTCTGGGCGGCAAGCTGGCCTATATGATGGCAGTGGAGACAGATATCGATGCAAGCGTGAGCTATTACGGCGTGGCGATTGAAACAATGCTGGAATACAAGGCGCAGATCGACCACCCGCTTTTGATGCATATTGCGGAAGAGGATGAATTTGTAAACAAAGAGGCACAGGCAGAAATCAGAGCTGCACTGGAGGATCATCCTTTTGTGACGATGTATTCCTATGAGGGAGCCGATCACGCCTTTGCGCGCACCGGCGGCATGCACTACAAGGACGACGCGGCAAAGGCGGCCAATGAGCGCACAAAGGCTTTTCTGATGGAAAACTTAAAATAAAACCTAAGGTCTAGCCCAGCGCAATTAGCTGACGATCATAATCAGAATTACCGAACATCATAGCGACCACGGGATCAAAGGCCGTGAAATCATCGTTAAAATCTTCGGTAAGTTTTGCCTCAAGAAAAGCCCTAAAACCCGGCTGTGCGGAATTCTCGTGCATATGTGTTATCAATTTGGACAATTCTTGCGGTACCGCAGCATGCCCGCCAACAAATACTTGCAAATTCAAAACCGGCTGCAGAGCGATAAAGGGGCGCACAATGCGTTGGTAGAAGAGGTTTTGCGCTGAAATCTCGTCGCCCGCCTCAACGGCCTGCGCCAAAAGAGCAAAGCCCTTCTCCCAGTGACAGAATGTTTTTTGCCGCAAGGCAGTTTTCATGCCCCCATCTTGCGCATCATTCACCAAGCTGTAGAGCCATGCCAAATGATCGCCGCTATAGCGCTGCTGTCTTTGCAATCCACCCTCATATAACTCAAGCGCTGCCAGGCCCGCATTCGGGGAGTCCTGTAACAGTAAGGCGATATCCCACTGGGAATTGAAGGCGGATTGAACCATAGAGGGCCCCTTTATCTTGTTCTTTTGAGCTTTAAAATTTATGAAAACTATCACAGCAGGACCCATTATGTCCAGAAAAAAGAAGGTCGCCCCAGGAATAAATCCTGAGACGACCAGCGACGCGAGGGACACTTTATATTTACAGCAGGCCCGTTCGAGGGGCTATAGATTCAGCGCAAACTCTGCAAGGCGCTTAACGCCTGTTGCTTGCGGCAGTGGCGGTAATCGGCAATCGCAAGAGCAAAACGATCGCGGTCTCCGTTTTCAAACTGCCATGAGTTGACGCCATACCCTGTCTTTTCCGGTGGGCTGAGGGCAAAACGCACACCGAAGACCAGGGCAAGGCCTGTTGCATGACCAGCCGAGCGCTGGGTTCGAGCCGTAGCAGAAGGGGTGTTGAGGTGACGGATGGACTCCAGCAAAGGGAGGCACTGATCCGCTACGGACGAGGGGGGAGCTTGAGAGCGCACAGAATCGCCAACACGGGTTGCTTTTGTATCGAATGTATCAAACGACCAAGCGCTGCCGGCGGCGAGCGTTAAAACCATGATGAAGGTGACAAGGGAAAAAGCCAGAATATATCCGGCAGAGTGCGTCGTGCGCACAGCATCTATGTTCTTGTTAAACTGAAATCCCATTTCCCACCAAAAATCTACGCTTTTGAGAGCTGTATTTTTTATTTTTATTTTGAACCGAAAGAGGTTTTTTCGATTCCCCAACCTACACTTCCATGTCACCACAAAAATATAGTTATGGCAAATATTTTCGTTTCGATTTTGACAAGATTTTATAAAGAATTTTTAGGGCAATTGAGATAAATTTTTTTAATATCGGGTAAACAAAAACATCTAAATATATTTCCCCTTTTGATTTTGTACAAAACGCCTATAATTATTCTTCAGGATTTAAACTCCAAACAGAGGAAAGATTTCACCATGCGCATTCAAGATATGCCCGAATTCAAAGACAAGAAAGATGTGCTGAGTTTTGAAGAAGATGACAAGCTATGCGACGCCGTGGATGCGATGGCAACAAACAATTACGGCGCGGTCCTGGTTACCAAGAAAGGTAAGCTGAGCGGAATTTTTACCGAACGGGATTTGCTCTGCCGCGTTGCTGGGTGCCGCCTCGATCTTGAGGGGCTTAAGATGAAAGAGGTCATGACCAAAAATCCAAAAACAGCGACAGTGGATGAGCAGGTGACAGATTGCCTCCGCCGCATGAGCCAGGGACGCTTCCGCCATTTGCCGATTGTTGATGAGAAGGGCAATTTGGCTGGCATGCTGTCTCAGGGGGATTTTGTAGCCTTTACCATGAGCGATATTGTTGCGCGGCTTGGCACTGCAGCCGGTGCGAGTGTGAGCGCGGGACAGTCTACGCCATTTGCTATTATTGCTGCCGTGTTTGTGTATACGCTGGGGTTGCTGTTTATCCTCTCTGCCTTCAAGAGCTGGTTCGGGTTTTAGGGGGCCAAAATGCCCGCGCAAAACACAGCGCTTGAGCATGATGTACAGATCTATTGCGAAAGTCATAGCTATCAATTCACCGAGCCGCGGCGGCATGTTGCCGCATTGGTAGGAAAGGCGGAAAAGCCGCTGAGCGCCTATGATATTCTGGACGCCCTGAAAGCACCCCTGAACAATCCAAAGCCGCCAACGATTTACCGCGCCCTGGAGTTTCTACAGCAACACGGATTCGTCCATCGCATCGAAAGCCTGAATGCATATGTATCCTGCCACGCCGGACACCAGCATCGCGGATCGCAGTTTATGATCTGCGATACATGCGGATGTGTAATTGAAGCACATTTGTGCAGCCCGCCGGATGGGCTCCTTAAAAAAGCTGCCGCAGACGGGTTTGAAATGAGTTTCTGGAACGCGGAAATTCACGGCATTTGTGCAGCATGCAGAGGCGCTGTTACCAGCGCCTAGGCGAGACCCTATTGGATTTCAGGACGGCTATTTTCCTGCCACCACTGCGCCAATGCACGAATTTCTTCGATATTATCAGCAGAAAAATTATGGCTCTCCGCAAGGTGGGTGCGCAAAAATTCAACAACATTCATGGCCGCGCCGGTTTTGGGATTGATATAGGGATACTGTGCATATGAGTCCGAAATCCGCCCCGAATGCTCACGCATCAGCGCATCGCGCTTTTGCCATTCGTCATAGACCATCCGGTGCGCTCCCGGCGGTGGTGGACGGGAGTGGGGGTCTATCTGGTTCAAAAACCCGACCGTAACCTCATAATTTTGAGAGGCGGCGATCAGATCAAAATCAATCGCCACCCAATCCTTATTGACATTGGGAAGCCGGATTTCCACCTCGGCTCCGGGCACTGAAGCGCCACGAAAAGCAACGCTGAGCGCCGGCTGAGGCGCACTCGCAGCTTTCGATTCATGTTTGTTTACTACTGTCTCTCCGCAACCGCATAGCGCGATCACGGTAAAAGCGGGCAATACCGCTGACAGTTTTTTAACGGGCGTCATCCTGTATTTTTCCTCTTGCATTTATTTTTATGTTACTTTATAACAGTGTTATCTTATAACGCAAGAGGTAATTGTGAGCTTGAAGTCTGTGTTTCTTGGGGTCGCCGCCGCTGTAGCCAGTTGTGCGGCCGTGCATATGGGCTTTGCATTTCTGGGCGTTGAGCGCGCATTTCATGCGATTGAGCCTGTGGCAAATTTTGGTGGCTGGCTGGTGAGCCTGTTCGGGCAGGCGGCGGGCAGCGAGCTTACCCATGGCTTGCCGGGGCATCTTTGCGGCGTTTCCACCGGACTGGGCCTGTCTTAAAGACCAGCCTGCCTTATTGATTCATTGACTGGAAAAATTCGTCGTTGGTCTTGCTGCTCTTCATTTTGCCCAGCAAGAATTCAACCGCATCGACGGTGCCCATCGGGTTGAGAATACGGCGCAAAACCCACATTTTCTGCAAGGTATCTTTATCGACCAGAAGCTCTTCTTTCCGTGTGCCGGATTTTTGTATATCAATGGCCGGGAAGACCCGCTTATCGGCAATCTTGCGATCAAGAACGATTTCGGAGTTACCGGTGCCCTTGAATTCCTCGAAGATCACCTCGTCCATACGCGATCCTGTATCAATCAACGCCGTGGCGATAATGGTCAGCGACCCGCCCTGTTCAATATTCCGCGCGGCACCAAAGAAACGCTTGGGGCGTTGCAGGGCGTTGGCGTCCACACCCCCGGTCAGAACCTTGCCGGAAGAGGGCACCACAGTATTGTATGCCCGCGCCAGACGCGTAATGGAATCGAGCAGGATAACAACATCGCGTTTATGTTCGACCAGACGCTTGGCCTTTTCCATCACCATTTCAGCAACCTGCACGTGGCGGGAGGCCGGCTCATCAAATGTAGAGGAAATCACTTCCCCGCGCACGGAACGCGCCATATCGGTCACCTCTTCCGGGCGCTCATCAATCAAAAGAACAATAAGATAAGCATCCGGGTGATTGGCAGCGATCGATGTCGCAATATTTTGTAGCATGACGGTTTTACCGGTCCGCGGCGGCGCGACAATCAGGGCGCGCTGGCCAAAGCCAAGCGGGGCCGTGAGCTCCATCACGCGCTGGACGTTATCGTTCTTGGTCGGATCATCAAGCTCCAGCTTGATTTTGCGCTCCGGATAAAGCGGGGTAAGGTTATCAAAATTAATTCGGTGGCGCAGTTTTTCGGGCAATTCGCCGTTGATTGAACCAACCTTGAGCAGCGCGAAGTAACGCTCAGAATCTTTCGGCGCACGAATTTCACCCTCACAGATATCACCTGTACGCAGGCCAAAACGTCGGACCTGAGACGGGGAAACGTAAATATCATCTGGACCAGGCAAATAATTTTCTTCGGGTGAGCGCAAAAAGCCAAAACCATCCTGCAGCACTTCCAGTACGCCAACGCCGGAGATCGGCACGCCCTGCTCTGCCAGGCGCTTCAAGATGGCGAACATCATGTCCTGCTTACGCATGGACGAACAATTTTCAATTTCAAGCTCTTCAGCAAAAGCGAGGAGCTCGGCAGGCGAACGTGTTTTTAATTCCTGGAGGTTCATGGGGGGCTCTTCATTGACCTAATAGTTTGTAAATAATTGTAATCTTTAATATTTTCGGAAATGTTCTTTCTCACTCCATCGGACTCTCAAACAAGGGTGATGCGCCAGCGCGGTTTCCCGCGGTTTCAAAGCTCAAACATCAGCTTGGTTTAATATCCGGTGCTGTTTAAAACAGCTATAAATTACCCAAATTTTTATGGATTTATCTAAAAGACGTCTCACATATATCGAAGGTGCCGATATCTGTCAAGCACTTAATCTTCATTTTAGAGGAAAATGGTTTAAAGGGCGGTTAACGGCAAAACCCTAGAACGGCTGTACAACCGCCATAATCACAATTGCAATCATTAAAACGGTCGGCACTTCATTGAGGATACGGAAATATTTAGCGGATTTGGTATTCGCATCATTGGCAAATCTGCGCGTTTGTCCGGCGAGCATGCCGTGAACACCGCTCAAGAGCACCACGAAAAGGAGCTTTGCGTGCATCCAGCCTTGGCCTTGCATCATGCCGGGATTGGCGTAGAGCATGGATAAACCTAAAATCCAGGACGCAATCATCGCCGGGTTCATTATGAATTTGAGCAAGCGGCGCTCCATGATCTTGAACGTTTCACTCTTATCAGAACCAATCTCCGCCTCTGCGTGATAAACGAACAGGCGCGGCAAGTAAAGCAAGCCCGCCATCCACGAGATAACAGCCAGGATATGCAAGGCGCGTAGCCATTCGTAATGTAAAGAGAGAAATTCCTGCATAGGTTTCTGAGTATCACAGGCCCGCCGTCGCGTAAATGCAGTTTTTTTGAGGCATTTTTTCTTGCATAAATTATAATTATTATGGTAATAATATTCCCTGAAACAAATATGAGGGCATTAAGAAATGAATTTACGGGAATTTACGAACAGAGCCTTAGATGAAAGCGCCGCATTTATGTATGGCGCCTCCGCCGGCGCATTGACTGTCAACAGCATAGCTCCGCTTTTTGATGTGTACAACACAGGCTACGCTCGTGCTGGCTTTGCGCTCTCTGCGGCCTTATCTACCGCGGCAGTAATCCGTATGCGGTATTCCAAGAGAACATTTGCCGAAGGATTTGCGCTTGCGGCACTCGCAGCGCCTCTTGTGGTAGGACACCTTAAAGAAGCGCGCGCGCAGCCCCCGGCGCCTCAAGGGACTTCCGTGGTTCATGTCGAGACCGCACAGCCATCACAGCAGCCAGCCTATACCCTGGACAATAATTAAAAATCAGGCTTGACCTGCAGGCCGCTTTTGTTGTTAATGATAATCATTATCAACAAAGGCTGCGTTTATGAATCCGTTTAAATCCCTGGTCCCCAAGAAAATCCAAAACTGGTATGAGCGTTATCACAACGCTTATCCGGAGCGGTCGCTTCGGCAGGAATGGCGCGAATTTATCCGTGATGGCGCAGGGCGCATAGACCCTAAAAAAGGGATGGTCGCTGCAGGATTTGGGCTGTATGCCGCCGGGTCGATTGGGATATTGATCTGGTCTTCAAAACTTGTTGAGGGCATGAAAGATACGAAAGTTCTGGCGGCCTCTATTGCCGCGCTTGTGATGGTCAAAGGATATTTGCTGGCCAAGAAGATCAAAAACAAAGATGAAAAAGCCGGAGAGATCCGCAAGGAATTCGGACGTATGGGTGGGTCGAGCGGCGCTTTTCTGATGGGACGCATGGGCGGGCATTTCTTCCCCTTTACCTACCGGTTTGCCGAAGCCGCGGCGGGCATGGCCGGTGACGGCCGGGGGGTCGGGGCCACGGCATTGGCGACAGCCAGCGTGGCCATGGCAGGAATAGCCGCCGCAACAACCTATGCCGCATGGAAAATTGAAAAACTGCCCGCTGCATTTTCCGCTGCGATCGGCGTGTGCCACGGCACGTTACTTATTGTCGGAGCAGGATATGTATCCAGCCAGTTTTCTGATGCTGCGCAAGACAATACACCGGCGCCAGCGGCAATGATCGAGTTTGCGCCGCCCCAGGAACAGCAGACCCTCATACTCTCCACCCCTTGAAGTCCGTTGCTTTATCAGCGTTTTCTGGTATTCTATTGCCGTAATCAATTTATTCCTGTGAGCAAAATGAATATCGATCGGCTTAATTTTGAAAAGGGCCTGGCGGCCTCAGTATTTGGAATGATGGCGCTTGGCGCTGGCAACACCGCCCGTCATGTCAGCGGAATTGACTCCGCCAGTATGGCAGGGGTGGCTGCCGGGCTTACCCTTGCAATGGTCGGCGCCATGATGCGTGATAAGGTTTACTCCCGCCCGGAAATCGGCTTCGCCGTGTTGTTGTTGGTTCTATCCTATACTGGTGCAAATAATGCGCTGGGACGTGAGAATGAACGCAGACAGGAACCGCAGCAAAGTATCCTTATTTCTGAAGATTCCCAAATAGGCAAAGCCGTTTTCCCGGCATTTTACGGTCTGGATTAAGCGTTACGCCGCGCGCATGCAGCAGCGGCTGAACCCTTCGGGGCACAGTGTTTTCAGACCTTCCGCCCGAACACTTTTGTGATCCATATGGTCTTTTACCAATTTGGCCAGCCCATCAATATATGCCGGGTGCGTGCCCACAGTGGCAGCACGGTAATATCCGTGTAGGCCATATTCTTCCGCCTTTTCGTGGTATTCAATATCCAACTCAACCAGTGTTTCCACATGTTCCTGGGTAAAAGCATGTGGATAGATGATCACAGATTTTTTGTCCTGCGCGGCGCGCTCTAACTCCTCATCCAGACTTGGGCCGATCCATTTCATGGGGCCAACGCGGGATTGGTAACAAATGGCCCAGTCTATTTTTTTGAGGCCGAGCGCAGCGGCGATTTTCTCCGCGCCCTGTTCGCATTGCCATTGATAGGGGTCACCGCCTTTGATTGTTTTTTCGGGCAGGCCATGGGCGGAGAAAAGTATTCGAGGATTCTCAAAGCCGTCCTTTTTTGCCTCGTCGATTTTGATTTTGATATTCTCAACGCTGGCTTTGATAAAGCCCTCATTGAACGGATAGCAGCAGATAGTAGAGGTTGGGCGTTCATACCCGGCTTCAAACATGGCCTTGTTCCACACACCCAGAGAAGACCATGTTGTCGCCGTTGAAAATTGCGGGTAAAGCGGGAGCAGGACAATTTCCTCAGCGCCCCAGTCACGCACTTCGCGCACCACCTGCGGGCTCATCGGATGCCAATATCGCATACAGATAAAAACTTTGTAATTTTCGCCTAGCACCTTTTCCAACGCTTTAGCTTGAGCCTGGGAGTTTTCCAGCAAGGGTGATTTATCACCCAGCTCCCCATAGCTTTCCCCCGCCTCACGCTTGGAGCGTTTACGCGCAATCAGCCAGGCCAGGATGCAGCGAAACGGAATAGGCAAGCCGATTATATTTTTATCCATGAAGAAATTTTGCAGAAACGGCCGGATCGCATTTTTGGAATCCGGTCCGCCGAGATTGAATAATATAACTGCGGTTTTGCTCATTTTTTAAAGTCCCGAATCGTTTTCATCAATTGCTCGACATGCTCAATCGGGGTTTCCTTGTTGATGCCATGGCCAAGATTGAATATATGCCCACCGCCAGAAAATTCACGTAAAATTTTTGTTGTCGCCTTTTCCAGGCTAACACCGCCCGCCATCAAGCGCATCGGATCAAGGCAGCCTTGCACCGGCATAAGAGGCTGGAGATTTGCCTTGGCCCACATGGTGCAGGCCAGCGTATCGAGCGCAACACAATCAATGCCGGTTTGTTGCGCATAAGACCGCACATGAACGCCAGCACCGCGGGGGAATCCAATGATTGGAATATCAGGGTGAACTGCCTTGATTTTTGCGACAATTTTTTTCGTGGGCTCAATCGATTGATATTGGAACCCATGCGGGTCGAGCGCCCCGGCCCAGCTATCAAAAATTTGGAGCACTTCGGCGCCTGCTTCGGCTTGCTTGATCAGATAATCAGCGGTGCTTTCGACAAGCTTATCCATGAGCTTAGCAAACCGTTCAGGCTGTCCGTAGGCCAGCGTTTTAACCTTGGCGAAATCTTTCGATCCGCCCCCCTCGACCATGTAGGTCGCCACCGTCCAAGGCGCCCCGGCAAAGCCGATTAGCGTTGTCTGGTCGAAGCCTTCGTGGCTGAGCTGCGATTTGGTTTCGCTGAGTGCATCGTATACCGGCTGAAGTTTTTCGGGATCATACTCCAGCGCATCGATATCGAGCTCTCCGAGCTTTGGCCCTTCGCCCGCGACGAATTCCAGATGCTGTCCAAGAGCCATCGGGATTGTGAGAATGTCAGAGAAAATAATCGCCGCATCCATGCCAAAGCGCCGGATCGGTTGCATGGTAATTTCGCAGGCAGCCTTCGGATCAAAAGCCATGGCCAGAAACCCGCCTTTCTCCGCCCGTAACTCTCGGTATTCAGGCAGATAGCGTCCAGCTTGGCGCATAAACCAACAAGGCACGGTTTTTAGGTCTTCGCCGTTTAAAACTTTAAGGATCGGTTTCTCAATCATGCTCGCTATACTAATTATATATTTATATTTAAAAAGGTTTTTTTAGATAGTAGGTCTTGTGGATTGCGGGTATATGTTTCATCCCGATTTTTACACACAGGCGCACGCAAAATTTTAAAGAGGATTTCTCACGATTCGATATGATTCGTCCAGAAATCACAGAAGTGCCGATTTTCACTTTTGCACATGTGCATGAGTCTTATTTTAAGATCAGCATGAAATGGGGGTAAATCCATCCCCGTGTTTATACACTGATTCACGCCTGATTCCCCAACAGCTCTGTCCTCAGCGATTCTCTTGTGCTAATACTTGAAGAGATATAAGCTGCGAGGCTTTGGTTTCAACCTGTATATAAAGGGCGCGTGCGCCGCAATGTTTCAACACCATGTTTGAAGAAGCCTTTGAAAAATTAGAGCTGGATAAAATTGCTTTGGTTTTGGACCAGGTTAACCCGAAGCTGGAGGGCGCACAGTTTGATCCTGTTGAATCAACCGTTCTGGCTTTGGATCTGGCGTTTTATCCAGGGTACCAATTGCTCGATATTGCCGATCACACCAATATGCCACCGAAAAAGCGTTTTGTGGTATATGCTCATGACGATGTTACGGTCTTGGATTTTACAAATGAGCCTATTTATGCGCTGAATGAACGGCTACCCATCATGCTGGACGAGAGAAACGTCAAAGACTATGTGCGGTTTTTCTTTTCCTATGTAAGAGGACGTCACGGCCGCTTTATCATCACCGAAGGGGTGGATGAGATCGCCTGGAAAGAAGATCCGCCGCCCGCCGCCCGCAAGGCAATTTCCCGAATGATTGAACCTGTTGTGCTTAAAAGCGTCGATCCTGTTAGTGGCGATTATAGTTTGTCCGCCTGTATGATGTTCAAAGATTCACTCTTCAAAAGCGATGTCACAGTTTTCAAAGGTGGTACGGTTAAGCTCAGCAATGAGGAATTGCTGATTGAAGATATGCCTGTTCTTGATGATACGTTCGGGCAGTAAAAACTCCCGCCTGAAGAGAGACGGGAGCTTTTGATTTAATTTTGGTTGTTATGAGATTGAGGCGTGCGTCCTCCGTCACACTCCCGACACGCAGTACAGCCAGGGGTGCTTGGCGTAACACCATCTGGAACCAATGAAGGCGGATACATTTTTTCACGAACATAATAGCAATTTGATGAAAGATCTTGGTTTCTACAAGTAAGCTCATTCGTGTCTGAATTGTAGAAACATGATTTATTGGTATACGGGTCAGTGCAGGTTGTAACACCGGGGGAGTGCCGCATTTTTGCACAAGACCACGGCACGGTTTTATTCGGATCATTCGGGTCTTTGCCATTCTCTGGCCAGGCAACCGTATCAAAATCATTCGGATTGAGGGGTCTTTGCCAAGAACAAAATAAACAATCAGCCGGTGCAACAGCAATGTCCTCTACATCGACGCAGATCGCGTTTTCCGGCGGAGAACAGGGAAATATCCGTTGCTTTGTTTTTCGTTTCACCGGAATGGTAACGTCCGTATGCGGGAAGGTGAAGTCTTCTGTATCTTTGTATTCAAAATCCTCGCCAGGCCCCGTCGCTGGAGGAAAAAAGTCATCTCCTCCTCGTAGTGCGGGGGAAGGTTCGTGTTGCTTTGGCGTCCTATAAAAATCTCTTAAAATCGGCTCTACGAATTCCTGCGGGTTATTAAGCCAATATTCAAAAATAGCGCCAAGCTCTTCCTCTGTAAAAGGCACAGTATATTGTTCCGGTATTTGGCTTTTTTGGATATTTTGCGGACTCCCGTGGCTACCGGCAGAGCCCTCTTGAAGTATTTGTGCCCTTGCGTTTCCAGTCATGAAACACACACACCTGAGAATTAAAAGATTTAAAATTATACGCATCATGCACCTCAATTATTTATAGCTCTCCACTTTTCAATGATAACAAGCACCAAAACAATATGTCAAATAAAGGATTGGGACTTTTTATAAAAACCTGTTTTCTGGGGCTTAGAAAGGGGTCATTAAAAAAACCCTTGCATCAAATTTGCGCCCCTTATTTGCTTTATGTAAAAATAAACAAAGAGGTAAAAAAGGGTGTTATTATGACCGGCGGGCAAAAATCCAAAATTCTGAATTTTAGTGCTTTAGAGCGCCGCAAGCTGCATGAGACTCTAGCGCGCTATTTATCCATTGATGATAAGCGCATGCGGGCGGCGATCATCCGCGATATAGAGAAGACCGGCTATCTAAACGTTTTTGCTTTTGGCTCCCTGATTAACGACCCCTATATGAGCGATTGCATGAGTGCGCGCGACGCTGTGCTGCGCGGCTATAAAGCCAGCTTTGATTGTTATGATATTTTTTATCGCGGAAGCCGCTATAAGCCGGGCTTGACCCTTGGCCTGAAGGAAGAGGGCGGGGCAAAAACCCAGGGAATAATCCTGCAACAATCCATGCTTCAGGATGATAAAGCCTGTCCTTTTCGTCAGGTCATCAAGAACTTGATCGCATTTGCAAAGCGGGAAAACCCTGAAAAAATGCCGATTTATAATTTCAAATTACTGGATATTGAGGCGGAGGATGGAATCATAATTAAGGCGATTGGCTGTGTCGCTAATGAAAAGGCGATTTGTCCGGAAGATGGCAGTGGCTTGTATGCGGGTAACATGCTCTCTCTTGAGGAAAAGGCCAAAATCATCGCCACGGCAGCAGCGGATATTCGATGCTGTGAGGATACAAAAAGCGCCGTCAATCATCTGAAGGGCAAGCGCACGGCCTATCAGTATCTGGTGAATTTCATCGATGCGCGCCTGAAGCGCGGCTTTGAGATTGAAGAGGATTTATATGAGCTGTTGCATAAGGTGAATGAATGCCGTTATGAGATGGGCGCACTGAAACGCTCATTTCTCCAAGAAATGGAGGATCTGGTGCATATCGACGTTCGCGCGCTGATGATGCAGCGGGTACCGCTCAAGGTCCGCCGCGATAGGCATATACATAAATATTGATCCCTAAAAGGCCACTTTGTTGGGGCCGATATATTATTATGTTAACTATACTCTAATTGTCTTTAACGTTCTGCAAAAAAAACCAAAAAAACCGCACTTTATTTTCATAAACTATTGATTTTCTGCGATTTAGAAAGGAGTCGTTAAGAACTTCCCCCGCATAATAGAACCATAAGCTGCCGTTATAAGCAGCAGGGGCAATTCCTTCCGGTAGCAAAACGGCGGGTATTAATCGGGTCGCACTTTAAAAATAAATGGTTCGGGTTCATGAGTGACATTTCAGAAATTGACTTCCAAACAAAAACAAAAAGCACAGGCGTGTGCCGCGTGGCGTATACGTTGAATAACCGCCAGCCGGTATCCTGTACGATTATCGGTCAGGAGCCGCTGTTTTACATGGACTACCATATCGAAGACGAAGGCGAAGAAGCGTTGTTCGATGCGGCGGAGCTGGGCATTCTGGAGAATGAAATCCAGACATTGCAGCGCGAGATCGAACATTTCGATCGATTCGCAGCCGAGTTCTCGCAGGCGCCGGAGCAGCGCTTTGACGAATTTTTAGAAGATTCCGCTGCAATCACCAAAAAACGGGCAAACGGCAAGGCCATCAAGGGTGAAACAGGTGATATAGCGGAGGTGAAGACTGTCCTGGAGCAAAGCCGGATCGGCCGTGCTTATCTGGATTTCGCAGCAGAGCATAAGGTTGAGCTGTGCCTGTCGGGACAAGTTGCCGATGCGTATTACGATCGTGATTCGGGAACAATTCTGGTGAATGGTGAGCTGAACTTCACCGATCAGGTCCTGTTGGCCGCGCGCGAATTGCGCCGCCACTGGCAGCACCGCAAAGGGGCGCTGATCCAGCCGATGTTGTTCCATCCGGATAATGCAATTTTGGTCAACCGCGCACAGGTTGCTGATCTGGTTGTATCCATGATTCGCATTGCCTGGGAATTACAGCTGGGCGGCGAGAAAAGAATTTGGGAAAGAATCGAGAATTCTTCTATGGGCGATCTGGGCCGTGCCTTTGCACGCGAAGCCTTTAACGATTTTCGCACTATTAACAATGGACAGGCTTCTGCCTCTGTTTTTGAAGCCTGGTTCCTGTCCGAGCGCTGTCAGTCGGAAGACAAGA
Organism: uncultured Pseudobdellovibrionaceae bacterium; assembly: GCA_964352675.1. Taxonomy (GTDB): domain Bacteria; phylum Pseudomonadota; class Alphaproteobacteria; order Micavibrionales; family Micavibrionaceae; genus CAYGSN01. Next base: position 31,342 of record CAYGSN010000007.1, read on the forward strand.
AACTGATCAAGCAGATGTTGGCCGATTACAAGGGCTATATGTTCGACCTGGAAGAGGCGAAAACGTCGATCACGCCGACACTTATTGCCGCGTTAGGTGAGATGCCGTTCGGCAAAAATTACCTTGCTGCACACACAATGACCATCATGGAAGACCCGATCTTTACGGATGTACGGGATCGCTCCAACGCGAATTTCCTATGGTTTATAAAGTTTGAGCGGTCTTTTCGCGAAACGGAACAAGAGTTGCAACCCGGTTTGGACGCGCTGGCCGGTGACACCCGTCATCTGTCCTCTCAAGACAAAAATCAGGACGAACACAATGCAACACGCAAAACAGACATTCCCGTCTTTGGCGGATCTGCCGAAATTATATCGCTTTTTCCCGATGCCCCTGCGGACGCAGAATCTGGGGATAAATCAGGAAAATCCGGCAAGCGTCTCTCGTCAAAATCCAAAATCAAACGAAATCAAAGTAAAGCGAGTGCGGATATCGTCTATCTGCGCCGCTGGTCCGGTGAATGATGCCGCGGCCAACGACTCTTTTGCAGAAGGGGGTTGGGTTAAAACCATGAAGCCTGATGTCCCACAGAGACAGACCAAGTTAAGGCTCCGTATCCTGAGCGCCGCCCCGAAAACGCAGGGCGACGAAGATAGTGATCTGGATATTGAGCTGAATTCCTATGAAAACCCCGATATAGAGTATCTGACCGATTACTGGCCTCTGGCTGATCTTTACGGTATGGTACCGGAATTTGACGATCAGGGGCGCGCCTGCGAACCTGCGCTGGATACGCAACAGGAGATCCTGTCCTGGGCACTGTGTGTTCTGGCAGCCAGCCCGTCGGGCCGCGCTATGATTAAAGAAGCAATGAACGAGGGCTGGTGCGTTGGACTAGCCGATCTGCAGGGCAATGATTTCCATTTGGATGTGCCCGGAAGCTTGATGCTGCTAGACGATAACGGATTGTTGCCCGGTGCTTTGGGCCGGTCTGCTTATTTCCGGCATATGATTCTGGTTGCCCTTATACGCGCTTTGCGCGATGTCTGGCAGGAAAAGCGTCATGGCGGGTTTGATGAGGATTACGGCCCGGAATCAATTTTGATGCTGGAGCGTGTGCGTGCCGCCGATTGCGACGTGATGGGGATTTTAGCGGCCTGGGAGCTGCGCTCGGAAGGCTATGGCGATTTATGGCGCCACATTATCGGATCCGATCAGGGTGATATGGCGATGGTATTTTCCACGCATCTGGAGCGCGATCCATCCTCACAATTTACCGGAAACGCACTGGCCAGTGCGTTTAAGCAGTGGTACCAGTCTCCGGCGCGGGTGAATGCTTGCGACCATGAAACATTGGAATATCTTGACGAAGTGGTACAGGTAACCCGGGAATCCGGCAGTTTGGACAATCCGTTTGGAGATCGGGTTTTGAAGCCTCTGGCAGTGGAAATTCTATCCTGTTTGCCTGATAAAACAGCGTATTTGCGGGGGCGGGGCGGAGATGTCCTGAGCGATCCTCTTTATTCTGGTATGTGCGATGAGATCAATCAGAGCCATTTGTTGCAGATCATGCACGACCTGAATGTCGTATTCGTGCAGGGGGTGGGCTTTAGCAACCGCAGCCTGGCCTCAAAAATATTCCCAAACGGCGAATTTACCCCGGAATTTGAAGGCAGCCGCAGCGAATCATAAAATCTTACGAGACATGTTGTAAACCAACATGGACATTGCCCCGATTTTTGCGTAAGTCTTGAGGCAGGCAAGCGCACAGGGGGCAATTTCTATGGTAAAAAAGCCGAAATCCTTTCATCTCCATTTGATTTCAGACGCCAGCGGCACCACACTGCTGGGCCTTGCGCGCGCTTGTCTGGCGCAGTTTAAGGGGGTGGAGCCGAATCAGAAATTCTGGCCGTTGGTACGCACGGCGCGGCAGCTGGACCGGGTGATTGCGCAAATTGAAAAAATTCCCGGCCCGGTGATTTTTACGCTGGTGGATGAAAAGTTGCGCACGCGGTTGCAAAGCCGCTGTGATGAGCTGGGGGTGCCTTGCGTGTCTGTGTTGGACCCGATTATGCGCTCACTTTCTTCCTATCTGGGTAAGCCTGCAAAGGGGATTCCGGGCTTGCAGCATGCCATGGATGACGCCTATTTCCAGCGCGTTTCCGCGATAGACTTTGCCTTGCGCTATGACGATGGGAAGACGCTGGAGGGGTTGCGTGAGGCGGATGTGATTTTGGTCGGCGTATCGCGGACCTCCAAAACTCCGACCTCAATTTTTTTGGCGCGGCGGGGGATTAAGGTCGCCAATATTCCATTGGTGCCCGGCGTTGAAATTCCAGAGAAAAAATTCAAGCAAGAAAAGCCGTTTTATGTGGGCTTAACGGCTGCCCCTGCGCGTTTGGCGGAATTGCGACGCTCACGCCTTAAGGCAAAAAATGCGAAAACGGGGAAGACTCAGGAAAATAACGCCTATCTGGATGAAGAAAAAATCGAGGAAGAGGTGCGCGATGCGCGCAAATTATTCGCAAAATATGATTGGCCCGTGATCAATGTGACCAAGCGCTCGATCGAGGAGACTTCGGCCGAGATCATGGCTTTGCTGCAGGTGCACCGAGAAAAGGCCGCCAAGAAAGACGGAGAAGAAGAATGAGCATTATTCTGGCATCGGGCAGCCGCGCACGGAGGACAATGCTGGAAAATGCGGGATTGCAGTTCCAGGTCTGTCCGGCTGATATAGATGAGGCTGAAATATTGCACCGCTTGCAGCAAAAAAATGCTGCGCCTGAAGAGATTGCACAAATTCTGGCGCAGGAAAAAGCCGCCAGCGTATCACGTGAAAACCGAGATATTCTGGTGATTGGTGGGGATCAAATCTTGACGCTGAACGATCAGATTTTTACAAAAGCGCCGGATAAAAATGCTGCGCTTGAAAAGCTGAAAACGCTGCGGGGGAAAACGCATTATCTTGTGTCTGCGATCTGTGTGTGCAGGGATGGTGAGGTGCTGTGGCAGCATGTCGATCGCTCCATCCTGACGATGCATGATTTTGACGATGCGTTTTTGGAGGCCTATGCCGAGCGCGCCGGGGATGCTTTAACGCGGGCTGTGGGAGCATACGAACTGGAAGCGGCGGGAAGCTGGCTTTTTGAAAAAGTGGAGGGTGATTTTTTCACGGTGCTCGGCATGCCGCTTTTGCCGCTTTTAAAATATTTACGGGAAGAGCAGGGGGCGCCGCTATGAGCAAGAAAGCGATCAGGGCGGGCGTAATCGGCTTCCCGGTCGGTCATAGCAAATCGCCGCTGATTCACAATACATGGATTAAGAGGATGGCGCTGGCCGGTGAGTATGATGCGATTGAAATTCCGCCCAGCGAGTTTACACGCGAAAGTCTGGATACGCTGGTTTCAGGGGGGTATAGCGGATTTAACCTGACGATTCCTCACAAGGAAACCGGATATGATTTTTGCGATGATCTGGATGATATCGCTTTGGCCGTACAGGCGGTGAATACGATTTTTGTGAAGGATGGAAAGCTGCATGGTACGAATACAGATGTTTACGGTTTTGTGCAGAGCCTGAAGAATGCAGCGCCCGATTACGATGTTGCCTCGGCACCGGCTATCGTGTTGGGTGCGGGTGGAGCGGCACGGGCGGCCGTCCACGGATTGCTGCAGGAGGGTGCACCCGAGGTGCGGTTGTTCAACCGTTTGCGCGAGAAGGCGGAGTTGGTTGCGGAAAGCAGCGCCGATCCATCGCGGGTACGTGTGTTTGAGTGGGACAGGCGCAACGCGCAGGCGGGCAATAGCGGATTGGTAGTGAATGCAACGTCTTTGGGAATGAAGCGCCATGAACCGCTATTGATGGATTACCGGCAATTTTCACAAAGCGCGATTGTCTATGATATGATTTACGCACCGCCCGTAACCAAGTTCCTTGCCGATGCGAACAAGGCTGGTCTGCATACTGTGAATGGCGCAGGAATGTTGGCGTATCAGGCGGCGGCGGCGTTTGAAATCTGGTTTGGCAAACGCCCTGTTGTGGATGAGGAGATTATAAATCTGGTGCTGGGATGATTGTGATCGGATTGACAGGCTCTATTGCCATGGGAAAATCGACAGCTGCGCAAATGCTGCAGCATTTAAAAGTACCCGTCCATGATTCAGATGCTGCAGTTCATAAGGCTTTACAGCCGGGCGAGACAGGAATGCGTGCTATTTTTGCAGCATTTCCCTATTTTGAATATCCTCAGATCTATAAGCGCAACAAAAAGGGCAGCCCGCGCATTTTAAACCGCAGCGCGCTGGGCGATGTTGTGTTTGCAAAGGACGAGGCCCGAAGCAGGCTGGAGAAAATTCTGCACCCGCTGGTGCATCAGGACCAGGTTGCGTTTCTGCGCAAGCACAGGGCGATGGGATGCCGGATTGTGGCGCTGGACATTCCGCTCTTGTTCGAGATCGGCGCCGAGGCTCTCTGCGATTATACGGTCGTTGTGAGCGCGCCTGCCGGCATTCAGCGCAGCCGTGTGTTATTCCGCCCTGGCATGAGCGCGGAAAAGCTTTCTGGAATCCTGCAGCGCCAAATGCCGGATGGGGAAAAACGCGCACGCGCAGACTTTGTGGTGCAGACAGGGCTGGGCCGGGCGGTTACTATGAAACAAATCAGGCAGGTTTTGCACGAGATAAGATCCAGGGAATTCAATACCGAGAAAACGCAGCAAAAAGATGAAAGAGAGCGCAGCAAAAACAGCAGAGATCTTTGTCCATCTGAGGATAGAAGGGCCGGAAGCGTTGACCAGCGTACTGGATTCGCGCGGCATAAAACAGGATATCGTTATAACGCCTGAGGCGGATTTTGCGGCGCTTGACCCACTGGCCGCAGATTTGTTAATCATCATGGGCGGGTCTATGGGCGTTTATGAAGCTGCGGATTATCCTTTCATTACAAGCGAAATAGAATATGTGCGAAGGCGTCTGGCGGCCGGTTTGCCCGTCTTGGGGATTTGTCTGGGCGCGCAGATTATGGCCGCCGCGTTGGGGTCCGAGGTTTACAAAGGCCTGAACGGTCAGGAGATCGGCTGGCATGATATCACCGTAAGCGATGAAGGCCAGAAGCATGCGGTGCGGCATCTGGACAAAGCCACGACCTGTATGATGCATTGGCACGGTGATACGTTTGATTTGCCGGACCGCGCGCGTTTGTTGGCTTCATCACAAAAATATACAAACCAGATTTTTAGCTACGGTAAAAACGCACTGGCGATTCAGTCGCACCCGGAGGTGCGCGCAGAGCAGCTGGAAAAATGGTATGAAAGCTTTGCCGATGATCTTGATAATGAAACACGAGGGCTGGATGAGAGTCGCATTCGCGCCGATACAGAAAAATATCTGACGACTCTCAACAGACAGACAGAACTTTTTTTCAATGAATGGCTGGATAGTATCGGGCTGTAGGGTATAGAATCGCAGATATGAAAGAAGTCGTACTTGATACAGAGACAACAGGGTTCGACCCGGAAGATGGGCACAAGATCGTTGAGATCGGCTGTGTAGAGCTGGAAAACCATGTGCCCACGGGGCGGCATTTGCAGCTCTATATAAACCCGGAGCGGGACATTCCGGCCGAGGCCACGGCCGTGCACGGCATCACGAACGAATTTGTTGCCGATAAGCCGGTTTTTTCACAGATTTATACGGAGTTTCTGGATTTTATCGCGGATAGCACGCTTGTGATTCACAATGCCGAATTTGATATGAAGTTCCTGAATGCTGAATTGAAATCAGTCGGGCATCCTGCCCTGCCCTGGAGCCGCGCTGTAGATACGCTGGCGATTGCGCGGAAGAAGTTCCCCGGAAGCCCCGCCAATTTGGATGCGCTGTGCCGCCGGTTCGGAATTGACAACACCGAGCGCACATTTCACGGCGCGCTTTTGGACTCCGAATTATTGGCGGAAGTTTATCTGGAGCTTTTGGGCGGGCGGCAACATGGCTTGGGCCTATCGGCATTGACGGGTGCGGCCGGGCAAGGCGCAGCGGCGAAAGTGCAGATTGAGCGTAAATACCGCGAAGCGCGTATTTTTACGCCAAGCGCCGAGGAGCTGACTGCGCATCAGGAGCTGGTTGCGGCGTTAAAAGATTCCCTGTGGGAGAAGAAGAGCGTCTAGTTCTTCGCAGCTTCCTGCGCTTCTTCCTGCGCCTTTTTGATATCTTCGCCGAAACGCTGCATGTATAGCGCATGGAAATCCACCGGGTTCAGGTAAAGCGGGGGATATCCGCCCTGCTGTGTAACCTCGCTGAGGATCTGGCGCACAAAGGGAAAGGCCATTCTCGGTATTTCAATCAGGAGCAGCGGGTGATGATTGTCTTCCGGGACGCTTTCCCCGATCGTGACCAGCATGCCGTATTGCATTTCCACCATGAACATGACGGCTTCGCCGCGCTTGGCTGTGGCCTGCGCGTTTAATACCACTTCATACAGGTTGGGCAGTCCTTTGGACTGGTCTTCCGGCAACTTACGGGCATCCATGCCGATATTCACATCAATGTCGGGCTGATCGCCGGAGGGGCGCAGTGTGTCGGGCGCATTCGGGTTCTCAAAGGACAGGTCGCGGATATATTGCGTATGCACGGTTATCGGCAGGCCCTGTGCCGCGACATTTTCTGCCTGTTCAGGTTTCTTTTTCTCACTCATTCTTTGTACTCATTTGGTTTTTCTAATGTTTCCGGCCCATCTTCCACTCTTTCATATTCCGCGTCAAGAGCGCCGGGGTCACGAATATGTGTGCCGCCCTGTGTGTACCCAGTGGTTTCCACCGTCCAGCTGGTGTGGTTTTTCATCAGGGTCTTTAGGGTGTTGCGCACAGGCGGCACCAGGAGCAAAAAGCCCAGAGTGTCGGTCACAAAGCCCGGTGTGATCAGGAGCGCTCCGGCGGCAACAAGACAAAACCCGTCGAAAATCTCGCCGAGGGGAATCTTGCCCGCATCCATGGCGATTTTCATCGCCAGCAGGGTCTGCAGCCCCTGATGACGGACTATCGCCCCGCCGATTATTGCGGTTATGAAGGCCAGCATCAGGGTGGTCAATATGCCGATATGCTCGCCAACGGCCATAAAAACCATAATCTCTATGAATGGAATCGCGATAAAAATCAGAAAAAACGGCACGTTAATTTATCCTTTTGCCCTTGTTATTCGCGGGTTCTAAACTATTGTAATGTTGTATATAGTGCGACATTGATGCGAACTATGATAGAATTAAGGTGTAAAGTCAAAAAACCATTGTTGAAGCACAATAGAAAGGGCGCGTTTTGCCGGCAGATTTGATTGTATATGCAGTTGTGGCTGCGGGGCTTGTGTTTTGGTTGCGCAGCGTTTTGGGAACCCGTCACGGGGAAGAGCGCGAGCGTCCAAATCCCCTCACTCCCCCGCCATCTCCCGCTCAAACAGTGGGCGATCCCGCCCGTATGAAGGAAGAGGCGGAAAGCCCCAATCCGCAAAGCCGTATTGAAGAATTGGCCGAAAACCCGGGCGAAGTCATGGCAATCGACAATAAAACCGCTGAAAACGGGCTTTTGGATATCGCCCGCGCTGATAAAGGCTTCGATATCGATTTCTTCCTGAGTGCCGCACAGGATGCTTTTGTTTTGGTGGTTGAGGCTTTCGCGAAAGGCGAGCGCGAGATTTTGCAGGATTTGTTGGAGCCGTCCGTTTACGAAGCTTTTGATGCCGCAATAGCCGAGCGTCAGGCGCGCAATGAAACGCAGGAGACGGAAATTCATGCCATTCGCCGCGCCGAAGTTATCGAAGCGCGGATGGAAGGGCGCAAGGCTTTTGTGACCGTACGCTTCAAAGCCGATGAAACATCGGTTACGCGCGATAAGGACGGCGAAATTATCGAAGGCCATCCCGACAAGACCACATCCATGACCGATATCTGGACATTCGGCCGCGATCTTAAATCACGCGATCCGCGCTGGTTCCTGTATGAGACACGCGGCGATTTCGACGGGGATAATGACCTGATCCCGGATGCGGGTTAGGGCGCAGGCGAAAGGTCATCGCCCCCAATAACGCATTCGGTTTCATCGCTTTCGCTGTAGACAATTTTACCATTCGCCAGCCGGTACGGTCCCACTGACCTTTCTCCCCGCAGCAGCGCCTCAATGGCTTTTTTCGCTCTGCCCGGGTTGTAGAGCACGGCCTGGTTGATAATGCCGGGTTTGAGGCCGGGGAAGCTCTCGCGCAAAGATTGTTCCGGCATGCCTTCATAAATTGTGTAACTGAGGGTTTTTTGTGGGTTCATATCCAGATTTTGGGCATTGACCGCATTTTCAATCATCAGCAGGCGGTGGATATAGGGCCTTAGATTTTTCGGTATTTTAAAGCCGTTGCGGGCGCAGAGTTTTTCAAACAGGAACGCGGCGTCTTCGGTTTTTTTGATGAGATTGTCCCAGGCCGGGGACGCAAGGGTTTTAATCAGCGCGCTGTGCGTGAAAATAGCGCTAATGTCTGCTTTTCTCTCATCCGCATCCCGACCGTTTCTACCTTTAAGCGCCTTGCCGCGCTCCTTTTGCTTGGCGCGTGCCTTGGCCACAAGGGTGCGCGCGGCCTCGTAGTGCGCGTAATCATCGGCATAGGGAGAGGCCGGATCAAGGGCGCCCGCCGCTTCTGTTTTCGGAAATGTTGCAACAGTCATCGCGGCACGATAAAAGCAGCGCACATTTATGTCAACAAAAAAGAAGGTTTCGGAGTGGAGGCGTCCGTGCTACATCGAAAGAATGCGCTTTATTTTCTTTCTCTTATTAATTTTCGTTGTGTCCTGCGCCGAGCAGCCGAAAGAGGATGTTCAGCCGCCGCTGGTCTTGCGCGCGGCTTCTTTTTCTGAATTGCCCGGCTGGGGCGGGGATGATCTGGCAAAGGCCGTTCCGGCCTGGCGGCTCTCCTGCGCGCGTATATTAAAACGCCCGGCCGATGCGGTTTTCGGGCCGATTGAGCAGGCCGGAACCTATGGTAACTGGCAATCCGTCTGCCGGGATTTTCTGACATTACAGGACCAAAGCCAGCTTAAGGCATTTTTCGAACAGCGTTTTAATGTCTATCAGGTTTTAGCGGGCGAGGAGCCGGAGGGGCTGTTCACCGGATATTACGAGGCGTCGCTGCGCGGATCTTTGAGCAGGCAGGGGCCGTACCGCTATCCGCTGCATGCACGGCCTGATGATCTGGTTATGGTCGATCTGGGCGAATTCCGCGAGGAACTGAAGGGCCAGCGCATTGCGGGGCGTGTGATGGGCGGCAACCTGAAGCCCTATGAAAGCCGGGCGGAGATTGTCGCCGGGCGTTGGCCGCATAATGATAAAGTGCTGGTCTGGGTTGATGATGCGGTGGATGCATTCTTTGTGCAGATTCAAGGTTCGGGCGTTGTGGAGCTGGCGGCAGGCGGGGTAATGCGCATCGGCTATGCCGGGCAGAACGGCCACCCCTATTACGCGATCGGGCGGGAGCTGATCGCGCGCGGGCATCTGGCGAAAGAAGACGTATCCATGCAGGCGATCCGGGAATGGCTGGCCGCTAATCCGGACGAGGCGGATGAGATCATGAACACCAACAAGTCCTATGTGTTTTTCCAGCAATCGGATAAACCCGGCGCGATTGGCGGCGAGGGCGTTGTTTTGACGGCCGGGCGTTCGCTGGCGGTGGACAGGTCCGAGCTGCCCTATGGCCTGCCGCTCTGGGTGGATATAGAGGCGCCTGCCCCGGATGCGCAGCCCTTGCGGCGTCTGATGATCGCGCAGGATACCGGCGGGGCCATTCGCGGCCCCGTGCGCGGCGATGTGTTCTGGGGCTTCGGCGAGCGAGCCGAAGCGCTGGCGGGGCCGATGAAGGCCAAAGGCCGGTATTGGGCGCTGCTGCCGAAGTAATTGACATATTTTTATATTGCTGCTAGTCTACGCCTTTTTTAAAGACAGAAGGAAGAGAACAATGGATACGCATGTGGATCCGGTAGGTCTGGCGAGTATTAAAGTGGTTGTCCTGGATGTGGACGGCACGCTGTATGATGCGAAAAGCGAATTCGGCAAAGGGTTGTATCGCCAAATTGCGTCGGGCTGGCGTCTGGTTTCAGAGCGCAATGAGAAATTCGGATTGCGGGAATCTTTCCTTAAGCATTCAGAGTTTGATGCCGGGGCGGACGTGCCGGAAATTACGGCGGAAAATCTGGGCACGCATTATCTGGCCATGATCAAGGCGATCGTTGAAACGGCAACTGCCAACGGCGGCGCAGCATATGCCTCTGAGGTCCTGGACCAGCTTTACGGCGATAATCACCATCTGGTTATTGAGGGAGACCCCAATTTGGTTGCCGCTGTATGCGAAGGTATGGACAGGGGTATCAGGTTTGTCATTGATTCCAACGGTCCTGTTCCACATACAATGCGGACGTTGTTGGCTCTGGGTTTTCCAAATTCCATGGTTAACAATTTTCTGGACCAGAACTGCTTGGCCGTTGAAGGTGCAATTGAAATCGGCATGCAGAAAAGGGATCCCGGCCACTTCAAAGCGTTGCGCGAAAGGCTGCAAATTTCTGCGAAGCCAGATCGGATCGTTCTTTTGGATGATAAAATGGATCATCTGGATGTTGCTGTGCAGGAAGGTTTGCGTGGGGTGTGGGTGCGGCGCTCTTCAATTGCCACGTCGCCAAACGGGGTTGATGCGAAAACAGCGCTGCAGCACGGCGTGGGATGCACGACCAATGTTGCGGCCTATATTCAGGAATTGGTAAACGCGCATAGCCTTTAAATCTTTAGCGGCTAAAACAGTCTTTTCCTGAACATGTCCGTATCGAATTTCAGGCCTTCAAGACCGCGCGGCAGTTCGTAGTAATATTCCAGCTCCGGCGGATAGGCGTAGATCATTGGAATTGAGGCATTAAAGCGCTCAATAATTTCCGGATCGATTTCCCGCCGGTCGATTGTGGCGCGGGAAATCTGCCAGACTTTACCGCTTTCATCTTTCTTGAAGTAGCACTGCAGCGCCTGAAGGTGATTTTCGCCGAATGAATCAATCTGCTCGAACCAGATTTTTGTAAGGTTGCCTCGTTCCTCCGTCGTGCCGAGGCGCAGTGTGTCGGGATATTGCACGTACAGCTCCAGGAAGACGCGGCAAATACCGAATTTGAAAGATCCCGTGCGGGTCGGGGTGACGGTTCCCCACATTATGAGGAGACCCAGAAGGCATAGTCCCCCTAATATTCCAGCCCATTTCATTTGTTTTTTGCGTTTTATTTTGAGGGCTTCAAAGAAACGGCTTTGCGCCAGGGCGGCATTGATTTCTTCTTCGGTTCTGATTTTTTCTTGTTCCAGAGTTTCGCGCTCGGTTTCACCGATATTTTCGCCGATTTCTTCTTTTTTGCTTTTTCCCGCACGCGGCTTTACTTCGTGAGAAGAAAAAACATTGTCTGCCTCATCGTTTTGTGCAGCATTTTCACCGCCCGGGTTTTGCGTCTTTTCTGCGCTGCTTTCCGGTGCCGGTTTGTCATTATCTTCTGGTGTATCGTTCATGTTTAAATGCTGTGTTGTTATCAGCCCAGTTTTACCCGTGCCGAAGTTTCGGCCTTTTGTGCTTTTTTACTTTCCTCGACCAGCTCTTCAACGATTTCCTCAATTACGGCGCTGATCATGGCCGATCGGGCATCACCGGATTCGCTTTTGGCCAGAACGCGGCGGCGGATTTCATTGCGGGCACTGCCGCCCGGATACTGGGAAGATAGCATTTGCCGCGCGCGGCTGGCGCCTAGCCGGTCATACAGACGGTTGCGGATGGATACATCTTCGGCGGAGGTTGATAAGGCCCAGAGCTCAATGGGGCCGAGCGTGTTGTAGATATGTTGTTCATAGCGCCCCTCTGTCGTTCCCAAAACCAAAAGACACGGCGCGCCCGTTGATTTCGGCCCGGTCAGTTTGTGGCGGATAACATCACGCGCGGTATTGGATAGGCCGAAACGGTCGCGGATATTATCGACAGCTTTATCGGAAATTGCTGCGCCCAGAACCCAGACGCCGGTGGCCAGATCGACCATTTCCTGACCGAAATCATCCAGCAATTGTGAGGTTAAAACAATCTGTACGCCGCGTTTTCGGCCTTCACGCACATCGCGGATAATCTGCGCGCGTACGGAGAAGGATTTACTGGTGCGGTGGAATTCATCGTAACACAGGCGCTTGGGAGATTCCGCAAGACCTTGAAGGCGCAATTCATGATAAGGGCGGAATTTCTCCGGGATGTTGGGCAATGTGTCCTTGCTCATCCACCAGCTGCGTACCAGCGCATGACGGGCCAGCATATACATGATCGAGGTTTGGCGGTCCGCGGATTCATCGCCCTGCGGGGCGACATCCATAAGGTCGAGCGAACAAACGCGGGCATCGGCGATATCAAATTGTGTGACGGAAGACAAAATAGGGTATTCGCGAATGGCGGAGGTCACCATACGCTCAAACGCGTTAATCACGGATTCAGGGCTGAAGCCCACCGAGGTTTGCTCTAGCAGGGATCGGATTTGCGGGCGGCGTGATGCGGTAATCGAGTCGTTTAATGTCGGCACTGCATGGCGCTGGGCCAGATTGGCGATGTGATATTCCTCCAGCTCGAACATTTTATCGACAACATCCCACCAGAACGGATCGGACGGCAGGTGGATATTGTGCTTTTGAATGGCTTCGTCCACGGCCGGTTCCAAGCGCGGAAGGTAGGGCCGTGCCTCGGCGCTGGCCTGTTTGTCATCGCGCCAGCGGAACATCTCATCAACCACAAGCCCTGCCAATTGTTGCATCCCGTCATAGGGCTTGTCGTAGCCGGGCGGCGTAGTTAGAAGCGTCATGAGTTCCACCAGATAGCTGCGCTCATCCGGCAGTGGATAACGGCAGCCGAGCTGGGTATCAAACGGGTTAATCGCATATTGATGCGCCATTTGCAGGCGGTAATACGCCGCTTCGTGCTGGCGGTTGAGAGGCAGCGCCTCGCGGATCATGGAAATCAAACCCGAAGATGACGGACCAATATCGATCACTGCGACATAGGGGAGCTTGCTGAGGCCCGGGCTGATGCAGGTTCCGAAGTTTAATGTGTTGAGCAGGACTGATTTACCCGCGCCGGGTTGCGCGAAAATCAGGTCGAACCAAGTGGTGGTCAGGTTTGTTCCGGTCTGATATGGCCAAATTTTCCCGTCAGGCGTGCGGAACAACATTGCGCCTTGTTCAAACGGGCTGGACGGACGCTGCCATGGCAGAAGTTTTACAATTTCGCGCATGGGCGCAATACCGGTAACCGCCGTGCCGCCGCAGTGAATGCCCATCGCCGAAGACATCACACAGTCCAGCGGATCGCCGGAGAACTCACTGGCCTGGCAGTAACCCCAGCTTTCTATGGATTGCAGGAGGATGGAAAGACGATCCAATACGGCACCTTTCTCCTCTACATGGCACCAGGTTGCAAAAGAGATGCGAATGCGCACGACAGGTTCGCTCCGTGCCATAACCTGCAGCCCCTCCAGGGAATATTTGACCTGTTTGTTTGCGGCATTTGTTGGCCCCATAATGGTGGATAGGAATGTGCGCATTGCTGCGCCTTCTACTCCGCCACCTTCGATCAGGAAGGAAATGCGGAACGGGATATCCGCATCGACGAATCGGCTGAGAAGCTGCGTAAAGGGCGAAGCATCGAGAGGGCCAAGTGTCATGTCCGCACCGGCCCACAGAGTGTTGCCCATGCGCACGACGGATTGCCCCAATACTTTTGCATCAGAGGCGGTGAGCTGGTTGGGTAGGCTGGGCCAAAGGATGTCGGAAAGATCGGACTTGCTGCGCGGTGCGCGGGTCGGGATCGGATCACCCGGCAGGCACGGCTTCCAATCCTCGTTCGCGCGGTCGGGGAACATATTGTTGCGTACGGCGCGCAACGCATCGTGAACTTCGAGCAGATCACTGCGGATTCCCAATTCGTCTAGAGAAGACAGAATAGAGCTTACAAAGCTTCGGTGGCGCGTGCGCAGCGGTTCAAGAGCAGCGTAAGGATATTGCGCCCCGGCAGCAGGAACCCAGCTCTTACCTTTTTCCTTGGCCTGTTCGCCTGCTTTTTTGACTTCGCTGGGCGGCAGGACGCTGGAGCGGGTCCACAGGACGAAATATTGCTCTTCATGGGTTAAGAAGCGCTCCAGGTGATTGACCTTTTCCTGAAACAAATCATCGAGTTCCAGCCCGATATTTTCTGCTGTGGTCCGGCTCGGCTTGACCTGGGCTTCCAGCTCTTTTCGGATGCGTCCCGGATCGCGGGCGAAATAGACCTGTATGGCATGGCCGAGCCGGTCAAAGCGCGAACCGAGCTTGATAACCGAGGCATCGACGATGCGGTTATATTCCTCCTCCCCGATGATCTGGCGGCTGCCTTCGATTTTCAGGTAGGAAATAAGCGAGCCGTCCGTGGCCACCAGCGTGTGTTCATCATCGGCCGTTTCAAGCTGGATAAAAGACGAAACCGATTGACGGAATGCCTTCTGGAACGGGGACATGAGTTTTTGCAGAAAATTCATTGAGCTTCAAATGCTTATTGTTTGCGTATCGTGCTTTTATTAATATAGCGAACTCGAGCCATTGGGCATAGAGGTTTTCCGCAAAAGACCTGTTAAGCAGCCTTTGACGATGCGCCGGCAACATCCTGATAAATTCCAACCCATTGCTGGGGCGTTTTGCCGCCGAAAGGCCCGCTTTTGGATCGCCAATAGGCCAGGATTTGGGGGAATTGGTTAAACTCCAGCTCGGCTTCTTTGATAATGCGCCTGTCTAGCGGGAAAAGCCGAACCCCGTCGAGTTTTTTCGCGCGGGCTTTGTAATGGCCGGGGGTCAGGTAATCGCCCAAAACCGTGGCAAGGATGAACGGATCGTCGGTGCTGATGCGTCTTTTGGCCTCTTCGCGTCGGGTCATAAGGGTGTCGAGTGTTTTGCGCGCTGCATCGGCGATTGGGCCCTGCGAAATACGGGCGACATAGATAGCACGGGCGATATGGTGCAGTTCTGCCTGCTCAATTTCCGGCAGCCACAACAAAACGCCGGAGCGCATTTCTCCGACTTTTTCAAGCTTGAAACACTGATCGCAGAAAATGCAGGCTGTGGCCAGGTTTTTTGGGTCGTGATTTTTCGGGTTACCGTCGCGAATATGAATTTCCTGATACTTTTCTGCTTTAAAGCCGCAAAAACGGCAGGTGTTTTCATCGCGCTCCAGAATTTTGGATTTTACATCATCCGGAAGTTTACGCATAGAAACAGCGGAGCCGGATGAACCGGCCCCGCCCAATTTGGATACACCCAAAGCTATGGGTAAAAAATCGGTCATTGGGGCTTATTCACCGCCGCCGCCATCTTCAATCCCGAAGGCCACGCCTGTCAGCGCGGTCTGGACGTCACCGTCACCGTCTGTGCCCGGTGTGTTGGACATGGCATCGAACAGGATCGGCAGGGAGAACAGGAATCCGCCGACCACCAGACGAATCGCACCTTCTTTCAACGGCGTGTTTCCTGGGTTTTCAACGTGATCTTTGATCTTCATGATGCCGAGCACGGCCAGCAAAATCCCGATCAGATAGGCAAGGGCGGAAAGAAGCCCCGGCAGATCTGCGATCGAGGTTGTAATGTTTTCTGCGAGCGTACCGAAATTGGTCACATCGGCCCGTGCGGTTGAGGCCCCCATGACAAGACCAAGCATGGTTTGTGCGCCGACGCGCCCGAATGACCGTTTTTTGGTTTTCTTAAACATAATTTTTTCCTCTACGAGTTTTTTGGTAAAAGGCCAAAGCCGGACAACCCGGCTCTGGCTTGTTGAATCAAGGCTTATTCGCCGCCCGCGTCATCAACCCCGAAGGCCACGCCTGTCAGCGCGGTCTGAACGTCACCGCTGCCTTCCGTGCCGGCATCCGGCGTGTTGGACATGGCATCGAACAGGATCGGCAGGGAGAACAGGAATCCGCCGACCACCAGACGAATCGCACCTTCTTTCAACGGCGTGTTTCCTGGGTTTTCAACGTGATCTTTGATCTTCATGATGCCGAGCACGGCCAGCAAAATCCCGATCAGATAGGCAAGGGCGGATAAAAGCCCCGGCAAGTCCTGGATCGAGGTTGTGATATTTCTAGCGAGTGTGCCGAAATTTGTTGTTGCATCGGCATGGGCGTTTGATGCGGCCATAGTCAGGCCAAGCATGGTTTGTGCACCGATTTTGCCGAATGATAGTTTTTTGGTTTTCTTAAACATGGTTTTCTCCTCTACAAGTTTACAGTTTAAGTTTCACTTACCGCCTTTGGGTTTGTCTTTAGAAGCTGCCCCCAAAAGAGATACCGTATTCCGCTATGCCCAACGTCGATTGTACGGCGTTGATAAGCGGACCCAAGTTAACGGCCAATGCACCACCTACCAAATGGGTCACTCCGGCCATTAACGAAGATTGTTGATTGCCCTCGGCGGCACCACGAAGGATAAATATTCCACGGATTGTGCTGACGAGGCCGATAACGATCATGAATTTGATGATTGCGCTGATTACATGATGTGCATGCGCAATTTCCGCATCGCTCATTCCTTGTGTATAGGCAAGGGTTGCGTAAGTTGCCGTTACGCCGAGCGGGAGGTCAATTCCCAAGCCTAGAAGATCTGATTTTCCCATACCCAAGGTTTGTGTGAAGGCGCGAACCATTTCATTGTATGATATCAGCATTCCGCCTGTGACAAAAGTCATAACTGTACCGATGCCGCCGGGGCCTCTTGCGCCGTCCTGCGCGCTTTTTGTCAGGCGGGAAATCCCGATCATGATCAGGATGGTTCCGGCGATGAAAGCAAACACGTTCATCAGAATATGCATCGGGCCTAAAACGTCATTGGCCAGGCATAAAAGTGCAGTATCCAGCCCGCCGCTATCCGTGCCGTCACCGAAAATGCCGTCCAGCAGGTCGCCCGCACCACCACAACCAAAGCCGATAACGCGGTTGCCAAGCAGGCCGGAGCCGTCATTAAAGCCGGTTGTGGGTGCCAGAGCGGCGACGTTCAGCGTCGCAGGCGTGATGGTGGAGCGCACGACTTCGATCACCAGCGGCAATGAAAAGAACGCGCCGCCCGCTATGAATTTTGAAACGCCTTCCCAGATCGGAACGCGGGATGGATCAACCACATGGTCTTTAATCTTTAAAATGCCCCAGAAGCCCAGAACCAATCCAAAAACGTAGGCCATTGCGGACAGAAACGCCGGGGCTACGCTGATTTGTGCTGCGGTATCGCACATGGCGCCGCCGAGGCTGGTGCCCACCAGGGGCACGCAGGTTGCACCTTCATATACGGAATACATCGCGCCGACAGCGCTGAGCATGGAGGTGATTTGACCGCTGATCCCCAGGCCGTCGCCGCTGATTGCGGTGGTCATCGCCATATAAATGGTTGGAAGGGCAAAAAACGCGCCGCCGGCAAGCAGGCGGATAACGCCTTCTTTTAAGGGGACGTTATCGGGGGTTTCAACATGCTCTTTAATTTTAATGAGGGCGGACACGCCAAACAGCAAGCCCAACAGATAAGCGGCTGCGGAAACCAGTCCGGGGAAATCATGAATCGCATCGACAATATTGGCCAGGATGTTGTTAACGCTGGGCAGGGTGATACCATTTTCAGCCAGCTCTCCCAGGAAAGCAGAGATGCTCAGCCCGATTGTGGTGTCGCGGTCAAAAAACGAATCTCCTTCACCATTGATGGTGACGAACATCGCATCGTACAGGATCGGCAGGGAGAACAAAAATCCGCCGATCAGGAAGCGGATAACCGGTACGCGCAGAGCCGTGTTGTTCGGGTTTTCAACATGATCTTTCAATTTGAACAGACCGGTAATCGCCAGAATAAGACCGATTCCGTAAGCCAGCGCGGAAATCAGGCCCGGCAGAAGCTCAACAGAATCAACCATATTGCGGAAGACATCATTGGCCTCGGTCGTGTCGGCGAATGCGGGCGCGCTTGTGACCAGCACAGCAAAAGCTGCGTAAAGACCATACATGTGTGTCTTACGCATAGAATTTACTATCTTATTTATTGAGTTTTTTATATGTAACACCGCCATATCAATATTACATCATACTTCCGATGAATTGTGCAAATATTATGGCAGAAGAGATAAAAAACTGTTTTAAATCAATGAATTAAATATTTTTGCCTTAAGTTTTTATCGAAAATAAAGAGTAAGAACCGCCGCAAACACCTACCGCCGGGCTTTTGTGATCGACACAGCTCATAAAGTATCTTCTAAAACAGTGACTTAGGCGGTGTTAGCGCGTAACTTGCCCTTGAGAACCACGTACAACCCAACGGCCATTTTCTACCGCAATTGATGAAATACGGCCCAATCCATCGATTGTATCGCCCACATTTACCGAGCGAACATCACCGCCACCTTTTTTGCCCAAAACAGCTTGCCCTGGCGTGGCGGAGCGTAGCTCCCATTGTGTTGCTGTTGCCGCGGCTGCGGTGGCCGGTTTTGGTGTGACTTTTGGTTTCGCGGCTGGTGCGGGGCTGGCAACAGGAGCGGGTACAGGAGCTGGGGTTAATTTTACAGCCGGTGTTTCAACCGCTACGGGTCGTTCCGCAGCAGCGGATTTGGCTTCATTCGCCGTGCGAGCAGCCTTGCCCGCAGCCTCTTCGGCCGCACTTATCTCGCTGCGCAATGTTTTTTGCTCCTGCAGGAGCTTTGTTAATTGTCCTTCAAGGCGGCCTAAGGTGGATTCCAGGGCTGCAATTTTTTCATCACTGGCAGAAGCGCCTTTCTGAATTTGTTCTTCCAGATTTTCGAAGCGATTTTCAAAGGCGCTCATATCGACATTCGTGGCTTCAGCCATCGGAGCGGGCGCAGGCATGGGCGCCATTCCCATATCATCCGGCACAGACTCTTTAGGCGGTAAGATTTCAGCTATTTCCTGTTCAGGTTCTATATCTTCGATAGCGGGTCCGAGATCCTGCTTGGGGTCAAAGGAGAAAATTCCATCCTCTTCAGTTTTTTCAGGATCGACAGGCGCAGCCGGTATACCGGCAACCTCCTCGATAGATAACGGCGGAAGGCCGCTTTCTTCGGTGGTATCGGTGTCTTTCAAACCGGCAAGGTCCGGCATGGGTGTTAGATTGCCCGCATCATTTGGCACATCACTTAAATCCGTATTGTCGGGCTGTTGCGTGTCCCCAATAATATCGTCATCGGTTTTTTGCATGGGAGCGGGCATGGGCGGCAGACCGGAACCATCGTCTTGTGCAAAATCGTCCTGAGTTGATTGTTGTTCCTGCGCGGGAGGTGTTGATTGCGGTTGTGGACTTCCGCCAAGCTGACTCAAAATTACAGGCCCGCCGATGACCAGGGCAACGCCGATCACGATGAGGTTGAAATGTCGCGAGATAAAAGATTTTTTTACGGGAGGTGTCATAGCACCTGCCTCAAAATTTTCCCCCATATCTCCGTCGATATCTTCGGCTGTAGCGAGGTCGTCATATTCATCCCATGCTTCATCGCTTAGATCTTCGAGATCTTCATCAAGATCTTCGAAATCCTCCAACTCAAGATCCTCATCAAAGATTTCATCGTCGGAAGGTTGGTTTTTCTTGTCGTCCATGGGTTTTCAGTCCTGATGTTAGAGGCTTCTTCCCTGCTAATAGGGGTTTAAATGTTTCTCAATGTTTTAAGGCGATTGCGTACCCAAACTTTGGTTATTATTAGCACTCTGAGAATTTTCTTCAATAACCTGATCCAAAAATAACATTGCAAACGGTGTTCCGGCTTCTATGCGGATCAGGATCGGCACGTTGGAAAGCTCATCTAGAGTATCGCCTAGCTCAGCCCCTAGCTCGCTCACACCGGCGGCGACTTCTTGCTTGGAATCGGCCTCATCGGTTTCTTCGGCAACGGTTTCACCTTGAATGGTCACAGTGGTGCGTCCGGATTCTTCGATTGCGTCGGCAACACCCTCAACAAAGGCGGCAGCGGCAGGGAGCACGATGCGCTGGAAGTAGCGATGATCAACTTCGGTGGCCAATCCCTGTAGGGTGGTTTCAGGGTCCAGCGCAATCGCATCGACTTGGTAAAGTGTTTCGTCCTGTACGACAGTGCCAAAGGTGAGCGTCAGGTATTCATCCTGGACCTGGAAGCTGCCGATTGCGCGCGAGCCTTTCAGTCTGCCCGAAAGAATTTGTGCCAGAACCGGGCCGGGCACATCGGAATTCGCCTCAATCAAAGTCTGTGCGTACACGATTTCACCGGCATTGGCCAAAAGACGAGGATCGGAGGGTGGCAGCACGGGAGCTTCTGCGGCCGCGGTTTCTTCTTTCTCCGCTTTGCGCTTTTCTTCAAGCTGTTCAAGGTAGTTGACATTGTTCAGGGTGGTGTTTGAAATTCTTGCATCCCGGCGACTCTCCAGCACCACCTGCATTTGCTCTGACATGGCCGAGGATAGTGCTTTGATCGCTTCTGCACGGCGGGCCTCGGTCTCCTGAATCAGGGCGGCCTGTGCGGTCGCATCTTCGGGGCGGATCGTTTGTGTGCGTTTTAACTCACGGGCCAGCCGCTCTTCCTGCAGTCTGCGCCAACGTTGCAGCGGGTCTTCCGCTTCTTCCGCTTCTTCCGGGACCACAACGCGGCCCACGGGCGGATCAATCGGTGTCGGCAAGGCGCTTTCTCCCGTCCTGACCGCTTCCATGATGCGCTCTTCATTTTCTTCTTCGATGGCTTCGATATATTTGGGGGAGGCTTCTTGGGTCCCTGGCGGGGCATTAACTTCCGAGCCCCGGCCCGCGCTTACGACAGAGGGCGCTTCAGCTTGCTGTTCTTCACCGAAGAAAATAATAGCACCGAAAATAACGACAACA
Organism: uncultured Pseudobdellovibrionaceae bacterium; assembly: GCA_964352675.1. Taxonomy (GTDB): domain Bacteria; phylum Pseudomonadota; class Alphaproteobacteria; order Micavibrionales; family Micavibrionaceae; genus CAYGSN01. The sequence continues at coordinate 52,256 of CAYGSN010000007.1, forward strand.
CCAACGATGACCAATCCTATCTTGACCATCGAATTGTTGCGCACAAGATCGCCAAGCGTTCCGGGCGTTTTTTCCTCGCCGAAATCGTCGAAGCTGTTTTCGCCCATATCCAGGTCTTCATCTTCAAAATCTTCATTGCTCATCGACGAAATCCTCGTATCTTTCTGCGCGTTGGGATAGGCGGACCCTGACCATGCGGCCTTTATCAGACATTAATAACACGGGGGCATCCTGAATCTCATAAACGCGCGTCCCGTCCGCCGAAGCCACAGAGCTTTGCCAGCTGGGGGAGAGCAAGGTTAATGGTGTGCGGACATAGGTGACGCCATTCATACGGTAGGCGCTTGTGCGTCCGTCTGTACCGGAGACCTCCATATGCTCTGCACCGCCGGGGGGAAGGCCTTGCAACACGGCGGCCATTTGCGAATTTCCAGCCGTGATAGAGACGGTGCTGCTTTCAATGAGAGGGGCTTGTCCCAGAGGCCCGATTTCCGGAATAATAGCATCCAGGCGGTAATGCACGACATCGCGGTTGGTTTCCAGCGTAAAAATAACCGGGGTTTTCAATCCCAAAAGCCGCATAGACATATTGCCGCGCGCATATTCGCTCTGCGGGGAAAGACGCACGAGGTGTGCACCCTCCTCAGAACCTTCGATAACCTCAAAATTTCCAGCCCATGTAATATCCTGGATAGGCCACGCTGCGCCGGTTACATCTAAAATGCTAAGGGTTGTCACGTTGCCGTAGGAAAGCTGGATGGTTAAAGGCTGCGCGCCGGGGTCCAGAGAGACTGTCTCGACGCTCATTTTCGGTTTCGGGTCGGGATAAATGGGGAGCTCAACAGATTCCTGAGTGCGGTCGAACCGCTCCAGAACCTGACGGATTTCTTCGGGCCGCAGCGGCAAAAGACCCTGCAGGGCTGCGTCGAAAGCCTCTTGCCGCGATTGTTCTTTTACCAGATCTCTGCCGTTTTTGCCCGGCGCGCCTGGCCCGCTTTGAGCAGATGATTCGAGGTTATTGATATCTGGCACGTCGAAAAAAGAGGGAGGAAGGCTGTCTTCACCCTGGCTTTCATCTTGACTTTCAAAGCCGTTTGCATTGGGTAGCGCAGGCCCCTGTTGAGCGCCTTGGTTATCATTTTCAAAGCCCGGCAGAAACGGAACATCTTGGGCACCTGCATGTTTCGGATAGGGATTTCCGACAGTAAAAGCCACTGTGGCCGCCAAGAGCAGGGCAGGGAACCGGATGTTTGAAAATCTTGTCATTCTGGCCATGAGACACGCATAAATAGCTACAACACATTAGAAGGCACAACGTTACGGTATGCCCCAGTCTGAAAGACTATCTCCTGAAACCCGGCCTGTCCATATTGCGCGGGCTAAAAGCCCAAGTCACTCACATATATTTGACCGTTTTTTGCAAGCACTGGAAAATCTATCGCGGCACCGCAATCCATTGTTCAATTCCTACACCATTGGGGCTTTCCAACCGGGGGACGCGCACAATAACAAGAGTGACCAGCAAGCGGTCAGATATGCGCTTGTTTCCGGATTGGTAAGTGAGCACCATCGGCAACTGTACGACCCATTGATAGCGACCGGCCACGGCGGATTCTGATTGGAGAATTGGGGCACCTTGCGGGGCGGCGGTTACGACCTGCTGGTTGGCCTCCACCCTCTCGATAATTCTGGATTTTTGCAGGGCCTGCGTAAAGCTCTCCCAGCCGCGGCGCGTAAAGTTGCGCGAGGCCGATTGCAGGCGGCGGCGGTAATCGTTAAAGCCGAAGGTCATGACCTCCGTTGCGGCCTGCGCCACCCAGGACAAAAGGGCTGGTGTGCTTAAGTTTGGCTGGCTCAGGGCAATCATTGGCACAAGGCGACCGTCTTCCGTGGTTGCAAAGTAGCGGTTTTCTGGCTGGTTGTTGTTGACGACAAAATACATTGCGCCGATCAGGGCCAGAATGACGATGCTCTGGATCATGGCCAGTTTTAGCAGGCTGCGATAGCCATCGCGGTAAAACTCATTACGGACCACAACGGTCCCTAGCCCCTTCAAGTTCTCTTTTTCAGGAGATTGTTCTGCGCTGGATTTTCCTGTGGCAGCTTTGCCGAGAGGCTTCTGGGTCGCGGCTTTTGAATCTTGGGGCGTTTTCTTATTTTTTAGCATAGGAGCGTCAAACCGTTCGTTTAAAGGCGCTGGAAAAACAATTCTTTTCCTATTTTGACTGAAATCCCGCCAAGTGACAAGTTGCCAATTTTTTGGGGTTTGAAATGTGCCTTTTTGGTTTTGCCTGTGATAAACTGAAAAGAAGTGGCTAAAATGAGGTTAAAATTTTATCTGTTCGGTAGGGGTAAATGGTAGAGGACCAAATTGAAAAGCGTGCGTAAAGACAAACCCGGAAAGCTGAAATCCCGCTCCAGAAAACTTGTTCTGATTGTAACGCTGTGTGCGATTGTGGCGGCTTCTGTGTTTTATGTGACGATGCCGCGCAAGACCGATGCGTTTGGCGGGGGTCCATGTGTGCACTGTATGGCCTGTCCGCTGGAACAGTGTTTGTTGGCCGTGGTCGGCATTGATCTGATGCACCTGATTTTCAAACCCATGATGATTTTCCTGTTCACGCCCGCCTTTAACGAGCTGCGGGATTGGCTGACCACAGATTTTGTACAGATATACATATGGCCGGCGCTCAAGAAATTTACCGAACAGATGGATGTGGTGGCGATGTATCAGGCCATGATGGTCGGCACATTGCTGGACGCCAAGCAGCAGCTTGAGGTGCAAAGAACTTTTCAGGAACTAACGTATCAGGCGCAAAAAGATTACAACCCGACCGAGAGCTTTTGTTATTTCGGAACCAATACGCGGTCTCTGGCTTCTTCGGATTTGAATGCGCAGCTTAATATTACGGTTTTGGCCGAGCGGCAGATTAGCCGCCAGATGGGGCAGTTGGGTGGTCCCGGATCAGATTCTAAGGACCAGGATAAAATTTCACGCTGGAATGCGTTCCGGGAAAATTATTGCGATCCACAAGACAACAACTGGACCGATTCCGGCACCGGCCTCAATTTGGTCTGCGGCAATGGTCCGCAAAATTCAGATCGAATCAATATCGATATTGACTATACCCGGCTGATTGAAGAGCCGCGTACGATTAAGGTGTCTTATTCCAAGCCTCAAACCCAGGCGGACGACGACGACGAAGTCCTGGACGCCGAGCCGGACTCCACAGATGTTTTGGCGCTGTCCGATAATTTGTATGGGCACGATGTTTTGTCCCGCAATTTGAGCGGCCCGGATTTGCTGAACCGGGAATATCAGCACGTCTATATGGCGCTACGCTCAATTGCGGCGAAGCGTGCGGTGGCGCAGAACTCCTTTGATTCAATCGTCGGGCTAAAATCTTCCTCTACCTATGACCAGCGCCCGCCGGAAGAAGATAGCGACGATGACGATTCAGGTGATAGTGATGATGCCGGAGACAGTGGTGAAGATGAAAATGCTGCACCCAATACAGCGGCCTTCATGCGAGCCATCCTGCGTGATATGGGTGTGCCCCCCGATGAAATGGAAGCCATGATTGGCGACGATCCCAGCTATTACGCGCAGATGGAGGTTCTTTCAAAACGTCTGTATCAAAGCCCGTCTTTTTATGCAGATTTATATGACGCGCCGACTGACATTGATCGCAAGAGCGTGTCTTTGAAGGCAATCGAGTTGATTCTTGATCGTGCGATGCTGGAAAGCGAATTGCGCCAGGAGATGAATTTATCTGTGTTGCTGTCCTCTTTGCTGCATGATGATTACCGTACTATGAATGCGCGCCTGCCCGGCAGCGCCAAATCAAAATTGCCGGAGGCCAGATAGATTATGGAGCCGACGACAGAAAACACAAAAGATAGCCAACCGCGGCGCAAGCGCCGCCGTTGGCGTCGGTATGTGCTGGCTATTCTGGCTGTTGTGATTGTGGCGGGTGCCGCATTTTATGCAACATATCCACAAAAATCCGACGCGCAGGCGATTGCCGACCCCTTCAGTGCAGTTGCTTTTGGCATCCAGTATTGTGAAATCAATCCGGCCTGTATCAATATTCTGAGATGTTCAGCTGCGGATTGCGGGCTGACGGTGGCGGCGGTTTTTATCTTGCATGAGGCCTATGAGCTTTTGACGATGGCGGCGATTTCCGGCGGCGAGTTTCTGAATGATTTTCCCCTGATTGGAAATTTGAACCCTGAATACTTGCCGTTTGGGTTTACCTTTCACCGGACTTGGCTGAACGATTTTTTCTTTAAGCAGAATATTTTGCCAGCGATGCAGCTTTTAACTGAGCAGCTGACGAACACTGCGATGTTGCAGATGTTCGCAATTGGTACCTTTATGGATGCAAAACAGCAGCTGGAGACGCAGAGATTGCTGCAATATATGCAAGGACAGGCGCATAGAGATTACCACCCCAGCCGCGATTTTTGCTGGTTTGGCACAAATGTCCGTTCGCTGGCCTCATCGGAGCAGATGACGGAGCATAATCTCCTGGCACTGAACGCCTATACAAAAGGGCGGGAGCTGGGCACAAGTGGTTTCGGTTCTGCCAATACACCGCAGGAAGACAAGCTGGCGCGCTGGGATTCATTTACAAGGAAATATTGCGATCCGAAGGATAACAATTGGCAGTCTCCGGCATTGGGTGCAGAAGACAATACCGGTCTAGCGCTGGTCTGCAAAAATACGGTCTGGTTTTCTGAAAAGCGCATTAACAACGACATCGATTATACGCGCATGGTGGAATATCCGCACACGATTGCAGCGAATTTTTCCGATGACACATATACAACGCAGGAAGACGACATACTGGCGCTGACCAGCAATCTGTTTGCCCATAACGTGCCGGTCCGGGAACTGCGGGATGATGCCTTGATGGTACAGGAAAATCAGGAACTGTATATGGATCTGCGCAGTGTTTCAGCAAAGCGCAGCGTGGCGCAAAATTCGATCAACTCCATCATTGCGATGAAATCCGAAGGAACCAGCGATGCCAATTTGACTGGTGAAGAAGACAGCAAAACTTGGAAATTCCTGGGCGCATTGCTCAAGGAGCTGGGCGTGCCGGATGATGAAATTTTTGAGATGATCGGTGAGCGGCCGAGCTATTACGCCCAGCTGGAAATCCTAGCGAAGAAGATATACCAGAACCCTGATTTTTATGCCTATCTGTATGAGAGCCCCGCCAACGTTTCACGCAAGAAGGTGGCGCTGCGGGCCATTGAAAGAATTCTCGATCATGCGATTTTTGAAAGCCAGTTGCGCCAGGAAATGGCGCTGTCTGTCTTGTTGTCTACGAAGCTAGAGGCAAAAACTAAGCCTCTGAACGATCAAATCGAAGCGCTGGGAGGCGGTTAAGATGAAAAATGTAAAGCTGTTGTTTCTGACATTGTCTGTGCTGGGCATTCTGGCCCTGCCGCAAAGGGCTGAAGCATGTTGCAGTTGTCATGAAACGGTGATCAACGCCTCGATGATCAACTGGCTGGGGATGGGCAACCAGTCCACCTTCTTTCGTATTATCGACCATGTGTTCAGCGAACTGGCCGCACAGAGAATCTGGTGGGGAACAATCTTGTGGGAAGATAATATCCTGCCTGCGATGATGTTGATGGCCGAGCAATTTACAGTGGTGGCGATGCAGCAGACGCAGATTTACGGCACATTTTTAGATGCGAAGCACCAGATGGAAACGCAACAATTGCTGCAAAAAATTCGCGTGCAAGCGCACAAAGATTACCATCCCAGCACCGGCATGTGTGAGTTCGGTTCGACGGTAAAGAGTCTGGCGGCTTCCGAACGCAAGGCAGAGTATAATGCGATCATTCTGTCACAAAGGTCACAGGACCGTGCGCTGGGCAATGCCAATACGGCTGCGGCCACGGGCCCGTCCGGCGATCGCAAGAGCCGCATTGAACAGTTCAGCGACACCTATTGTGATTCCCGTGATAACAATAACGGGCTTGGCCTGCTTTGTAGTGATATTGATACGATTGGAACAACGCAGGAGCAGCGCATGCAGCGCCGCTTGCGCAGCAATAAGGACATTGATTTTGTACGTACGCTGGAGGTGCCGTGGTCGCTGGAGGTGGATTTTACCGACAACGATCTCAAGGATGATGAGGAAGATATTATGGCACTGGCGAATAATCTATACGGGCATCAGGCGTTCTTGCGTATTCCGCCGGCCAGTTTGCAGCATACGGGCAATAATCTGAACCCCATGCAGCGCGCCTATATGGATATGCGCTCTATTCTGGCCAAGCGATCCGTGGCCGAGAACTCCTTTAACTCTATCGTGGCGATGAAGTCCGAAGGTGCGCCGGGATCGAAAGACTTTCTGAAGGCTGTTTTGAAAGAGCTGGGTTTTGACGGTGGGCCGGACGAAGATTGTATCGATGGCGTAACCGACGGCGTATCTTGTGATCCGAATGATATTATCGGCCCGTTCGGCGGTGATGAGACGCAAGATATCCAGCGCCTGTTGGGTGATAATCCGAGCTATTACGCGCAGATGGAAATCCTGACCAAAAAAATCTTCCAGAATCCTGATTTCTATACAAATCTGTATGACAAGCCTGCCAATGTGGAGCGCAAAGGCGTTGCCTTGCAGGCGATTGGCCTGATGCAGAAATTTGATTTGTTTAAGAGTTATCTTCGCAGTGAGGCTAATTTGTCGGTTCTTTTGGAGCTGGCTGTATCCGATCTGCAGGATGAGGTTGAGAATCAAATTTCCAAGGGCAAGAATGCGAGTGGAACAATTAATTAAATGATCAAACGCGCTTTACAATCTGTGAAAAGATTTGCCCTTCCGGCCGGGTTTGTCCTGTGCTTGGCGGTTGGCGGGTTCTTTCTCTATGGGCTGCTTGCGGAAAAGCAGGTTGAGCGCGAGGCACCGGAAAATTCGCCAACGGCGCTGATTGCAGATTTGCGCCATTTCGATGGTGCCAATCATTTGCGTTATAGCTTTTTTGATAAAGAGGGCCGCGAAATAAAATCAAGCCATACTGAGATTGCCCCGCTGGCAGCCGGTGCAGAAATTCCGTTCGATCCTATCGAGATCAGCGAGTTTGATTACATGAAAATTGAAGTAGAATTTTTCCGCGGCAATGAAAAGGAACCTTCTGAATTGTCCATCACTTATAATCCCAAAACTGGAAAGATGGATATAGACGGTATGGGGTTTGGAGAATTCGAGACCATTGGGATTGAAGCAAGGGGTGGAGAGGCCAAAGCAAAAACAGATTGGGCTGGAGGTTTTAGCCTTGAAGATATCGAGGCATCGCAGGAGGGTGCAGATCAGAAAGATCGACTGAAGATCGCATTTTACGATCATGGGTTTATCAATGATGCCGCCGATGTGCCGAAGCGCCGCGTTCTGGATGTGTTTTATGCGCCAGGCGGTGGCCAGGTCAATTCCGACGGGATTAATGAATGGCAGCCGTTTGATTGCGGTAGCGGCTTGGTTCCCTACAGTTTTTGTATGGTGCCTGGCACTGCCGTTAACCTGAATTTTCTGCCGGACCTAACCGGCCCGTTGGAGGAGCTTACTGGCTTCATCTCTGCGGCTCTTGGCCCGCTTGATCCCTTCGAACTTATTCAGTTTGGTCTGGATTTCTTTCTGGATCTGGTTCTGGGTATTTTTAATATCCTTTGGCCTGATATCGGATCGCAGGACAACAATCTTTACCTGCGTAATTTCACACAGAATTTCGTTACCCCCTTGATGGCAATGACCAATGAACTGACAGTGATGATGACCTATCATACTGCAATTATCGGCAGCTTGTTCGATGCTAAGCAACAGCTGGAAACCCAGACAGAGCTGCAAAGGTTGTCAGCCGAGGCGCATAAGGATTACCACCCCAGCGAATTAATGTGCCAGTTTGGAACATTCGTGCGCAGCGTCTCCCGGGCCGAGGAACGGGTGGATACGAACAAGCAGGGCTTAAGTCGGATGATGAATGTTGCCTATCGTTCCGGGGCGGCTTCTGCCGCTGCCGGAGGGTATTCGCGCGATATTGAGGCGCGTATTCGCCAGCTCAAGCGTAATTACTGTGATCCGCGCGATCTGAATGGTGGGCTGGCTTTAATGTGTAATCCAGATTCAAATAATTGTTTTGGCTTAGGCCTAAGTCCTGAGGAGTGCCCGTTTAGTTCTGGATTTGATCTGGATGCGGTTGATTACCAGTCGTTCCTAGGCGGTGAAAAAGAAATTCCGCCAACGCCGGAGCGTTATAATAAGGATATTAATTTTACCCGTACAGTAGGTTTGCCACTGACTCTCAATGTTGGATTCATGGAAGATTATCTGCCGAATGAAGGGTGTCTTGGTATCGATGTCGGCATTGATTGTCCGTTCGGCGATATTCAATCAGAGCTGGACGATTTTCTGAACGATTTTCTTGGCCTGGATAACCGCTATGCGACGCCCGATGAGCAGGACGTCTTGGCGCTGGCGCGAAATCTTTACTGGCCGCAGGCGCTGGATATCCCTTCTTCCACAGAAGTACCGAAAAAATACGCGACCTATATGGATGCTCGCCAGCTGTTTGCCATGCAAAATGTGGCTCATAGCTCCTTTACCAGCATTGTAGGGATGAAGTCACGTACCGATCCGTTTGGTCTGAAAAAACCCAAAGAGGATGATGAGAGCGATTCTACTGACGGCGGCTCTGACACGCTCGGTAGCAGCGGGAGTGATGATGGCGATGAGGGCGAGAAAGACAATCTGGAGGTCAGCGGCTGGAAATTCATGAAAATCCTGATAAAGGATTTTGGTCTGAATGATGAAGAGATTGAAGAAATGCTGGGCGCCTACCCCAGCTATTATGCGCAGATGGAAGTATTGACCAAAAAGATTTACCAAAGCCCGAATTTCTATACCAACCTGATCGATAAGCCGGTCAATATTGACCGCATCAGTGTGGCGATGGAGGCGATCAAGCTGATGAACGGACGCGATCGGTTTGAAAGCGCTCTGCGCCGTGAAATGCTCACTTCCATGTTGGTAGAGGAGGCTCTAACAAAGGAAACACAAAAGGTTCAAGGTGAGATCTTCAACGAAGCCACATCCGGCGTTTTTCCCGTAAGAACCCCATAACACACTGAAAATCAATATATTTTCAAACATATTCACATTTGGCACTCCTTTTGCATTGTTTTTCCTGCAACAAAGAAAAACAAAAACGCATGCAAAAGGATTAAGTCATGGGATTATCGTCGCTGAACGCCGCTTTATCGGGTCTGCGTATTTCTCAACAGCAAATCAACGTGATTTCCAATAACGTAGCCAATGTGGGCACGCCCGGTTTTACCCGGAAATTATTGCCGCAATATTCCCAGGCCATTAATGGAGAGACCGTTGGGGTTATAGGCGGCACGGTTATCCGAAATGTGGACCTGAATCTGGCGCGTGATTTATGGACACAAGTTAGCTCCAGCGGGCGTCTGGGTGTTAAGGAGACTTATCTGAACCGTATCCAGAAATTCCACGGCCCGCCGGATGGGGAGCTGTCGGTTGCGGCAGAAATTTCCCGGCTAAAAGACGCCTTTATCGGTTTGGCTGACAACCCCAGCGATCCGTTTTATCTAGCCAATACTGTAGACAAGGCCGTTGATGCCGCCGGAAAAATTAACGATTTATCAGATTTGGTGCGCACGTTGCGCAATGATGCGCAGGACGAGATTTCCGATACAGTGTCGCGCATCAACGATTTGCTGGTGCAGATTGCCGCCCTGAACGACCAGGTGGAGGGCAATCTGAATATCGGTCGGACCACCGCCCAGCTGGAGGATCAGCGTGATGTCGCGATTGAGGAGCTGTCAGGCTTGATTGATATCAGCTTTTTCCAGCGCGGCGACGGTGTTCTTGTGGTTCAAAGCAGTGAAGGTGTTGAGTTGGCCACCGACAAGGCAAGTATTTTAACCTTCCGCCCCAGCCCGCTTTCGGCCACAACCTTTTATCCGGATTCCGCCGCTGGAATTTATATTGGCGATCCGCTTACCAATCCCACAGGCGCGGTCGACATTACGAACCGTTCGCCTGGCGGCAAGCTCGGCGGGTTGATCGAATTGCGCGATGTGACATTCCCCAAGCAGACGGCACAGCTTGATGAAATGGCGCACAAGCTTGCCTATCGTCTGGATCTTCAGGGTCTGCGGCTGTTTACCGATGCCAATGGGAACATACCTGCCGATACCCCGCCGGACCCGTCCGCCGGCCCGCCCGCCACATCGGTGGAATATGTTGGTTTTGCTTCGGAGATCAAGGTTAATGACGCTATTTTGAACGACAACACATTGCTGCAAAAAGGAACCTACGGCGCCACCATCAATCCGGGGTCGAACGATGTTTTGCGCCGCGTTGTGGAATTCGGATTTGGAAATGTGCATTACGAAGAGGCGATCGGGAATACTTATCTGCAAGGCGTTGTGGATTTGCAGGATTGGTTGGGCCTGGATTCATCCAACCAGATGTCCTTCAATCGCGACTTAGCGGCGTTCCCGGATATTGCAGATCTGATTGCTTCGGCCAATGGAGACCTGGACCCACCGACCAATACATTTCGTATTACACTGGATGATCCGGATGTTGCCGGTGGTCCGTTTAATATCGATGTGGATCTGAGCGCCGTGGCCGATACAGGCGGAACGGCGGCGGATGATCTGGTGGCGCATATAAACGGTCTTCTGGGCGGCCTGCCTGCCGGGTTTACTTTTGCGGCTTCGGTGAACGCCAGCGGGGAAGTTGTGATTGATACAAATGTTGATATCACAATTGATTCCACTGTTGTGGGCAACGCCATGGGCACGACCGGATTGTCTTATCTAGGTCTTGGTGAAGGCACGGTTGAGGCCACTGACCCGTATTTCGAGATAGCGGTGGGGAACAATGATTTGACTCGCATCTACATTCCGCCTGGTTTTGCCGACACGGATTTGTTGGCCGCGTTGCAGGCTGTCCCTGGTTTGGCGGTAGAGGATTTCACCAATGTGGCGAATGACGGTTTGCTGCGCCTGCGCCCCGGCGATGATTACACCGATCCGGATTTTGGCGGCGATATTCGTATTGTCGGTGGACCGTTTACAACCAATGGCGCTTCTCTGGCGGCGACACCAACAGGATTGGCGGCGATAGATGACGGGGTGAATATCGTGTCCGCCTTGTTCGGATCCTATAGCATTTCAGGAACAATTATTAGTGATGATTCGCCGGTGACGTCCCAGCAGTATCAATCTGAAACCTTTGCGGGTAGCGGTGTTTTTGTGACGTTCCGTGAGGAATATCTCGGGCCCGGCGTTGATATTTCGACGAATATAAAGGGCGCACAGCGCATTACGGATTTTGGGCAGAAGATGGTGAATGAGCATACTCAGGAACTCTTGCTAACTCAGGCGCGATTGGAAGATGAAGAAACGCTGCGCGATATTTTGCAGCAACAATTGCTCAATGAATCCGGCGTGAATCTGGATGAAGAACTAGGTAATTTGATTGTTGTGCAAACGGCCTACGCAGCGGCAGCACGGGTGATTAACGCCATTGATGAGCTATTTCAGGATTTGCTCAACGCGGTGGCATAGAGGAATAATTTTTTAGAAAGGATAAAACAATGACCGGTGTTTCAACTTACGGACAGGCCCTAAATCAGATAGGTCTTATTCGGGACCAGCAGACGCTGTTTACCAGCCTCTCCATCCAGCTTTCAACAGGAAAGAAGGGGCGCTCTTTTTCAGCACTGGGGACGGATGTTCTGACCTCCAAGCGGGCCCGTGCGGATATTCGTACATTGGACACCTTCGTTGACAATATTAAGACGGCCGACCGCCGGATCCAGCTTTCGCTGAATGCGATTGAGGAATTCAAGGCGCAGGCGGAAAGCTTGTATTCACAATTGATCAACCTGCCTCAGGAATCGCTTTTAACGGCCGGTGAGCAGGCGTTTTTTGACGATCCCCTCACACCTGATATCAAGAAAGATGTTTTATACGAAGCCGTGACAACACCGGACCCGAGCCTTGAGTTGGCCTCGCTGCAGGATATTGCGGGCGATGTTTTGAACTTTTTCTTCGATCTTTTGAATGTGCAGGATGGGGACCGCTATTTGCTCGGCGGCTCGCAGACGGGCGAAGCGCCGATCCGCAATACAGGTACATTGCAATCTGCGGTTGGTGGGCTTATATCTCAATGGAAGGGCGGAGGGATTACAACAACAGAGCTGATTTCAGACTTGCAGGACCGCACCGCGACCACGACCAATCCCAATGCCCTAACCGATTCAATTGTTGGCTATTCCTCCTCGCTGAGCAGCGGCAATGTTGGAAATGTTTTTGTACGGGTGGATGACAATATCGAGGTGGATTACACAGCGCTCGCGAATTCACAGCCTTTCCGTGACCTGCTTGTCGTGGCGTCATATCTGTCCGATCCGGGGTTGCCGCCTCTGGCTGATGCTTATACGCCGCCGAATGCCCCGCCTGCTCCTGCGGATGTGCCGGGTGCGCCGGGCGCGACGCTGGAAGAAATGAAGGACAATTTCTTTGCCGTGGTTAATGAGATGATTAGCATGACATCCAAGGCTATCGACGAGATTGACAAGGTTCGCTTCAAGCTGGAAGGTTCCCGTGCGCGGATCGACTCCATCCGCAAGGGCCATCTTGAGGAAAAAAACCTGCTGCAGGCCACGGTGTCGGATGTGGAAGATGTGGATCTCAATGAGGTGGCCGTAAGCCTGAATACATTGCAGATACAGCTCGACGCTTCCTTCCGCGTAACCTCGCGGTTGCAGGAACTGTCATTGGTTAACTTTATCTAGGGTTAAGGTTTAGCCCCTTAAGACGCGCTGCTCTCAATTGTAAGGCGGGCGCGGCCATTTGGCGTTTGAGATAAGGTCATGCGTGGCTGTTCCGCCGTGGCGCCTTCAGAACGAAGTCCGTCTTTGAATACTGCCCGCAACGCATTTTCAAAATTGCCCGTCACCAGAATGTTTGAGCTGAGCGTGTAATCATGCGGCGCGCTCCAGATCAAATCTATCCCGGCTTGTGTGCTCCAGCTTTTCAACGTATTTTTAAGGCTGTCCCCGGCGCTGGCTTCCCAGAAATCGGATGCTGAATTTTGCTGCGGCTCCAGAAGATTTTTGGTTTCTTTGACTTTCATAGAAGATATTGAATCGCCTTCCAGGTTTGCTGTTTCAAGGAGGTTTATCGGAGCATCTTTCTCGCTCATTTCTCCAATATTTGCTGCAGAGTTTTGTGCAGCATTATTGTTCCAGTTTATATTTTCTGTGGAGGAAAAGGTGTCCGTCTCTGGAACTCCTGCGGCCGGTTCCGTTGCCTCCGGGGAAGCCATGTCGGCGGGATTAAGCGGGCTTTGAATTTCTGGCTGCATGTTTTCGTTTTCGCCGGGGTCCATGATGCGCGCACGCTTGAGCACATCCGGTGCATTACTAATGATCCGGGTTTTGGGCGCCATGGCCATCTGCGCCGGGTTTTCCGGTTGCGAAATTTGGATATCCTGTTGTGCCGCCGGTGTGGGCGCTACGGTGGAAGAAGAGTGCCTGGCATTGGGGTTGTGGATATGAATGGTATTGCCAACCACCGCTGCATCAAGGCCCAGAGGGGCAACCATGTCGCGCACCACCTGGTTCCAGGGTTTCCCCCCCTCCCATGAAATGCGTGCGCCCGGATTAACGCTTGGGCCGAAAGAATAGGAGTAACCGGCCGGAACAATCTGGCTTAAGGCAAAGGCCAGCGGCATTTCAGAGCCAAATCCGACCGCATTTTCAAAATTTTGCTCCGGCGGTGCGGGAGGCGGCATAGAGGCTGACGGTATATGCTCAACCGGAATTCCCGGCCCGGAAGCTGACGGAGCCTGCGGTACAGCGCTTTCGTATGGCATCAGCGTACCAGGTGTGTCGCCGTGGCCCGGCTGGCGGCGTGGATTGTGCGGCTGGGGCGTTACAATCCTGCGCAGGTTCTGGCCGGCCGGCATCTGCTGGAGATCCTGTTCCGGCGGATAGGCATCGATATTCAGGCGCTGCGGATTTTCTGTGCGCTCCATCGCGCTTTGCGGTGCATCGACGGGAACAATCGTTTTCATTGGCGGCAGGATTTCAGGCTGTGTACGGGTTTCCATCATAACAGAGGCGGGAGCAGGCGGCGGAGCGCCCGCGGCGGTTGCGCCTGAAGACGGGGCGGTGGGCTCTTGCCATGTAATGTCTTCCCCCCTTGCGGCGGGCGGCGGGGGCGCCGTGGAAACGCCTTGATCGGCATTGGGTTGACCGGCGATTTCCGGCAACCTGCCTTGCTTATCAATGACCTTGATTACGGGTTTTTGCCGTGCTTCCTGCATAACTGGCTTCGGGAGGTCTTCAACAGACTTCATCGCGGGAGGAGGGACTGAAGGCGGCGTTGCAGCGACAGGCGCCATATCCGGAAGCTCGGAAGACATGATCCGCGGTGGTGGGGGCAATGTCGGTTCCCGCGTTACAGGTATATCGGCCTGTGGCTGCGAGTCGCTGGCAGAGGGCGGAACCCATTGAAACCCGGCCTGGGTGGTGGTGGTCAGTACAAAAACCAACCCCAAGGCGGCCATTCCGGCCAATGCGTATTGGGTGGTGGTTCTTAATCTTGCCGTGTGTGGCTTCTGAGTCTGAGTCAATTTTGAGAAAACCATGATTTTCCGCCTCTTTAGGTAACAAAGTAAAATGGTCCGATTACACCCATGACCATAAAACGAGATGTTACAAAAGACAAGCGTTTCAACGCGAGAGAGAAATCAACCGTAATCTTTAAACGTGCTTTTTTGCGCGGAGACCCATCCGGGGCGGTATTTCCCTATCACCCAGGCCCGGAAGGCCCGCAAAGCTGCAGGAAAGGACAGGCCGCGCCGTTCCAGTTGCCGGAACAGGAAGAGCAGCATCAGAGAGAAAATAACGGTGGAAACGCGCGGATAGAACAGCAGAATCGGTGCGATAATGGAAGCTCTTGCGTCAAATCCGAAAAACCGCACGGGGCGCATGGTGTTGCGCCAGTGCCAATTGACCTGTTCGGTTATATTCTCAAGTTCCTGTGACATCCGGTTTTTCTAAATGTTTGATTTAACGCTTTCTTTTTATTGTAGCGCAGGCGGAGTAGAAGCGCAAAAAGATTTAAGCGCCCGTGGCTGAGGAGAGCAGAAGATAGTGGCGGCGGTCAATCAGCCCTTCTTCAAAGACGATTTCGGCAGAGCGGCTCATTGTCTGGCCGTATTGGCTGATCATGCGCTGGATTTCGTTGGACCATTTCGTGAACTCCATATCCATCAGCTTTTCGCGCACCTCATCGGGGAAGCTCATCCATTCGCGCACGCCCACGCGTCCGCCGCCGACACGCGGTGCCAGAGCCTGCGTTACGATCAGGCGCAGTGTTTCCATCAGGGCGATGGCGCGTTCTTCGCGCTCATGCATTTCATAGGTGGAGAGCATGCGCTGGACGGTGTTGGCCACGCCCAGCGTATGGGTGGTGGTATAGACCGCATGGCCAGTTTGCGCGGCCTCAATCGTAGCGCTGATGGTTTCTTTGTCACGTGCCTCACCCACCAGGATAATTTCAGGCTTGCGGCGCAGCGCATTGCGAACCCCATGGGCAAAACTTTTTAAGTGGCGCGGAATCTCGCTCTGGGATACCAGCGAGCGGGGGCTGTGAATCGAATCATACGTATATTCAATCGGCGCTTCATAGGTCAGCATTTTGCCACAGCCCTGAGGACGTTCCAGCAACATGCGGTTGCCCGCGGCCAGCAGGGTGGATTTCCCCGATCCGGTTGCGCCAGTAATAATAACAACGCCCTGACGCGGTGCCCAGGCGTTGATGATTTCCTGCTCTATCCCCAAATCCTTCATGGTTGGCGGTTCGCTGGGCAATACACGCATTGTGATTTGCGCGCCGTCACGCCCTTTTGACATGATCGGAGTGATATTTACGCGGAAGCGAATACGCGTATAACGGTCTGGCCGGATTTCATAGGACACATCAAGATCGTTTCCCGCTGCCAACCTTGCCTGTGCTTCCGGGCCATAGAGTTTATGCAGAAAGACGGCCATATCTGCCGCATCGATATTGCGGACCAAAGCGGGGTGGAGGTGGCCGTGAATCTCGTTATAAACCGGACGGTCCGATTGAATGGTGATGTCGGAAGAATTCTGTTTCACGCACCAGAGTAGGAACGGGTCCACCTCATCATCGGTAAAGCGCTGTGGCTCCTCCGACCAGGTGAGGGATTCAGTGTCCTCGGCTTTGATGAGGCTTATCGGCTTGCGGGCTGCCATTGATCCGCTCCGGTAATCAGTTCAGGCACGCCGGTAATTTGCACGGCGCGATCACCAATCCGCATTTCGCTGCCGCCGCCGGTGATGCCGCGGTCTGTTTGCAAGGCAAAAGGCGGGGAGACCATACCTTGGGCAAGCAATACGCGGTAGCGCACCATCCCTTCGAAATCTGCGATCAGACGGTTCAGATCCTGCTGGAACGTCTCATCGGCCTGACGGATTCCTTCGGTCCAGCCTTTTTCCACATCCAATACCCAATGTTCCCGCTCTTCATCATTTTCCGGGCGCAGGACATCCGGCGGGGGCTCTACAATGCCCCATTCACGTTCCAGATAGGTGCGCCACGTGCGGGCAATGGGAACGATTTTCACATTGTTGTTGATGTTATAGATACGGTCAGAAACCGCGGCCTCCTGCCCATTGTCATCGATCAACAAAGCATTGATATTTTCAGCGATAATCGGGGGTTCTATCAAAAGTCCCGATGGCGCAGAAATGAGGAGCTGGGAGAAATTAAAGACCCGGTCCAGATAGCGACCGCGGGTTTCCAGCTCTTTACGGATTTCATAGGTACGATAAGCCAGTCCGCCACGCGCGCCAAAGGACAGGGCGGCCTCTTCCAGCGCCTGACGGCGGATATCCAGTGGCGGTTTCACCACATCTTCGGGCAAGTCATTTTCTCGTTCCAAAGCCTGAAGGTTCAGCAAAGATTGCGGACGCTCCAGTTTCGAAACATCGCTGAGCGCCCCGTTTTCACGTGCGGCCTGTGCAGGGGTTATATACCCCGTAACACACATCCCCGTAAGGGCGAAGCTGAGCGCCAATGCTGTTAAATATTTTCTCATCATTTCTCTGGCCCGTTTTTACGGGATTTCCGTTCCTGCCGTGTTTGGCGGGTAGTGAATTTCAACAATACGGCCTGCACTGTCGACCTTGATATCAGCACGCTGGCCGAGTTGCAGACCAATGCTGCGCAAGACCTCAATCACCGGTGTATTTTGAACATCCACAGACACAACAATCGGCACGGGTGGCGGGTTGCCTACGGTTACGAATTGGTAGCTGGCGCGATCAGCCAGTGTTTTGGTGATTGGCTCAACAGGACCGATCCAGTTTACAGTGATCGCGCGGCGCAACTCCGTCGGCGCATTGCCGACAGGAGAGACTGATACGCTTGGCGCGCGTGCGTATTCGACCGCAGCCAGCGTTTCCAGCGAATCAGCGGCCCGGTCAGCGGCATCGGCCAGCATTGCAGACACGCTGTCCGGTGTAGCCACAAGCTGGGGCGCGGAATCGCTAAAAACCGGGTTGGCCGTATCGCACCCCACCAGTAAAAGAAGGGCAGCAGTAACAGTGAATGCGTGTGAAAATCTCTTCATTTTTAACTTTGCCAGCAATACTCCAGTGGGTTAATCGCTCTTAACTCTATCAAGAGTACCGCCTGCGCACACCTTTTCGCAAGGACGCGTGCAAAACTGTCCTCAGGAAGAATCCGAAAAAATCGTTGACATAACTTAATAGTACGGCATATTGTTCGATCCATGCAAATTCAGGATCGCGAAGAATTAATATCGACGGTTGAGCAGTTTATGGCGCTGGCCAATCTGGGCGTTGACCTTCGCGCTCCCTTATGGGTGGCGGCGCAGGAGCGTTGCTGTGAGAAATTTCAGCGCCTTGCCGGACCCCTGCTGGATTACCGGGAGGTGGACCGTGTTCATGAGGGTTTTTATATGTCTGTGATAGGGGGGAGCGAAGATCCGCCCATGTCCATTGAATCGTTAAAAAACACGCTGGCGTTGTTGCATTCGGAAAATCCGGATGACGATGATGCTACTCTTCGAGCTGAATTGCTAAAACTCGCCGCCTTGTGCCAGCTCTACGGATTTGATTTTGAGGACGGTCGTCCCACAGGGGAGCAGTTTGCGCCGCCGCCGACTCTGGGGGATTAAGCAGATTCCATTTGATATAATGGAAAGTCTGGTTTATAAGTTGCTGTATTGAGGCTTTTTGCCTAATTTATAAATATAACTGCGTTTGAAATTGAGAGTATATGATGTCTGATGAAACCAAAGCTCCTATCGCTTTTACAGTGACCGATAAGCCACGGCGTTTGTTTTCTCATTGGGGGCGGATCAGCGCCGAGGTGCGCGCCGAGCGTGACATGTATTTTCCCTGCATCACAGGGCAAGATGACGAAATAACGAACCGTTTTTTGGGCGCTGGGCAGACGGCCCGTATTGTTTTTTCAGCAGCGGTTGGAAAGCTTGTAAAGGGCAGTGGTATTACAATTGACCAGGCGATTGTCGGGATCAATTATTTGATAAAACGCGATCCTGATCACAACAAGCCTAGTTTTAACTGATTTCTCAGCGCTTTGAGCGTACCAGACCGTTATCTTCAAGAATTGAGATTACCCGCTTTTTATAGCGCGTTCCATATTGCGGCGTGCGAGAGTGGTAATGGGCGATCGCCTGCGACAGGCTTTGCGTTTCCTCGATATGTCCCTGCAGGATCCAGGCCGCAACTCCGACATTGGTGCAGGCATCATCCCGCACCCATTTGCGGGCGGTGGTTTGGCTGACACCCCATTTTTCTGCCAGTTGCGGCAGCCAGATTGTATTAATCTGCATTGGCCCTAAATCATAGCTGCCATTAGTGTTGCGCACTTCCTGCCCGACTTGCCCACCCTCAGCCTTGTAGATTCCCACAAGCACAGCCGGTGGCACAGAATAGGTCTGTGAGGCGAGCATAAGACAGGCGGCGATAATAGTACTGGTGGACATAAGGCAGAGCTTTTAGAGGAAATTGCGGAGGAAAGCAAATTTGACTACAGAGTTTCTATTGTCATTCATCTTCATCATCTTTTGAAGGTTTAAAGAAGGACATTGGGTTGGCCTGTGGATTATTCTGCTCATTCTTCGGCTCTTCCGGTGGTGTGGCTGGCGGTTGAACGGGTGGCTCCGTCGGAGGGGCCGGCTCTGTAGGCGGTGGGCTGGCCGGAGGGGGCGTATCTCCTGCGGGCTTTTTGGCGAAGAATCCCATCGGGTTTGCCCCGGTGGTTTGCGACTGTGCCGGAGCAGGAGGGGCTTCCTGCTGAGGTGGTGTAACAGGCGCGGCAGGGGGGGCGCTGGCCGGCGGTGTTTCCGGCGGTGGCTTAACGGGCGTTGTTTCCATGGGCGGCGGCGTTGCGGGAGCCGTTGTTTGCCCCGTAGCAGCAGGCGCAGCCGAGTCCGTGCTTTGGGCGATTTGTTCCATGCCGGGGGTCATGGTTTTTGCCAATGCATCGATCATGGCCATACGGGTTTCAAATGCCTCCCAGACCGATTCTATACCTTTTTGTTCGCCTCCTTGCGCCAGCCGTTTTGTTTCCACGCCATGGCAGGCGGCGTAGATATCGGCTGCGGTCTTGACGAAAGCAAGCTCGACGCGTTTTTGGTCTTCGGCGGCCAGGTTTTGAAATGCGCCCTCACGCAGGGCCATTGCCTTGTCCGTTAGGCGGCGGGCGATGTCCATGATCAGTTTTTGCGGTTGCTGGCCGAAGGAAAATTCGTGTACCGCCGTGACCACCGGCACGAAGGCCTGGATATACTGCACATTGACCTGATGCGCATCACCGCCCTGACCCGTGGCGGCAATATTGGCCAGGCGTTGCGTGTTGTCCTCGCTGGGGGCGAAGTTTTCAGCAAAGGCCAAAACCGGCTGAAGAGCGGCGCTCAGGCGTTTTAGATCTGCCTCTTCCGGTGCTTTTCCACCTTTTTCAAATTGTGTGGCGACCAGTGGGCTGGACAGACCAGCCAATGCCAGACGAATGGAGTCGCTCTCCTCTCCTGCCTTTGATAAATCGATAAGATTGCCGATATCAATACTGGCCTGAACCAGCTTGCCCAGCAACGTCGCCATGATCTGTGCGTCTTTTTCCGGCGCGCTGTCCGGTGCGGCCAAAATCGAGGCCATCAGCGGACTTCCGATTTTTTCCAGGATTTGAATGAGATAGGCTGTGCGCGTGTCCATAAAGACCTTAAATCAGGGCAGGTGAATAAAACTCAATATACTTGTTAAAGTATAAAGCGTTCTGTGGCCTTGAGACAAGATGCGAGTTTTCTTTACTTCCGGCTGCCCAGATCATTGATGACCAACTGTAAATCCTGCGGACGGCCGCGCACCAGTTTCACCGTGCCGTCTT
Organism: uncultured Pseudobdellovibrionaceae bacterium; assembly: GCA_964352675.1. Taxonomy (GTDB): domain Bacteria; phylum Pseudomonadota; class Alphaproteobacteria; order Micavibrionales; family Micavibrionaceae; genus CAYGSN01. Next base: position 72,783 of record CAYGSN010000007.1, read on the forward strand.
TGCCACGGTAAATAAGGACCGGCGTGACATCCAGTTTCCAGGATTGCATCAGCGCCAGGTTGCGCTCTACCCCTTGCGTATTGATATCGTCCTTGGCGGGCAGGGCGGTTTCATCGCCGTCCAGATGCCGCAGGAAACGCGCGGCCGGATCGGGTGAAGCCATCATAAAGGCTGCTTGTGATCGGGTTTCTTCTTTAAAGCCGACCGGAATCATGCGCAATTGCACCTTGCCCTGTTCCATAAGCCCGTCTCTCAAATCATTCACCAATGCGTGGCAATGCGGGCATTGCGGGTCCATAAAGCTGTAGAGGACCGGCGCCCCCGCTTTGCCAAAAGGAATCCAGTTGCTGTTCTCAATCTCGTAATACAGACGCTCGGACGGAGATTTGAATTCCGGCCCTTTCTGTTGTGCCGCCCGTGATTTCTGCAGATCGAAGCCGTTTGCGGAAGACAGGGAATCCAACACGTCATCCCCGCTTTTGCGCAGGCGCTGCACCTGATCGACGGTCACCAGATTGCCTTTATCATCGAACAGAACGCCCATTACAAAAGCGCTTCCATCAGGCTTCACGTAGAAATATTGCTCCTGTCCGTTTTTAACCGTTAACCAGCCGTCATAACCGTAATCACGCCCCAGATATCGGATCTGCGCGCCTTCATTGGCCAGGTTCTGGATCGGCTCCGGCATTTCGGGAATCGCCCCCTGCGCAGCAGCGTTGGTGGGTGAAAAAGCGGCAAGAGCGACTAAGGCCGCGGTAAAAAAGAATAAGACGGGAAAAATTCTGTTTTGCATTTTATGGTCCAATTTTTGGTTGAGGTTCTATCTTCATTATATGGCCCGAAGATGTAAAGAGGCAAAATGCTTCATAAAAACAGAAGAAGGATGCCGGTATAGCCATAGAGGCGTCCGTGATTGATCTCCCCGCCCGCATAAAACCCGGTCAGCGGGATGTCGCCGATAATATCGCGAATCAGGTCCATTTCGCCGCAGGAAGTTTCGCAAATCCCACCGTCCTTGAATTGCGAAAAGGCGCGTGCGGCGCAGGAAATGTAAATGGCCCCCTTGGGTACGAACAGCCCGTTATTTTCATGTTCGATCCGTTTGCGCAACAAAACGAGTTGATGCGCCAGATCGCTTTTGACCGTTTCATCATCCCTGTGGACGAACACCATTTCATCGCCGCGCGTGACGCTGTGGGACACCAGGATGGAGCCGTCCTCGTTCACACTCATAATATTACGCACCAGCATGTCGCGTCCGTCGCTGCCCTGTACCGGAAAACCGATGCAAACTTCGCCGGTGAAGACGGTCTGCAGTTCCTCCGGAATTTCCGCCTCCCCGGTATCGGGATCGCCTTCAACCTCGATTTCATCCGGATCAACACCTATTTTTTCATAGGCCATTTTGTGCAGGTCTTTTTCAAAGATGCTCCCCGCCGGTTGCCCGTCCAGCTCAAAAATAATATGGTCTTCGCCGCGTGTGATGACGTGGTGCTCCCCGATCGGGTTGCATCCCTGTGAGAGGGTGGTGGCAACCTGGATATTCGGCGAGAAAGCCGCGCCGCTCAATCCGTCGCTGTAAATTTTTCCTGCAATCTGAAAATGTTCGGAGCGTGAGGAAGATAATCCACCGATGATAAACCCCTGTGTAAGTTCACTTAAATGCCGCAGAGCGGTATCCGGCGGTTGGTTTGCCATTGGGTCACCATGGGTGAAGACCAGCATAGGGTCATTTTTTTCCAGCCACTGCATAAGATTTTGCCGTTTTTCATTGTCCTGGGTTTCCGGCCCGAACAGGCAGAAATCCTCCTCCTCAAACCGTGCCAGCATGACCGACACAGCCGGTTCATCAATAATCTCCCCTCCGTTTGCGCATACGCCCAGACCGTTGCACCCGATCCAGTGCTCGATACCCAAAATCTCCCGAAACAGGTTGAGCAGGCTCTTGGCATCGCCGGAAAGCGGATCGGTAAAGTACAGAAACCCGAAATTAAACCCGCCTTTTGGCGCGGGCGCATCTTGCAGATCTTCGAGCACGGCTTTGGCAATATCGCGCCAGTCTTTACCGCTGGCGGCGCTGGAGCAAAAACGGTCGGAGGTAATCAGGGCCATAAAATTTTCATTCTTTTGAGCACGCCATTGCTTTATGATTTAATGATAGAAGGAACTGAATTTTTTTAAAGGGGAAATCACACATGGAATTTTGGGTTTTTATAGGAATTTTGGCCGCCATTGCCGGTCTTTTGGTCCTGCTTTACAACCGCCTTGTCGCGCTGAGGCAAACGCGGGAGCAGGCTTTCGCCGATATTGATGTGCAGCTCAAGCAACGCTTTGATCTGATCCCCAATTTGATCGAGACGGTGAAGGGCTATGCGTCTCATGAGAAGGATGTGCTGCAGAGTGTGACTGATGCCAGGGCAGACGTCCAGCGCTCCAGCGGGACTTCGGAGAGGATTGAGAGCGAAAATGTCCTCACCCGCGCGATGATGAATCTGTATGCGGTGGCGGAGAATTACCCGGATTTGAAGGCCGATGCAAATTTCCGCCAACTGATGGATGAGCTGTCCGATGTTGAAAACAAGCTGGCGGCCGCGCGCCGATTCTTCAATAATGCGACGGCTGAATTCAACACCGCGATTGAGCAATTCCCAGCCGTCCTGATCGCGCGTCAATTTGGGTTCACCAAGGAGGAATTCTTCGAGATTCCCGAAGAAAGCCGCGTGGTGATGGGAAAACCTCCCGAGGTCAAGTTCGGGTCTTAATCCATGCTCGCAAGCGCTGGTTTGCAAAGTCACATCTGGAACAACAATCTCAAAAGCATTTTGCTTCTGGTGAGTTACCCGCTCATTCTTATGGCTTTGCTGTGGGGTTGTGCGTATGTGGTGGGCGTGAATGGAATAGGCGGTGTTGCGCCGGATCAATTTGCCACGAATATCCTGTACGAATTTTGGCCCGCAATTTTAAGTGTGGTTGTGATTTGGTTTACCGTTGCCTGGTTTTTTCACTCCACGATGATTAATAAGCTCTCCCATGCGAAGCCTGTCACCCGCGCCAAAGAGCCCGAGCTTTATAATCTGCTTGAAAATCTGTGTATCTCTGTGGGGATGAAATTGCCGCGGCTCAACATCATTGAAACCCATGCGCGTAATGCCTTTGCCAGCGGGATTAATGAGAAGAGCTATGCGGTGACGGTCACGCGCGGCCTGATGAATTCCCTCACGCGCGATGAGCTTGAGGCTGTTCTGGCGCATGAGCTCACCCATATTCTCAACCGCGATGTGCGTCTGCTGATTGTCACGGTGATTTTTACGGGAATGATCGGATTTGCCGCCCAACTCGCCTGGAGCCAGTTGCGATACGGTTTTATCTTCAGAGGTAGCAATCGCAAGGGTGGCGGGGTGATGATCATGCTCGGGATTGCGGCGGTGCTATGGGTGGGGTATATGGCAACGCTTTTTATGCGTTTTGCGCTGTCGCGCCGGCGCGAATATATGGCCGATGCGGGCGCGGTGGAGATGACCAAAAATCCCGAAGCCATGATGGCGGCTCTGATGCGGATTTCCGGGCGAGAGCGCATTCCCGAAACCTCGGATGATATTATGATGATGTGCGTAGAAAATGCAAAACCATTCATGGGACTGTTTGCCACACACCCGCCGATTGAAAAACGCATTCATGCGATTTCTCAAGTCACCAATACACCGGTTCCATCTCTGAGCATGCCTCCGGCGTCAAAAGAGCAACGTTTTCAAAGAGAAAAGCCCAAAAACCCCTGGCTGGTGCGGCAAAGGCGTCCTTAAGAATTTTGTCGATTTTCATTGAAATCTGCTACAATTAGGATATATCTATAATGTACTGAAATTGTACTGTTTATTCACAAAATGGAGACTTAAACAAAAATGGACACAAATCGTTCAACCATTGCGCAAACCAAATCAATTGATGAAGGGCTGCGCACCTATTTTCAAAAAGTTTACAACAAGATGGCGCTGGGGCTGGTGGTGACCGGGCTTGTGTCGTTTTTAACTGCATCGACCCCCGTATTGTTTCAGGCCGTCCACGGCTCGTTCCTGGGGATTGTGGTTATGCTTTCGCCGCTGGCGATTATCTTTTTCGGCCTGACCCCGCGCAAGGTGGCGGGAATGAGCGCAACAGCGGTAAGTGGTCTATATTACCTGTTAACAGCCCTTATTGGCCTGTCTCTCTCCTATATTTTCTTTGCCTATTCAGGGGAGAGCATCGCGCGAGTGTTCTTTATTACTGCCGGGATGTTCGCTGCCACATCGGTTTACGGTTACACAACCAAGAAGGATCTCTCTGGTATAGGCTCGCTCATGTTTATGGGGTTGATCGGGATTATTATTGCCACGCTGGTGAATATTTTCCTGCAATCGGCAATGGTCCAGTTCGTTGTGTCCATCATTGGTGTGATCGTCTTTACCGGCCTGATTGCCTGGGACACGCAGCGCATCAAGGAAACATATAATTCCGCCTATGGCGAAAAGGATCTCTCCAAGCTTGCAACTATGGGCGCGCTCAGCTTGTATCTGGACTTTATCAATTTGTTCCAGTTCCTGTTGTCCTTGCTCGGCAATCGTAACTAAGCCGTATTAAATTCTAATTTTGTAAAAGCCGCCTTCATCCAGGCGGCTTTTTCTTTGCTGCGGCTTGACTTGTATGGCTGTGCGCCATATCGTTTTCGGCATTTCAACGACTTAAAAAAGGGGAATGTGATGGAATTTCAACTGGATTCAATTATGGAGATTGTAAGTTTTTACGGTTTGAAAGTGCTGTTGGCCGTTGCGATTTTCGTGATTGGGAAATGGGTTGCAAAGAGACTGGTAAGGCTCACCGAAAAAATGATGCTGAAAAGCCGCGTGGACGAAACGCTGGTTGGCTTTGCCGGCCATGTGATGTACGCACTGGCGCTGGCTTTTGTTGCGATTGCTGCGCTGAGCCAGCTTGGCATTGAAACTACATCTCTGGCGGCCATGTTGGCGGCGGCGGGCTTAGCTGTTGGTCTGGCTTTGCAGGGATCTTTGTCCAATCTGGCGGCCGGCGTTATGATCATTCTCTTCCGCCCTTTCAAAAAAGGCGATTATATCGAGGCAGGGGGAACGGCCGGGACGGTTGAAGAAATCTCTATCTTTACCACCAACATGAT
>CAYGSN010000007.1:77956-79169 GCA_964352675.1 uncultured Pseudobdellovibrionaceae bacterium
AACTCCGGACAACAAGCGCGTGATTGTGCCCAACAATGAAATCACCGCCAGTGTGATCACCAATTATTCTTCCAAGCCGCTGCGCCGCGTGGATCTGGTTATTGGCGTCAGCTACGGCGATGATTTGTCCAAGGTGAAGAAAACCCTGGAAAAAATTATCAGTGCCGAAAAACGAGTCCTGAAAGATCCGGAGCCGCAAATTGCCGTTTCCGAGCTGGCGGATAGCTCTGTTAATCTTGTGGTGCGTCCATGGGTAAAGAGTGAAGAATACTGGGATGTGAAATTTGCCTTGACGGAGGCGATCAAAACGACCTTTGATAAGGAAGGAATTTCCATTCCGTTCCCACAGCGTGATTTACACATCGTGGAAAATGTGGCGGCTAACAGTAAGAAGAAGGCGGCTTAAGTATAAAGTTTTTTGCAGAAGAAAGGGACTGTAGAAAAATGCTGAATGAATTTAAGAAATTTATCGCCCGCGGAAATGTCATGGATATGGCCGTTGGTATCATTATGGGGGCGGCCTTTACGGCAATCGTGACCTCCATGGTGGGGGATATTATTATGCCGGTGATCGGCATGTTGACCAGCGGGGTGGATTTTGCCGATAAATTTGTCGCGCTGGATGGTGTGGCCTATGACGGCTTGAAAGCGGCGCAGGAGGCGGGTGCGCCCGTGATTACCTACGGGCTGTTCATCAACGCAGTTATTAATTTCCTGATCGTGGCTTTTGTGATTTTCATGCTGGTTAAGGGTGTGAACAGGCTGAAGGAGCAAGCCGAGGACCCGAAAGCCAAAGACGCGCCTCCGCCGCCCAAGGAGATTGTGCTTTTGACCGAAATCCGGGATCTTCTGAAGAAGAAATAAGCATCGCCGGACGAGACAGGAAAAGCGGGGTTGTTCTGGCCCCGCTTTTTGCTTGAAAAAACCAGATGAAAGCTTTAAGACTATCAATTCCTTTTTGGAAGGGCCCTTAGCTCAGCTGGGAGAGCGCTACGATGGCATTGTAGAGGTCAGCGGTTCGATCCCGCTAGGGTCCACCATTTATTTATAATCATGCATAATCAGAACTTTTTGTTACCAAATTAAATTTCGGATCGAACCACTAAACTTTATTAAAACATTCGCGAAGCGAATGGGCTTCGATCCCGCTAGGGTCCACCACCCTTCGCCCTGCGGGCTCCGGGTGGCAGGCCACCCGAAAACGCAGCTGGAC
>CAYGSN010000008.1:0-78169 GCA_964352675.1 uncultured Pseudobdellovibrionaceae bacterium
ACTTTAGACAGCTCGGAAAGCTCTTCCTTCATCTTGATAAGCAAATTCATCCCGATATCCTGGTGGGCCATTTCACGCCCGCGGAAACGCATGGTGACCTTAACCTTGTCTCCGGCCTCCAAAAAGCGACGCGCATTGCGCATCTTGACTTCATAGTCGTGTTTTTCAATGCCCGGACGGACTTTGACCTCTTTAACATCAATCGTCTTTTGCTTCTTGCGGGCTTCGTTGGCTTTTTTCTGCTGCTCGTATTTATATTTGCCGTAGTCCATAATTTTACAAACAGGCGGGGCAGCATTGGGAGAAATCTCAACCAGATCCAGACCCGCAGCATCCGCCAGTTCGATCGCTTCGGCCAAACTCACAACGCCTTTCATCTCTCCGTCTGCATCGACAAGGCGAACCTCATCGGCCGTAATCTGATCATTTGTGCGCGGCCCGTCATCATCGCGGCGGGGGGGTCTCATCGGTTTTACTGGTCGGCTAATGGTGGTCTCTCCTTTGTTGTTAAACCTATGGATTTTTCACATGTGTTTCTAAAATCCGAAGCACTATTAATAAGTTGGTTTTCGGGGCTTTGCAAGGGGTTTTCAAGCAGGTTGACCGATGCGGCTAAGAAAGGAGGCGGCCCATTCGGAGTGTATATCAAGATAGTCCGGCAAATCCATCTGCAGTGTGCCGTCATACTGCAGGAGAGGGATGCCTAATTGTGACCTGCGGGCATTTTGTATTTCCAGCAGATATTGCATGCGGGTTTTGCCCATGATCGCCAGCATATCGTCTATGGTCGGCAATGTTTCACAATCCGTAATCCCGGCCATTTGGTGCAGTTCATCAATCTGAGTCTGGATCGACGGATCAACCGGCAGCGGCCGGCGATACACGTCCGCCACTTCCCCATCATCGTCAGTGAAGAAATTAAGCGCAGGAAATGCCTGTCCCATTTCAAAAACATCGTAAGGGGTCAGGCGGACGAAAACGATGTTGCGGTTACATCTATCAGATAAACGTTTGATAGATCTGGCTATATAGAGAATATTATATTTATCAATGTCATGTTTCCATTTTGTATAGGTTTTCTCGGTCCTTATAAAGTTCTCTATTGCAAGATGCCTCTCCGTCCTTAAATGTAAATCCTCGAGTTTTAAATCTTCGCTAGATGAAATCGCACGTGCAGCCAGTTTCTCAATTGCACAAGCCTGAACCTCTTTCAAAGCGGCGAGCCATACAATATCTCTGGGGCATAGTATAAAATGGGTCTTTCCAAGCTGGTTAAAACCCGTTACATGCGTTGCAAGGCTTCTTGAAAACTGTAGAGCATGAGTGCCTTCATGGGCCAATACCTGACAAAGATTATTATTTGAAGGAAAAGGCGTAAGATACCTTTCTTTACTGAAGCGAATACAAGAAAAATAGTAATCGTAACAAGCTCTAAAAGGAGCCCCCTTTTTTTCTTCGAATGCAAAAAAAGCGGCAGACCCAAGAACGTCTTGCCAGAACCCATCAAATATTCCACCAAGCTTGAGCAGGCGGCGCTGTCCATACTCCAGATACTGTTCCCAATGGCGCATGAATTCCGGTGTGATGCCTAATTCGCGCTTCTCACGCGCCCATTGTTTTTTTGATCGCTGTTGTGTCAGCATATGCCCTGTCCCTTTCTGGGCAGGACTTTAATTTAAACTATCGCAATATGTCAATGATTATTTAAAACGGCAACGGCGGCCGGCAAAATCATTAGGACCGCCAGATTATTTGCGTATCATGTTTAAGATTTATGTCGTAGGTGCAGCGGCAGCAAATGATTTAAGCGACTGCCCCGTCGCCGCGGAGTTCCTCAAGTTGTTGACCTAAAGATTCTAATCTTCCTTGCATTTCCCAATAAATGCTTCCGTTTTTGCTGATAATATCGTCACAAATTCTTTGAAGCACTTCGTTTATATCCATTTCAGAGGCATCAAAACGCGTCTCTTTTTTGGTCGTTCCTTTTGTGTCCAATGGAACGACATGCACTAACTCAACCGTCAGATCCGGGTTTATTTGAATCGTTGTACACATTTCACAACCGGGGCCATCTATACCCCTTTTCATGATTTCTCCACAAAACCCATCATCTGGCTTGCCCCTGTAAGGCTCCTCCGTGAACAGAAGACCACCGTAATAAGACCCAACCTGACCTTGGACAATCAAAAAATTCAAAGCCGCTTTGATCTTTTCACACGGATCGGCAATAGGCGACGTTTGTGATACGGCATAGGCAAAAACAGGGCTCAGATCAGGGGCTTGTGCTTCAGATTCTGTACTCATTGGTACGCTCCTTGATAAAGGTTAATTTCTGGAAAATACCAGTATCGAAGCTATGAGTCAATAAACTCTAAAACGGCGGCTTCGCGCTTTCAGCCAGATCGGCAATCGCCGCATCGGCGCTCTTCACCACCTGGTCTTTGCCGCCAAGCTCGCGTACGGCCACGGTGCTTTCCTCCGCCTCACGCGCGCCGACGACGAAGATATAGGGCACCTTGGCGTGGGAATGCTCGCGCACTTTGTAATTGATCTTCTCATTGCGGATATCCAGCCCGACGCGAAGGCCTGCGGCTTCTAATTTTGCCTGTATGTCCCCGGCGTACGCATCCGCTTTGTCGGTAATCGTCGCCACAACGACTTGCGTCGGTGCAAGCCAGAGCGGCAGCTTTCCCGCATAATTCTCGATCATTACGCCGATGAAACGCTCGAGGCTCCCCAAAATCGCACGGTGGAGCATAACGGGGCGGTGCTTTTCCCCATCCTGGCCAATATAGCTCGCATCCAGCCGTTCCGGCAGGTTAAAGTCGAGCTGGAGCGTGCCGCATTGCCATGTACGCCCGATCGCATCGCGGATCTGGTAGTCAATTTTTGGGCCGTAAAACGCGCCCTCACCGGGATCTTCACGAAACTCCAGCCCGGTTTTGACCAAGGCCTTGCGCAAACCGTCCTCGGCCTTATCCCACAGCGCATCGTTGCCGACACGTACATCCGGGCGCAGTGATAGCGCCACGGCCACATCATTAAAACCCAGATCGCTATAGACATTTTGCAGCAATTCACAAAATCCCACCGCTTCATCGGTAATCTGATCCTCGGTACAGAAAATATGCGCATCATCCTGCGTAAATTGCCGTACGCGCATCAAGCCGTGCAACGCGCCATGGGCTTCATTCCGGTGGCAACAGCCAAATTCGGCAAGGCGCAGCGGTAGGTCGCGATAGCTCTTGATGCCCTGATTAAACACCTGTACGTGCGCCGGGCAGTTCATGGGTTTAAGCGCCATGAGCTTTTCAAAGGCCTGATCGCTCAGGATCGGCCCCTCATGCGAGCCATCGTCAGAGCCCTGCGGCACCTCATCGGGCACAACGAACATATTTTCGCGATACTTGCCCCAGTGACCGGATTTCTCCCACAGCTTGTTATCAATCAGTTGCGGGGTCTTGATTTCCTGATAACCCGCATCATTCAGGCGGCGGCGGATATAGCCCTCCATCTGGTTATAAACCGTAAAGCCCTTTGGATGCCAGAACACGGAGCCCTGCGCTTCGGGCTGGAAATGGAACAAATCCATTTCCGCGCCTAATTTCCGGTGATCGCGCTTTTCGGCTTCTTCCAACTGATGCAAATACGCCTTCAGTTCCTTCTCATCGCGCCAGGCGGTGCCGTAAATCCGGGTGAGCATCGCCCGGTTTGAATCGCCGCGCCAATACGCGCCGGCGACTTTAAGCAATTTAAACGCTTTTCCAACATGCCGGGTGGTCGGCATGTGCGGGCCGCGGCACAGATCAAGCCATTCGCCCTGACGGTAAATCTTAATCTCTTCGCTCTCCGGCAGATCTTCGATCAGCTCGGCCTTATACATCTCGCCCTTATCTTTGAAATAGGCAATCGCTTCATCCCGATCCCAAACCTCGCGAACAAAGGCATCACCGCGCTCGATAATCTTGCTCATTTCCTTTTCAATCGCCTCGAGATCCTCACTGCTAAAGGGCTCATTGCGCGCAAAGTCATAGAAAAACCCGTTCTCAATATTCGGCCCAATCGTTACCTGCGTGCCGGGGAACAGGCTCTGCACCGCCTCGGCCATTACATGCGCACAATCATGGCGGATCATCTCGAGCCCCTCATCGGCCTCTTTCTTCACCAGCTCCAGCTTGGCATCCTGTTGAATGGGAAGAGACAAATCAGACAATTCGCCATCAATCCGCGCGGCGATAACGACCTTCGCCAGCCCCGGCGAAATATCCGTCGCAACATCCATAGCGGTTACACCAGCCGCATATTCTCGTGTCGCCCCATCGGGCAAAGTGATTGTGATTTTGGTATTTTTTTGTTCTGCGTTTTTCATCGCTCTACTTTTCCCGAAATCCCGGGTTTTTGCAAGCCCTGCAGTAATGTAGCTTAGGGTTAATAGTAGTAAAATCTAATATTTTGATTTTATTTGAGTTTTTTACAAAACAGACTAGGTTGGTACTATAACATCCATAAAAACTCGTGACAGGAGATGGCTGACCCATGCACCAGAAATTTAACACCGTTATGAAGGAGACCGATGATCGGACTGTATGCATGATGATCGATAAGCCAATTTCGCCGGAAGGCTATAAAGAAAATTTCATGCCGCGCGTGTTGGATATGCTCAAACGCAATGGAGAAATCCGCGTTCTGGTGTATTACAAGGAATTCAAGGGCTGGGAAGAAGAAGCCACGAAATTCGATAGTGAAGCATTGGTGCAATACGGGCAGTACGTTAAAAAGCTGGCTTTTGTAAATCCACCGGAAAAAGAGATATTTCACAAGAAAATGACGAAGCCCCTTATCAAAGGCGACATCCGGTTTTTTGCCGAAGCCGATCTTCAGGAAGCACTGGACTGGGTGAAAGATTAGAAGCCTCTACCTCTCCGTAAAAGCCACATCCAGCGTTTTGATAAAGGGTTTAAGCAAATACTGCATCACGGTTTTCTGGCCGGTCAGAATATCTGCCGAAGCCACCATACCCGGAATAATCGGCAAAATTTCGCCTTTGCGCTTCAGCTCTGTCTCATACGTACGCAGGCGTACACGGTAAAAACTGTTGCCTTTTTCATCCTCAATCGTATCGGCGGAAATATCGACAACCTCGCCTTTCAACCCGCCATAAATCGAGAAATCATAGGCGGTAATCTTGACCATCGCCGGCTGGCCCGGATAGATAAACGCACGGTCAGACGGCTTGACCTTCGCCTCAACAATCAGCTGGTCGTCCTTGGGCACAATCTTGATGATATCCTCACCGGGACGGGCAACACCGCCCACTGTATTAATAGAAATTTCCTGAATAGTACCGTTCACCGGGGAGCGAATCTCCGTACGTGTCTTGCGATCTTTCAGAGCCGACAGTCGTTCCTTGATCTCACTCAATTCAATGAGTTTTGCAGAGAGTTCTGTCTGCGCCTGCGCCCGCGCAGAGGTTTCTATATCGGCTTTACGAGCCTTGGCTTCGCTTACGGCGGAACGGGCACGCGGCAGGCTGGACAAAGCACTGTTCAGCTCGGTCGTCTTTTCTTTGATGCTGCGCTCAAGCTGGAGCAGTTCCATCCGCGGGGCAGAGCCACGCTCGATCAACGGCTCAATCATCGCTTTTTCTTCCTGTTGCAAACGCAAAACGCCGCGAATATCCGAAACGCGAGTTTCCAATTCGCGCACTTCCTGTTCTCGCTGGATAAGCTGCTGATCCAGAATGTTGGTCTGACCAATAATTTGCTGGCGTGTGGCACGGAAAGCGTTCATTTCTTCGGTCACAGAATTGGGCGCACCCTTCATAACATCTTCGGGAAATTCAACAGTTGCCTTTCCTTCGGCTTCCGCCTGCAAACGCGTGATAGAGGCCAGCAAACCCAAATACCGCGCCTGATTTGCGCCGAGATTGGAAGAGGCTTCGATATCGCTGAGGCGCAGCAACACTTGACCGGCCTCAACCTCTTCCCCCTCATTCACTAGGAACTCCTCGACCAGCCCGGCTTCCAGAACCTGAATCGCCTGAATATCGGTGGAGGGGATGACTTTTCCTTCCCCACGCGAAACCTCATCCAGCGTCGCCAGGTTGGCCCAGAAAATTGCGATAACAAAAAATCCGATAATCCCGACAAATAATAAATGCTGGGACAGGGGCAAATCATCATCGGCTTCAAAAATTGTGAGCAAATGCGCCTGCGCCTTTTGTACCTGGCCTTTGGCCCATTCCGCGCGGCTCTGTTCGAATTCTTCATCCGCCGATTTTTTCGGAGGTTTTGCGGGGCCCTTCTTCTGCGGCGCAGAGTCCTTGTGTTTAGAGGGCGGTTGCGGATTCGGGTTCATTTTCAGCTCTGTCATTTTATTTCATGTTCCCTATACATCCGTATGTTCGGCCGCCGTGCCGTATTGGCGGGCCTGGAGCTTGCGGATAACGTCGTCCTTCGGACCAAAAGCCACCAGCCGTCCGCGATCGATCAGGATCAGCTTGTCCACGATCGCCAGCATCGAGCCTTTATGCGTGATCAGCAAGGTGGTTTTGCCCTCGCACAAAACGCCCAGACGCTTGCGCAGGCGATTCTCCGAAGCCGGATCCATAGAGGCGGTCGGCTCATCCAGCACCAAAATCGGCGGATCGTAAAGCAGAGCCCGCGCAATCGCCACGGCCTGACGCTGCCCGCCGGAGAGCGCTTCGCCGCGCTCCCCGACCTGTGTGTCCAGACCGGCCGATGAATCTTTTAAGAATTCCAGAACGCCGGAGAGCTCGGCTGCCTTGAGCACCGCACGGTCGGGCGCAGTTTCATGGCCCATCGTGATATTTTCCCGCACAGACCCGTAAAAGAGCTGCGGGCTTTGCTGAACCGCACCGACATTTCGGCGCAAATCGCCCGGATCAATCTGGCGTACGTCCGTACCGTCAATCTGTACCGATCCGCTCTGCGGCTCGTACAAGTTCAAGAGCAGCCGCTCAATCGTCGTTTTACCGGAGCCAACCGCACCGATAATCCCGACCTTTTCTCCCGGCTCTATCATAAAGCTGATATGGTTGAGCGTCGGCGCGCTGGCGTTTGGATAGTGGAAAAGAACATCCCGGAATTCCACACGCCCGCCCATATGCGGCATGGTTATAAAGTGCTTTCCTTTCGGGCGCTCAACCGGTTTTTTCATCAGCTCATCGAGATGCTCAAGGGACTGGCGCGATTGGCTCAACCGTGTCAACAGGCCGGATACCTGGGCCAGCGGGGCCATAGCCCGGCCGGACAGGATAACGCAGGCAATCAAACCCCCCATCGATAACGCGCCATCACTGATGAGGAAGACGCCGACAATGACAATCCAGACACTGACCAGCTGCTGAATAAAGACCGCCCAGTTCTGGGCGAAGGCCGAAATTTGGCGGGACTTCACAGACGTCCGGGAAGCTTTCTCGTTCAGTTCTTCCCAGCGGCGCTGTACGTGTCCTTCGGCGGCCTGTACCTTGACAGTTTCCAACCCGGTAAAGGTTTCAAACAGGAGCGCGTTTTTCAGCGCGCTCTCGTTCAACGACTGCTTGATGACCCTATTCAACGGGTCCTGAAGGAAAAAACCCATCCCGACCACAAAAGGAATAGCGCCCAGCGGTACAAAAGCCAGCGGTCCGCCGATCACCGCGATAAAGCCGACAAAGACGAGGATGAAAGGCAAATCGATCAAAGCCACCATGGTGGCGGAGGTAAAGAAATCCCGGATGGTTTCAAATTCACGCATCTTGCTGGCCAGCACCCCGGCGCTGGCGGGCCGGGCCGCCATGGTCATCCCCAAAATCTGTTCAAACAATTCAGCGGAAATTTTAATATCGGCCTTGCGCCCGGCATGGTCCAGAAAATGCGCGCGCAGGTTTTTCAAGGCAAAATCAAAAATATAAACGATCATAATACCGATCGCGAGTGCCCATAAAGTCTCAAAAGCATTATTCGGCACAACCCGGTCATACACATTCATGACGAACAGGGAGCTGGCGATACCGAATAGGTTGATCATGATCGCGGCCGCGGCAACTTCCCAATAAAGGGTTTTGTTCTTTTTAAAGGCTTCCCAGAACCAGTCGCGGGCAGTTTCAATTTCCGCCGGGCCGGCGCGCTCGTCACTGCGAGCAACAGGACGAACAAAGAACGCATAGCCTAGATACAGCGTTGAAAGCTGCTCCAGCGTCATGGGCTGTTTTTCATCTCGGGTTTCGGGGAACTGTACGACGAATTCAGTTTCGGGATGGATCTCGACTTCCTGCCCCTCCACCTTTTTCGGCGGATGTTTGGGCGGATATTTAATGTCCCACAAAATGCAGGCTTGGCCGCTATCCAGCGTCAGAATGCATGGCAGGTTCGGCGCAATCGCAAGCGATTCAAGGGAGCGTTCCGCCAGACGGGCGTTCAGATCCGCCCGTTCCGCCGCCCGCACAAACAGGGCCGGGGTGATACCGGTTTTGGGAATGGGCAACCCCGCGATAAGAGCGGAAGCGCTGGTGCGCCGACCGTAATACCCGGCCATAATCTTCAGCGCATCAATCAACGGCATGCGAATGGCCATTTTATCGGCCTGCAGCGCCCAGCTATCGGGATCGTCTTCCTCGGTCTTAATTTCTTTGGACTGTTCGTTGTCATCAACCGGCAGGTTATCCGCCGCAGGATCTCCAGGCGTTTCCTGTGCTTTATCTTCGGGATCACCGGAAGCGGAACCGGCTTTTGAAAATTCGCCGGTCGCTTTTTCTTTTTTGGACTGTGCGTCGGGTTTCTTGCTCAAGGGAGGCGGCTCGTTTCTGTATGAAAACAAATAAAGGGAGAAAGTCTCCCTTTATTCAATCTACCTTAATCCGCCATCCCTCTCAAGTCAGAGGGCAAAAATTAGCGGGCCAAAATCTGGTCGTCAACGGTCCAGACATCGTCGGAAGCCACCTGGCTCTCACGCGGATATTCCACGCCCAGCACAGGAAGCAGGCTGCCCTTCAGCGCCAATAGGCGGTAAACGGCAAACATCTCCAGGAATTCGGAATTGATGGTGTTGGACCGGGAAACGAACCATTCATTCTGGGCGTCCAGAACGTCCAAAAGCGTACGGCGGTTCAGGTCGAACTGATCTTTGTAAGCCTTCACAACTTCGATATTGGCATCAGCCTGCGCCGCGAACTGGCGGGCCTGCTCACCGGAAGCAATCATGGACGCCCAGGTCTGGCGCACATCACTCTCTACAGCGCGGGAAGCTTCGGCGCGTGATTCTTTCGTTTCCTGATGACGGTGAATGAATTCACGGGCGCGGGCCGTGTCGGCGCCGCCGCGATACAGGTTCCAGTTCATGACGACAAGAGCCGACGCGCTGCGTTCTTTCTCCTCTACACCGTTCAAATTATCGCCCTGGGTTGCATTCACTTCCAGGTCAAATTGAGGATAAAAGGTTGATTTTGTCTGCTGAGCTTCGGCATAGGCCACCTCGATATCGGCGGTGAAAATGTCCAAAGTCGGGCTGTGGGCCAGTGTTTGCTTGACCTCCTGATCCACATCTGCGGCCAGTCCGTCAAACGGGGTCACCGGCAGGTCGAGCTTTCCGGGCGCATCTCCAACTTCCTGACGGTAAATTGCTTCGGCATTTCTCAGAGCCTGGCGGGTGCTGGATTCAGTTGCGCGGGCCTGTGCCACACGGGCGCGCATCTGCTCCAAATCAGCCTGTGTCGAGCGGCCTGCGCTTACACCATCGGTGATCTGGTCCATAATTTCCAAATGTCTTTGCACGTTCTGGCGCGCAATCACCAAAAGCTGGCGCTGGCGCAGAACATCCAGATAAGACTCAACGATGGACAAGCCGACAAGCTCGGCTGTCTCGCGCACGCGGCTGGCGGCGGATGCCACGCGGGCTTTCTGGCGCTCCACTTCATATCTCGCATCAAAGCCGTCAAACAGCATCTGCGTCAAAGTGGCCGAAGCCAGGTAACGAACCAGCGTTTCATCATCATCGCCTGTACCGGCCCGGGTTGAGGCGTTCTCCGTATATTCCGGACCCGCATCGGCACGCACATCAACGGACGGCAGGAACAAGGCACGGCCCTGGGCCAGCTCTTCATCCGTGGCACGGCGACTGGCGGCAACAACGCCGTATTCGGGATTGGTATGAATACCGGTATGCAAGGCCTGCTGCAGGGAGATGCTCAAACTCTGATGCAGAGCCGGATCTGCGTCCTGGGCCGTGGCTGCGCCGCCAAGCGACAAAAGCGCCACGGCAGAAACGGTTAAACATAGTTTGCGGATATTGGTTTTAGAAATCACGACCTTACGTCCTTTCACGATTAAACTCTTTAAATCTTTTGTTTTTTGATTTGCGACTTTTGAATTCTGCTTCTGTGAATAACTCACTTCATAACTTACACCCACTTTATGCCTGTTTTTCTTAGTAAATGCAAGAGTCTTTGCATAATTTAATCAAAATTTTAGCACCGCCCCAGCCTGTGGATAAATACAGGAAAACAGCGACCTAAAATAAACCCGGAGCCTTTTGACGGGCCCCGGGTTGCAGAGAGCGAAAGCCGGAGGCAAAGCCGGCCTTCTGCTAAGAAATTTTAGATCAGATCCGTCGCTGATTTCTGCGCCAGCTCGGGCATCTCAAGGATGATCGCCGTCACGGCTTCGTATGCCTGTGCGCTGGTGCCAAAATCATGGCCCTGATGCGCAGCATCTGCGGCCACGGAAACCACCGGAGAGTGATTATCCTGCGTGTCCTGGATAAAGCCGTTGATGCTGGTTTGCAGACCGTCATGCTCGGCGCCTGTAACGCTTATCACATCCGCCACGCTCACCACACCATCCAAAGCCACTTTCTTTATGGCATCGGTGGAAAAATCATTGGCGGCTCTAAACACAAGCGCATCGATGTCGGTATCATCGAACAGTTCTTTTCCGACATAAGATTGCAGGGTCAGAACATCATCATGTCCATCGGCTTGCGCTTTCTCAGCCAGGATCTGCTCTTTCATGGAGCTTTCCTCAGCCACTTCCAGAACCGCAACATCGCCGGCTTTCACAGCTTCGCCCGCATCGGCAACACCCTCACCGGCCATCACCTTGAGAACACCAAACTCATCGCCGTACAGGACATGATCAACATCAACGGAGTCTGCGCCGTGCGCACCGCTGACATCGGCATTCTCAGCAACGGCTTTCAGCAGCTCTTCCAGACGGGCTTCGGCCAGTTCGATATCGATCGGCTTGAAGACGCGCGTTTGTGCTGTAGCTTCGCCTTCGACTTCAACCGCAGAGACGGATGATGTTTGCGCAAGCTTTTCAGCCGCCTCAACATCGGTCGCACCGAAAGCACCCTGTACGGAGCTGATTACAGCTGTGTCGAGCGTCGCAGAGGATTTCACAGCCAGAGCGTCTATGACAGTTGCAGAGGTCGCCGCCTGCGCCGCTTCAGCCAGACCGGCAGCCATCAAAACGCTGGCAGTCATAACAGTCGGGTTGTTCGCGCCTTCGGCCTGAGCCTGCAGCGTGTTCTGTACAGCAGCAACCGAGCTGATGACATCGCCTGCAGAGGCGCTTGTGATCATGCCGGAATCGCCATCCGTATCATCGCCGGACACCAGAGCCGCACCATCACCATCAACATCGCCGTTAATGGTCAATGTCGCGGTTGAGCTATCGCCATCCGCATCCGTCACAGTATATTCGAACTGATCCTGAAAATCCTCGCCCGGATATTGAACATTCACACTGTTAATCAGGAACGAGGCTGCTTCCAGGTTTGAATTCACATAGGAAGACAGATCAACACTATCGATCAGCAAGCCACCAAACATGTCGGCGCTCAGCGTGATATCAACCAAACCGTCAACAATCGTGTAGTTGCTCAGATCGATTTCCAGGGAAACCTGAGAGCCATCGGCCAGCGTCACCACAAAATCAATACCGCAATCAGCATTGTTTGTGCCAATATCAGCCAGCGTAAAGGTCACTTGCTCGGCCGGTGCAAAATCCACAATCATGGATTCACCTTCCAGGAAGATCTTGTCAGATCCACGTGGGCCGCCGGCGATACCAACGCCGCCGCCATCACCAATATCAACCCATGTCAGGTCTTCGCCTGTGCTGGAGGTAATGGTGATGCCATCCTGAGTCAGCGTGTTCTGGAATCCGGCTACGTCATCAGGCGTGAACTCAGCGGTAGACTCACCGCCCAGCTCCACACCATCAAACAATGTATAGGTGTATGATCCGTCCGCTGCGATTTGCAACGTACCGTAATCACCGTCAATTGTGACTGTGCCTTCAGCCGGAACCTCAACTTCAGTGTCGCCAAAGCGCACGGAGGTCACGTCATTGTCGACATCATTCGATAAATTGTCATTATCCAGCACGTTGCCTTCAGTTACGCCGTCACTGAAATCAGCATCTGCCGTATCATTTATCGCGCTTGGACCGTCATCATAGATGTTGATAGTGATATCAGTATTGGCCATGTCGCCATCCGCATCAACACCCACCACGCCGAAGTCAATCGTAATGACATCGTTCGGGTCGTTCGGGTCGGCATGATCCAGCACGCCGTATTGCGTGAAGGTGTATTCGCCGGTTTCCGGATCGATCGTCAGTTGGAAGATCAGGTTGCCTCCGGCATCATAAGCAACATAGCCGCCGGTTACTGCGCTGATCGTCACGGGAGAACCATTGGATGTCAGCTCGCCGCCTGCAACGGAGCCGGAAACATTCACATCACCGTCCGGAGACAGGTAACCCGGACCGTCATCGCCGAAATCTGCGATTACCTGCCCAGTAACGCTGACACCGTCGGCATCCAGATCGGTTTCATCAACGGACTGGGCGGCCGGTTCGATCAGCTGCGGCACATCATTCGTGTCGGACACATTGATCGTCAGCGTTGCTGTATCCATGTCACCATCAGCATCGCAGATCGTGTAGGTAAACACATCCACGCCGCTTTGATCGCCATAGGCGGTGTAAGTGTAAGAGCCGTCTTCGTTGATGTTCAGAACACCGAACTCACCATTAATGGTCAGCATGCCGTCTTCCGGCATTTCAAATGTCTCACCGTTAAACTCAACGCTTTTGACTTCACCGCCGTCAGACGGTGTGCCATCGCCGCCGAATTCATCATTGTCGGTTACATCGCCGGTCAGAACAGGTGTGTCGTCATCAACGCTGCCTGTGTCGTCATTGGCGGTCGGGCCGCTATCTTGAATATCGATCTGGATGTAGCCTGTGTCCGTATCGCCGTCAGCATCAGTAATCTGAACAGGAAGCTTCAGCCAGATGACATCATTATTGTCACCGGTATCCGGGTGATCGAACGGCATATATTGCGTGTAGGTGAACTCACCTGTGGCCGGATCGATCGTCACGGTAAAGGCAATTTGACCGTTTACCATGCCGACATAACCATCAGCCGTGGCGGAAATATCAACCACTTCGCCGCCGGAGGTCAGAGGCTGGCTCTGGTCCTGACCGGCTTCATACATCACAACGACATCGCTGTTTGCATCCGGTGTGATTTCACCTTCGCCGTCTGCGCCGAAATCGTGATCCAGCTGACCGTTGCGAACAATCACACCGCCATCGGCCAAAGTGTCTTCGTCAACGCGGCCCGCATCGGTTTCAATGGATGGGCCATCATCAGCAATATTGATTGTGATTGTGCCTTCGCCTGCATCACCATCGCCGTCTGTAACATGCACGTTAAATGTGATGGACAGGATGTCATTCGGGTCTGTGCCGTCTGCGTGATCCACCGGACCGTATTGTGTGAAGCGGTACAATCCTGTTTCTGGATCGATCTGCAATGTGAAGATAACATCGCCACTTG
This sequence comes from uncultured Pseudobdellovibrionaceae bacterium, assembly GCA_964352675.1. Classification (GTDB taxonomy): domain Bacteria; phylum Pseudomonadota; class Alphaproteobacteria; order Micavibrionales; family Micavibrionaceae; genus CAYGSN01. Next base: position 13,852 of record CAYGSN010000008.1, read on the forward strand.
GGGTCTGACCAACAAGCGCGCCATTTACTTCCATGACCATCACAGGCTCGCCGCCGGAGGTCAGCTGGCCGTCCGTGGCAGAACCGGTAACCGTATAATCGGTCGACAAAGTCACGGTATCTACGCCATCCAGGCCGCCGTCAATATCGATCTGACCGTCAACATATTGGTTGAAACCATCTGTCTCATCGACATTGCTTGTGGAATCGCCAACAACAGGACCGTCATCGGCCACATTGATTGTGATTGTTGTGTTCACCGTATCGCCATCGGCATCGGATACAACAACACCGAATGTCAATGTAATAAGGTCATTCGGATCATCCATATCGGCGTGATCCAGATTGCCAAGCAAGTTAAATTGATATTCGCCCGTTAGCGGATCGATTGTCAGTGTGAAGATGACTTCGCCGCCATCTGTCATACCAACATAACCACCATCAACAGCCGAAATTGTAACGGGAGAACCATCAGAGGTCAGCTCGCCGCCAGCCACAGAGCCATCAACTGTCACATCGCCGTTCGGCTCAATCGCGCCGGGACCGTCTGCACCGAAATCAACGTCCAACTGACCTTCAACGCTTTCTGTTCCGTTATCATCAAGATCTGTTTCATCAACGAGATTAACCGCACCCAAAACGGCAAATGGCGATCCATCAGGGCCAACACTTGGCTCATCAGGAGGCGTAATAATCAAATCCGGCTCCGGGAAATTAACACCATAGGCAAGCGCCGTCGGGCCAAGAGGGCCAACAGCACCAAGAGGATTGATAGGTGTGTCATTTGGATTGTCGAAGGTAAAGCCGGAATTGGCCAGCGCGCCCTGCGCCTCACCAGCGGCAGGTTCAACCTGCGCCAGCTGGGAAGCAATATCATCACCGGAAGCGGGTTCAATCTCGGCAACGTCCTGGCCGTCTTCATCACGGATTTCTGCGAGAGGCGTTTCCTCCAACCCATCTTTTTCGTTACCACCATTGAGCACCTGAATAAGGGAGGCCAGCTCATCAACATTCAGATCATCGGCAAAAGCCAGTTCGGCAGGCATCTCGGCTGTCGTAACATCACCGAAATTATGCAGGGTGATTTGTCCGCCATCGGCAAAGGAGATCGTCAGGCTGCCGTCATTTTGCACGAAGCTCTGCGCATCGCCCTTTTCAAAATCAAAGAAATATTTCGCGCCGGGCTGCAGGAATACTTCATAGTTGTCGCCGCCCTCAGGTCTTTCAAGAACCACCGGAGCCAGAATGCCTTCACCGGCGTCCTTGCCGCCGAGATCGCAAACGTCCTCTACGATGTAGCTCTTATTGTTTGCGCCGCTGTTGCCGCCCTGGGCGGTAGAATTTGCCGAAGACGCGTTGTTCACAGGTGTTCCGGATGATGTTTGGTTTGCCATTTTTACTCTCTCCTTGGGTTTAGTGAAGCGCCTGGCCTATATGCTACTTATCTATATACAAGAGCGCGGGCGCCGCAAAATCTTAAAAATTTCTTAACAGAAGTGCATAGTTTTTAACATATCATTAAGAGTCTTGTCAATATATTATGTTAAAAATAAACAAATTCAATCCCTTGCAGACATTTTGCTGTTATGGTTCGCGGTAACTTTTACGAAAAAAACACAAAAAATGCAAAGAAAATATTGCGAATCGTTGCCGTATGCCCTAAGTAAACCGCGAATCAAAACCCAATCAGGGGGTTAGGGAAAGCGCTTGCAACAATTCATTTTAAGAACGCCCGAATCGCTTGGTGCAGGCCGCCGAATCGCTGACAATCGCCTGAAAATCAAGGGTTTGGGGAGAATCAGAACAGAAAGAAAAAGCCGAATCGACGGAAATCAACATGAATTTCGATTCGAAGTGGCGGCAGAAAATGAAAAAAAGTGGCAAAAAACTGCTGAATTCTGAAAAATAAAACCCCGGTTTTCTGCTTTTTTTGAAAAAATTTTAAAAAATTTCAATTTTTTTTATCTTGGGACAAACTGTGGATAAACTTGTGCGTGAAACTGATTCTTTTCACGATTCAAATACTCTATTGAGCGCAATAAAATTTTAACAGAACCCCTCCAATCAAAAATAAATTACAAAAACATGAAAAAAGGACTCGACTCTGCATACGAAAACGGGAATCCTGTAACTGTCTTCAACGGACGCTTCCTTCACCGGATGCGGACCAGCTGACAAAAGAGTTGAAGTAGTCATCAGCTCAGGGTTTCCAAAGTAGCTTTTGCTCGACTCGGAAGCTCAAGGGGTCAAAAAGTTTGGATGGCCTGCCAATAAGAAGACTTGTGGTTGCGGCACATTAAAGCGTGAATAATTCTTTTGGCAGGTACGCATAACAAAGCATCCAGACGTTTGTATTTGTCCCTGAAATATCGGTGCTCGTTCGCGAACACACTGATGAGTGCTTGATCGGCACGATAAACACCGGCAGATGGGGGTTCATCTGCCAAGAGTTGAAAAACAGGAAAAAACGCGAATTCCTTGATTTTTTTAACACCTTGATCTGAGCAAATGTCTATGGGTTTTTACAGCCTTAAAACTGTAAGTTCACTGTAGAACTGCTTCCCAAAAAGACCTCGATGTCTTTAGTTCTGAGGCCGGTTTACCGGATTACAGGACGGGACATCGGGGTTCTTTATTTTGGGCCTATTTTTCTAATCCTTGTTTTTTGACCTTCCTGAAAATCTTAGACCTGTTGAAAATTTTTCAACTCCGCGCTAAATATAGAAGAGGAAGTAACAAATACGGCGTATTTACCATGGGTTTTCAGTTCGAGAAATTAAGTGTCCTGCTTGTCGAAGACACTGTGCCGATGCGCAAGCTGGTAACATCGGTACTAGAAACCCTGGGTGTTGGAACCGTACGTAACGCCGAAGAGGGTGAGCAGGGGTTTAACATCTTCTGCCAGGAAAACCCTGATATCGTTATCACCGACTGGCATATGCAGCCCATGAGCGGGATTGAGCTGGTGCAGAATATCCGCAAAAACCCGAAATCCCCGAATAAAACGGTTCCAATTATTATGATGACCGGCTATAGCGCGATGCGCCGCGTCTCCGAAGCCCGTGATATGGGAACGACAGAATTTCTGGTCAAGCCGTTTTCAGCCAATGATCTGGCCCGGCGGATCGCCTATGTGATCAACCAACCGCGTGATTTTATTGTGACCGACGAGTTTTTCGGCCCCGACAGGCGGCGGCGCTCTGACGGTCAATACCAAGGACCGATGCGCCGAGAATCTGATAGTTGATACGCCAGCGCCCCCCGGCACCCTAGCCCAAAGATAAAAGCAAAATCATTGAAATTTAACTAATTGCCTGCGAACATTAAGAAAAAGATTTTTTAACCCTGACGAGACGACATGAATAATCCTGCACCGCAAAACGTAAAAGTTATAAAGGCGAATAAATCCCTGCAGGCCAAAGTGGGCACAGGACCGCTGGATGAAAGATCGGTCGAGCGTTGCCAGTCAGTCATGGACAATAATACGGTTGATTTTGCGCCACTGGCGGGAGAATTTCTAGACAAACTGGCCGAAGCTATCCAAAAAGCCAAAGCCGGGGAAATCAACAAGGACCAGGCTGTGGAAAGCATGACAGCCGCAGTTATGCAGCTCAAGGCCAACGCCTCAACCTTTCGCTATAACCTGATCGGCAATTTGGCCAATGTGATGCTCAGCTTCATGGAAGGGCTTAAAGAAATGGATGGCGATGCGGTTGCCATTGTCTCCGCTCATCACAAGACTCTGAGCGCCATTGTTGCCAAAAAAATGCAAGGTGACGGCGGGGCATACGGCAAGCAGCTGGAAGACGAGCTTAAAGGCGCTTGCCAGCGTTATTTCTCCAAACGGAGGTAATGTACCAGAGGTGAAGGTTAACGCCGGCGGCGGGTGGTAGGCTCTGCGCCCTGCGCGCGTACGGCAGAATCCGGGTTTGCGGATTGAATGCGCGCCGCGCGGCGTTTGCGCGCCTCCAGCGCCCGGTCCTCAGAATCATTGTCGCGCGCGATCATGCCGCGTTCCTGCGCTGCCCTGCTTCTGGTATTTTCCCGTGCCTGCGGCGGAGCATCCGCCGGTGGCGAGGCCGGCATGGTTTCCTCAACGTTTTTTGCGGTGTCGGTTGCGTTTTCCATGGTCTTATCCATGCTTTCCATGGTCGAACGCGCGCTGTCCATGGCATTATTCACACTGTCCAGAAAGCCCTGCGCCTGCGCGCTATGCGCAAAAGCGAATACGCCCGCAACGGCCAAAACTGTAAAAACTCTCATCATATTATCTCCTTTGATAATGGTTAAAACCGCAACCGCCGCGCGCTTTCAATCTGCGGCAGATTTGAAATCTGGCTGAACACCTCTTCCGGCAGCTCGGCATCTAACGATACCAGACAAATCGCCTTGGCTTCATCCTTTTTCCGGCCTAGGCGGAAATCGGCGATGTTTTGCCCTGCCCCGCCCAGGATTGTTCCCACCGCCCCAATCAGGCCCGGCTCGTCATTGTTGCGGATAAACAGCATATGGCTGGAAATTGAAGCCTCCACCGGCACCTCCTCAATATTCACGATGCGCGGCTCCTTGCCTGTAAACAGGGTGCCGGTGACATTAAAGCTGCGCTTATCGGTGGTGACATACACGTTGATCACACTGCGAAAATCATGGGATGAGCCTTCATGCGATTCCTTGACCGCAATACCGCGCGCCTCTGCAATAGAGGGGGCGTTGACCATGTTAACGCTCTCCAGCTGGACCTTCAGCAAATTGGCAATCACAATAGCCGTCAGCGGCCGGGTATTCAGCTCTGCCACGCTACCTTCATATTCCACGGAAATACGTTTGATAGCCTGGTTGGTGATTTGCCCGGCAAAGCTGCCCAGCTGTTCGGCCAGCTTCATATAAGGCTTTAAACGCGGAGCATCCTCCGCCGAGATTGAAGGCATGTTCAACGCATTCGTCACCGCCCCGTTGACCAGGTAATCGGCCATTTGCTCGGCAACCTGCAGGGCGACATTGACCTGCGCCTCCGTTGTGGCCGCGCCCAGATGCGGCGTGCAGACCACACGTTCATCCCCGAACAGGATATTATCCGTAGCCGGTTCCACTTCGAATACATCCAGCGCCGCACCTGCGACCTTACCGCTATCCAGCGCCGCCTTGAGATCGGCCTCTAGAATAATACCGCCGCGCGCGCAATTGATAATGCGTACGCCGTCTTTCATCTGGGCGATGGTCTTCGTATTGATCAGACCCGCTGTCTTGTCGTTCTTCGGCACATGGATGGTGATGAAATCCGCCCGGGCGAGCAAATCGTCCAGCTCCACCTTTTCAACGCCGATCTCAACCGCACGGTCTTCTGTCAGGTACGGATCATACGCGATGACGTCCATTTTTAAACCGACTGCCCGGTCGGCGACTATACCGCCGATATTGCCGCAACCGATCACGCCCAGCGTCTTGCCGAACAGCTCCACACCCATAAAACGTTTCTTTTCCCATTTGCCGTCATGGGTGGATTTATTGGCCGCCGGAATTTCACGGGCCAGGGCAAACATCATGGCAATGGCATGTTCCGCCGTGGTGATGGAATTGCCGAACGGCGTGTTCATGACCACAACGCCTTTTTCGGTGGCGGCAGGGACATCGATATTATCTACGCCAATCCCGGCGCGGCCGATCACCTTCAGATTCGTTCCGGCTTCCAGCACTTCTTTGGTCACGGTGGTGGCGCTGCGCACTGCCAACCCGTCATATTCGCCGATGATTTTCAACAGCTCCGCAGACTCAAGGCCCGGCTTGAAATCGACATCGCAGCCGTTTTTTTTGAAAATCTCGACGGCCAGGGGATCCAGCTTGTCGCTGATCAGAACTTTGGGGTTAGGCATGTTTGAAATCCTTTTTTGTCTTGTGAGGGTCACAGACGTAAAGGGATAGCAGGGTTTAAATTATTTGCAAACCGATATTTTAAAACCGGAACATGATCAGGCTGATCGCCATAAACACCATGCCGATCACCAGGCCATAGACGGTTTCATGGCCCTTGGCGTAATGCTTGGCGGCCGGCAGCAATTCATCCAGCGACAGGAACACCATCACCCCGGCGATAATGCCGAACACCGCGCCAAATACGGATTCGGTCAAAAACGGGCTTAAGATCGCATAGCCGATCCCCGCGCCCACCGGCTCGGCCAGGCCGGAGAGAAAACACGCCCCTATCGCCAGCCATTTATTATTGGTGGCAAAATAAACCGGAATAGCGATGGATACCCCTTCGGGGATGTTATGCACCGCAATCGCCAGGGCCAATGTCAAACCTACAGCTGGGCTTTCTAACATCGCGAAAAAGGTCGCCAGCCCTTCGGGGAAATTATGCGCGGTAATCGCAATCACGGTCATCAGGCCGACATGTTTGAGATACGCCTTGCTGTGCCCGTCAATCAGCGAGCTGTCAATCGCCAGGCGTTCATGCGGGTTGGGAAAGATACGGTCAATTGTGGCAATCAGCCCCAGCCCGATCAAAAACCAGATCAGGCCGTATGTATAGCCCAGATCCGGCCCGTAATCATGCCCGAAAGCGATTGTGGCTTTGGTCAGGATCTCGGTCAGGGAAATAAACACCATCGCCCCGGCGGCAAAGGCCAGCCCAAACGCTAGCAAACGCGGGTTCGGCGTCTTCGTGGTCAACACGATAAACCCGCCCACAACCGTGGCCAGCCCCGCCCCGGCGGTCACGGCAAAAGCGAGCAAAACTGTCTCAAGTGCAAAATTCATGATGGAGGATAGGAATAAGGCGCTGGGGAATCAAAGTCAAAAGATAAAACTTGAAAAAACACATCCTTATGGATAAAGAAAGCCATGGCGAAAAAAGACACATTCAAAAAGCTCTCTGTCGCGGCTCTCTTCACCGCGCTTTCACTGGGAAGCTTAACGTCCCTCAAATACGCTGAAGACACGGGCAAAGACCTGATTTTATCGAGTGTCGGGGTTTCGTCTTCAAAAGAAAACCCTGCTTTCCCAATCACATCTATAACGTTGGTCGTGCTTGCCCTTTACGTCGGGGTTTATAACAGATGGGCTTTCCCAGTGATTGGCAACCTATTCACTAAAGCCACAATGGGAGATAAAATTGCATATCATGAAGCCGGTCATTTGGCCGCATATGAAGTTTTGGATGCCGGAGTAAAATGCATGGAAATCTCTATTCTCGCCAGCGCATTGGGCACTCGCTCTATTTTGCTTCCTTCCGAAGCATAAGGCGGCCATGTTAACTTCGAACCAACGACAGAAGAGCGTTCAAGAGAACAGTTATTCAATGACATGGTCGGCTGTATGGCCGCCGAAGCCGCGCAAAGGGTCTTCAGAAAAATGGCTAAAGGGTCAATGAATGACCGAAGAGATGCCCGATTACTGGCTGAAATCATTGTTGATGATTTTGATCAGACCCCCGACAGAAAAGAAAAAATACAAACCCTTCTGGAAGAAGCAACAAAAGAGGCAGACAAATTTGCGTGGCGTCATAAAAGACTTATCGAAGCTATCGCCAAAGCCTTATACAGGGAAAAAACCCTAGACAGAGAAGGCATTGATAAAGTTGTAGCAGAGGTCAGGGCTAAGCCACCTTCTGCGCAGCCTGTTGTTTAACCTGCGCATAGGCCCAATCCAGCCACGGCAGGAGGGCCTGTACGTCTTTTGTCTCCACCGTCGCGCCGCACCAGATACGCAGGCCCGGCGGGGCATCGCGGTAATATTTTATATCATGGGCCGCGCCATCCTGTTCCAGCAATTTGCACAGCGCGCCGACACTGGCAGCCTGATCCTCCGGCGATTGCGTGATAAACCACTCATCCGTCACCTTCAGGCATACAGACGTACAAGAGCGAAAGGCGCTGTCTTCGGCCAGAAAATCTGCCCAGCGGCTTGCCGCCACCCAATTTTCCACCGCCGCCAGATTGTCGCGGCACCGGCTTATTGTAGCAGGCAATCCGCCGATTTCCTCAACCCAGCCCAGCGCATCCAGACAATCGGCAACACACATCATCGACGGCGTATTGATCGTCTCCCCGGCAAAAATCCCGTCAATTAATTTACCACCCTTGGTCATGCGGAAAATTTTCGGCAACGGCCAGGGCGGGGTGTACGTCTCCAGCCGTTCCACGGCGCGCGGGCTGAGCACGATCATGCCATGTGCGGCCTCACCACCCAGAACCTTCTGCCAGCTCCAGGTCGTGACATCCAGCTTGTCCCAGGGCATGTCATAAGCAAACACGGCCGAGGTAGCATCGCACAGGGTTAACCCCTCTCTATCAACGGAAATCCAGTCGCCATTCGGGACGCATACGCCCGAGGTTGTGCCGTTCCAGACAAACACCTGATCGCGCGCCGGATCGGCCTGTGACAAATCGGGCAAGACGCCGTACGCGGATTCATACGTGCGTACGTCTTGCAGTTTCAAATGTTTGGTCACATCACCGAGCCAGCCGCTGGAAAAACTTTCCCAGGCGAACACATCAATTCCGCGCGGACCCAGCATGGACCAGAGCGCCATTTCAAAGGCCCCGGTATCGGACGCTGGAACAATCCCGATTTTGTAATCCGCCGGAATGCCCAGCAAGGCACGGTGCTTTTCTATCACCTCTTTAAGCTGTCCCTTCAGCGGACCGGCGCGGTGCGAACGCCCCAGCATCGCCAGCCGCTCCACCGCCTGCATACTCCAGCCTGGACGTTTGGCACACGGGCCGGAGGAAAAGCTTGGATTGGCGGGTTTAAGATCGGGTTTGGCGGGGGATGCGTTTTCCATTGTCGTTTGTTCCTGCAATAGGTTAAAATCAATTTTGCGCCTCTCAAGGTGCAGAATTTCCAGCCCTCCGTCCAGAGTTTTCACCGAAAATCATGAGTTATATCCTCACCCTTGTCGCCGCCGACCCCGCACATCCGCTTGCGAAATCGCATTTACGCGAGGCGCTGCGCATCATTGCCCATTATAATATCCAGCAAACCTGCGAACCAGTCTGGCTGGCCGATAAAAAGGCGGCGGATATCGGCATCGCCGCAAAGCTCTCTTACTCCTGCATGCTGCATTTGAGGGAATTCCTGGAAGAGCATAAAGTGGATTTCTTCATCAATGAAATTGAAAAGCGGCGCAAAAAACTGTTGCTGGCGGATATGGATTCTACCATCGTGACGGGGGAAACGCTGGATGAGCTGGCCGGACATGCCGGGCTGAAAGCCGAAGTCGCCGAAATTACAGCGCAGGCCATGGAGGGAGAAATGGATTTTCACACTGCCATCCGCAGGCGCGTGGCGCTGTTGAAGGGAATGCCGGCCGATGTGCTGGATCAAACGCTCAAAGCCACGCAAATCAGCAAAGGTGCCGACACGCTGGTGAAAGTAATGTCCCAGCACGGCGCGGCCTGCGTTCTGGTGTCGGGCGGCTTCACATTTTTTACCCAAGCCATCGCAAGCAAGCTTGGCTTTTCCTACAATCATGGCAATGTGCTGGAGATAGAGGAAAATGATGACGGTGAGCGCCTTCTGAGCGGCAAAGTGAAAGAGCCAATTCTGGACAAATACGCCAAGGTTGAATTTTTACGGCATTACATGAAAAAAATGCAGATAATCCCTATACAAACCATGGCGATTGGCGACGGCGCGAACGATATTCCCATGCTGAAAATCGCCGGGCTGGGGATTGGATATCACCCGAAACAGGTGGTGGCAGAAGCAGTAAGCAATATCATCCGGCACGGCGATCTCACAGCCGCCCTATACGCGCAGGGCTACACCCAGGATCACATTAAAACAAAGACTTAGGACAGAAAAATATCTCATAAACACTATGACAACCCTGCAAAGACTCTGTTAACCCCCTATCGGTAAAATGGAGCATAGGATAGAATGAACAACACGGTATCTGGCCATCTCACCACTTTTAAAATCAGGACCACATGACGGAAAAATGGAATTACAGCATCAGTGATGAGGAGCTTGAAGAGCTCATCAAAAGCTATTGCGTGGATTTTACCGCCAATGCGCAGGCCGGACGTTATGGTCCCATCACCGGACGCGACAAGGAAGTGGATGAAACCATCCTGATCCTGCTGCAAAAAGGACGCAAAAACGCGGTGTTGCTGGCCCCGGCCGGAGTGGGTAAAACCGCGCTGGTTGTTGCTCTGGCACAAAAAGTGGTGGAAGGCGATGTTCCTGAATATCTCCAGAACGCGCGGCTAATCGAGCTGGAACTGGCCCGCATGGCGGCCGGAACATCTGGTCCCGCCGAATTCCAGGGACGCTTCATCCCCCTGTGTAAAGGCATTGCTGAGCGCTATCACAATCCTGATTTGCCGCCAATTATCATGTTTATCGATGAAATCCACCAGATCATGCCCGGATGTGTGGGTTCGTCCTATGCGGGCCTGTCCGATGTGATGAAACCCTATCTGACTGCAGGGGATTTGTTGGTGATCGGGGCGACGACTTTGGATGAATTCCGCATGTATGTGGCTCAGGACCCGGCGATGGACCGGCGCTTTCAAAAAGTTTTCCTGAAAATTCCCGATACGGTGGAAACATACAACATCCTGAAGGCCATCCGCCCCGGATTTGAAAAACATCACGGTATTACGGTATCGGATTTTTCACTGATGCTGGTCGTGCATCTGACCGATCAGCATATGCGCAAACGCAACCAGCCGGATAAAGCCATCATCACCATGGATGCCGCGATGGCACATTGGGTGAAGGAAAACGGCCGCAGCGGAGAGCTAGGGCTGGACTCGATTTATTACATGGTCGGACGCGAAACCGGCCTGAACAAATCGGCCCTGCATGATGAAAGTAAAGTGCAAGAGGTTGAAAAACAGGTACGGGAGCTGGAAAACCCGTCCACTGCGAAAAAAGAAGATACGAAGGCGGATAAGAAAAAAGCCTGAACCGCGCGGCATTAACCTTTTCGCGCATCGAACCCTTTAAATCCCTTTTCTTCAAAAATGGTACGGACAGAGGCGAAGCTGTCTTCCAAAATCCGCTCATAAGGCAGATGTGCATTGGCCACCATAAACAACCGACCGGACGGTTTGAGAGCGCTACAGGCTGTGTGAATAAAGCCCATACCTATAGAGCTATCAGTCAGTTTTCCCTCATGAAACGGGGGGTTCATAACAATAAAATCGAGATCCTGCGGAACACCTTCGGGCCGTGTGAGATCCAGCCAGCGCAGGTGGATATCCACGCCCTTCCCCGCAAGATTATCCCGCGCACAATCCAGCGCCCGGTGATCGGCATCCAGCGCATATAAAGTCTCTATATTCGCAGCCTTTTGCAACAACGCATCCGACAAATAACCGTAACCGCATCCGAAATCGGCGCCCGTCCCGGCCAGATCGCCGGGCAGATACGCCGCCAGCAAAGCCGATCCGGCATCAATTTTGTCCCAGCCGAAAATGCCGGGGCGGGAGATAAACCCACCGTTCAATATGCGCTGCTGCGTTCCGGCAGAAATCGCGGAATCTGTAAGATCAGAAGCCATACGCTTTATATTATGAGGCACGTACGCCCATGCAATTTTGGCTTTGTTGCGGGAATCCTGCGCGATATCAGACAGGCCAAATTCCTGCAGTAATTTTTTCAGCCGCCCACCGCCCGCATTATTCGCCGCCGCGCAGGCAATCAGTCCGCCATTCTCCAAAGCCTTTAATCCCTGAGCAATTAAAAATCGTGCTTCACGCATGTTTTGGGGCAAGAGGATCAGAGCCAAAGAAACACCCTGCAGTTCTTCAGCAGGAACATCCGGCAATACCTCGTAGCCGGCCGCCTGCAGTTCATCGGCATACGGCTTGAAATGTTGCTGCAAAAACGGGGGATGGGCGCTCAACAGCCCCAGAGCCGGATGAAGGCGTGCGTTCAGGAACAAGGCACGTCCTGCGGGCGGTCCGATCATGCTGGATTCAAAAGGATGAAACAGAGTCTGGAGGGCATTGTTCATGCCCTCCAAATTGCGGGAAAACCCGCCTTAGATCAATTGAGAAGTTTGCATCACATCATCAACCACGAAAGCACCGCTATTGATCAGATCGGTCAATGTGCCGTCCAGGCCATCCTGGAACACCATGGCCGCCACCCAGTCTGCACCGCCCTCGCTGCCATCCGCATCAATATACAGTGTGGTGTTGCCATTGCCGTCATCAACAAGTTGCAGGAAATTCATGATGTCATCACTGCCGGAATCAAAATCAAGGATGTCGGAAAGATCCAGCACATCATCGCCATCAAAGCCGATCACCCTATCAATATTGCCGTCCAGAACATCAACAAGAATGGTATCGTTACCGGATTGCGCATAGATCGTGTCGCTGCCGTCGCCCATGACCATCAAATCATTGCCATCGCCGCCATCAAGAATATCGTCGCCCGAACCGCCATAGAGCACGTCATTACCGGCAGACGAATAAAGCTGGTCGTTGCCTTCACCGCCATACATGGTGACATCGCCATAGACATGGTCATAGCTGCGAAAGTCGATGATATCATCACCCGCACCCGCATCGATAATCTCAATATCCACCACGCGCGGCCCGGTATTTCCGGAATAGGATGGCCCGATATTATCCAGCGTCAAAGCGTCGTTGCCATCCGTCATCATCAACGTATCAATGCCTGCACCGCCGTTGAACGTATCATGAGACTGATTATAGCCGTCCAGATGATCGTAAATCCGCTCCAGCCCGACATCAAAATCCAGTACGCCGTCTCCCACAGAAAGAATTCCAAGCCCATGGGATGGTGGAGTTAGGAGCGTAAGAAGCGGAGGCAGGGCCGGCAGATCGGGATCGAAGGAGACCCCGGTGGCCTCCTCCAATGCCGTATCCCACACGCTGTCCGCATTAAACATCAAAACATCATTGCCATCGCCACCGACAAGAATATCTGCACCTTCATTGCCGTAAAGCACGTCATCGCCTGTGCCGCCATCGACATAATCATCGCCTTCACCGCCTTTGATCAGGTCATTATCTGCCCCGCCGCTCAGGATATCGTCACCGCCACCGCCATAAATAACATCATCACCGGTGCCGCCGAGAATTTGATCATCCCCGACATTGGACAGGATCAGATCGTTGCCTGCACCGCCGGTGATATACAAATCGCCCAGCACAATATCTGCATGCGCCAGAATAATAATGTCATCGCCACCAAAGCCGTCAAAACGCTCAATGCTCAGGAACTGCGAGAGCATATCGCCGGAAATGCCGCCTAAAATAATCGCATCGGACATGTTGGTCATGAACAGCGTGTCATACCCGTCGCCGCCGTCATATGTGCCGGTATTGAGATATTTTTCGCCAAAAATATCGAAGGTGTCGCCGGTATAGGGATCAACAAAGGTGAAATCGAGGAAGGTCAATTCTCCCTGCATTGTAAAAACATCATTGTTGTTGATGGTAAACAACGCGGAATGATGATTGCTGGATGATGCTGATGTTAGAGAATTGGAATTGTTGCCTACGCCTTTACTCATTATGAAGCCCCCGCTTGTGCTTAAAATTTTTACTTTTAATTTTTTTTACAACCCTTAAAAAACGGCGTAACACCGCACCTTCTTTCAGTATGATGCAAATTAGTTAAAATTTTATGTAATTTATATCTTTTTGCGATATATTTTATAAACAATTGTTTTTCCAATATTTTTTTTGGTTTTTTAAAAGTTTTTATAAAAACATGGTTTGCAAATCCCGGCCAGGGCCTTATATGTAGGGGGCAAGAAAAGAAGAAAATATGTCCCAAAAACCGCTTCCCTACCAAAACAAGGGCGACCTGACCAAAGGCCCTGTTGAAAAACACCTGATCCGCCTGACGGTTCCGATGATCTGGGGTCTGGTCGCCGTTATCAGCGTCCAGATCGCCGATACGTATTTTATTTCCAAGCTGGGCACACGTGAACTGGCGGGGATCGGCTTTACCTTCCCGGTCACCATGTTGATCACGCACTTATTATTTGGCCTGAATATCGCCATGTCCTCCGTCATTTCGCGCATGATCGGAGCAGGGGATAAAGATTCAGCGCGCCGGGTGACATTGCACGGCATTATGCTGGCGGTTTGTACCTCCGCGGTCATTGCACTTATTACTTTTATTTTTCTTGATCCGCTTTTTACCCTGCTTGGTGCGGGGCCTGAAACTCTTCCGGTGGTACAGGCATATATGCCGATCTGGCTGATTGCCTCAGTCGTTCTGGCCATTCCCGTGAACGGGAATTCCGCCGTACGTGCCGCAGGCGATGCAACATGGCCCGCACTCGTGATGGTGAGTATGGCGATTACCAATGTTATCCTGGACCCGATTTTAATCTTCGGCCTATACGGCTTTCCAGAAATGGGGGTAAGCGGCGCGGCTACGGCCACGCTGATTGCTTATTGCGTCAGCCTGTGCGGCGGGTTGTACGTATTGATTATCAAGAAACAGATGGTCCCTAGAGACGGTCTGCATCTGGATAAATTCAAAGATTCCGTCAGGCGGCTGGTCTTCATCGCCATTCCCGCCGGTATCACAAACATTATTGGACCATTAACCAGCGCGATTGTCGTGGCTCTGCTGGCACGCTTTGGGCCAGAGGCTGTTGCGGCCTTTGGCGTTGTAACCCGGATAGAGGGGCTGGCGCTTATCCTTGTTATCTCTTTGTCTCTCGGCATGACGCCAATTATCGGCCAGAACTGGGGCGCAGAAAATTTTGAACGGGTCCATAAAACCATCAATCTTTCGATCGGCTTTAATTTCATCTGGTCGTTTCTTGTCGCTGTGATTTTAGCTCTGGGTGCGCAGAGCATAGCCGGAGCGTTTTCCGACAATCCGGTGGTGGTCAATTACGCCGTGCTGTTTTTCTACATCGTGCCTGTGTCTTATGCTTTCGGCAATCTTGTCTTTGGCTGGGCCTCGGTGTTCAATGCCATGGGCAAGCCCCAGCGCTCCTTCGTCATGATTGTGGTCAAAGCATTCGTCCTGACCATTCCCGGCGTGTATATCGGTTCTTATTTGGGCGGTGTGACCGGAATTTATATCGGCCTCATGGCGGCCAATTTTATCTCCGGGATTGTTTTTCACCTTCTGAGTTGGCGCACATGCCTGTCGGAAGAAAAAGAAGAGCACTCTCCGGCCAGAGGCTAGTGTTACGGCGGATACACCCATATAGACGTACACCATTTTTTAAGGCAAGCTGTGCCATAGTTGTAGAGGAACGGGTTATATGAGCGGGCTGGATATTTTATCACCGATGGTATTGTTGCTGGGGACGGGGTTTCTCGTCATCTATCTGTGCCGCCTCGTGCATATCAGCCCGATTGTCGGGTTCCTGATTGCCGGGATCGGCCTCGGCCCGCACGGGCTGAATTTTATTGAAGAAAACGAAACCACGCATTTCCTGGCCGAGCTGGGCGTGGTCTTTCTGCTGTTCGATATTGGATTGCACTTCTCCACTAAATCCGCATGGAACTTGCGTCGCGACCTGTTCGGCCTGGCGCCTCTACAATTGCTGCTGAGCGGGGTGATTCTAGCGGGAAGTCTGGCAGTGGTTTTCTCAACCCAATCGGAAATCGCACTTTTGATTGGCTTCGCGCTGGCTCTCTCTTCCACTGCGGTAGTGATGCAGATGGTGGCCGATCTGAAACAAACGGAATCCCCGGTGGGACAATCAGCCAAGGCTGTCCTTATTTTTCAGGACTTGGCAGCGATCTTTCTTTTGATTTTTGCCGATAGTATCGGCAGCGATAAAGGACTGGGAAGCCTTCTGAGCTTGACGATGTTGAAAACCGCTTTAGCGTTCGGTGCGGCCGTGATGCTCGGTAAATACATCCTGACACCGCTGATGAAATCCATCATCAAATATGACGATCCGGAGATGTTTACAGTTCTGGGGTTATTGATCGTGATGATGACGGGACTGGCCACTGCATCGGCAGGCTTGTCCCTGACGCTGGGTGCGTTTTTGGCAGGAATGGTATTGGCTGAAACACCATTCCGCGTATTACTGCAGACGGAACTACGCCCATTCCGAAGCCTGCTGATGGCGCTGTTTTTCATTACGATCGGCATGGTCATGGACCCTGTCGCCATATGGGCCGAGGCCGGAACCGTTATCAGCATGACCGCGCTATTGATCGCGGCAAAGGCTGCCATTATTGGCGCGCTGGTTTATATCTTCCGCCGTCCGGCCTATCAGGTGATCCAGCTTTCTTTCCTTCTGGCGCAAGGCAGCGAATTCGCTTTTGTTATCCTGAGTATGGCCGGGGTGAAGCCCCTGATGGGCGAAGCCTTTGCCGAACAGTGGATTGCCGCCGTGGCTCTCTCCATGTTGCTCACGCCGCTTTTAACCACATTGGCTTATCGCTGGAGCTTGATTGTCTGTGGCGCACAGGACAAGGGCATTTGCAACTGCCCCGAAGATGAAACACGGCCACAAACCAATCGGCCTGTTTTTATTGTTGGCATGAATGAAGTCGGAAAAACTCTGGCCCGCGCCTTCCGCAGCCACAATATCCCCTATATTGCCATTGATCATAACCGCCAGCGTTTTCTTGAAGCCATGGCTGGCGGCTATATCGTCACCTATGGGCAAAGCGATGATTTGCGTTTCTGGAATGCGCTGGGGGTCCGCGAAGCGCGCGCAGCCTGCATTGCCTCACCGCGCTATGAGGTAGCACAAAAACTTACCCCGATCCTGAAAAAACTTTATCCGAAACTCAAGCGCTATGTCGCCGTGCAGGATTCGGTAGATGGCGTAAGGTTTGCGGCTCTCGGCATGGTGCCTTTTCATTCACACGGCACGCCGCCGGGGCTGGAGATGGCGGAACTCATTCTCAAAGAGATGGGCGTCAGCGAAAACAAAATCGAGGACTGGCGCGAGGATGAACAATCCTCTTATCTTGACAGCAACAAAACCCTCAGCACAGAAGAATTCGTTGTCACCGTTGCAGCGGAATAGGCTTTAATCGCCGAAAATGCCTTTCAGCTTTCCGCCAATTTCTCCCATATCTTCTTTCAGCTTTTCTTTAAGCTGCTCGACCTGCGTGGCACCCATGTCTTTCAGCGCATCAGGGGAAACGCCCTGCAACAGTCCGGCATTGCCCGCCGCCTGGTTCAGGTCGCGCGAAATTGCGGCAAACACCTGGGCCATGGCCTCATGTGCCAAAACGCCGTTTTCCTTGCGCCCGATCCCGTTCAGGTAAACCGGCGGCACGAGGACCGGCTCCAGATTACGGCCTTCGATCAATGTCACGGACGGATTGATTTTTGCACCGGACAGCGCGAGCTTGTTGATAATCACCTTCGCGACTTCCTTGTTACGTGCCTCTTCCGGCGATTGCGGCGCGGTGTTGAGCTGGTTGCGGATCGCCTGTAAATTTGTGCCGTTCGGCGTAACCTCGAGATTGACTTCGGTGCCGGTCACGGAAATATCCTTGAATGTCACCAGTTCTTGCGAGACCGTATCCAGCACAATATTGATGTCCGGCACCAGAACGGCGTATGAGGTTTTAAAGCCGTCCGGATTGCCGATCTTCAGGTTGGTCGCACGGACCGACTTGTCCTGCAGGGAAATATCCAGACCGCCCAACGTGACGCGTACACCCAAAGTCTGGCTGGCCGTACGCTCGATATAGGGCTTTACAAAACCACTGAGATTGTAAAAGACGTACGCCCCGCCAATAACAAGCACGACAACAGCAATGCTAAAAAAACCGAGAACACCTTTGGAGATGGCTTTAGATTTGCTCATAAAAAATTCCTTTTGCTTTCGTAAAATATTTCTGTACGGTCCGATAAATTCGTGTCACAAAGACCATAAGGCGGCAGGCCGCGATAATCAAAACAAAAAATTTATGAGTATTTATGACTGAGTTTTTTAATCTGGCGTTGGGTGAAAGCAAGGGCGGGGAAATCGAAACCATCCTGCGCGCCCAATTTACCCAGACTTTTGGCGAGGCGCCACCCGATCATTTCGAACTTATCCGCGATAACGAACAGCTTTACATCGAAATCGAAGCCACGCGTGAGGATATCCATCGCTATCTGGAATTTTGCCCACGGGCCGTTTTCTATGATTCTGACGGCAATGAGATGGAAGCACCGCCCCCGGCGCATGACGACCTTAGACAGGCCATGTAAAAGCCCGCCCCAACGAGGGGGAAAACCCCTGGCCAGGGCGGGCCTTCTCTTTAAAGACCTGTTTTAAGATGAAAGCTTAGGATTTGGATTTACCAAGCAAGCCTTTGGATTTTCCGTTGATTGGAATCATCCGGGGCTTTTTCTCCTCCGGCACTTCACGCACCAGATCGATGGTCAGCAAGCCGTCATTCAGGGCCGCCCCGTCCACGCGAATATGATCCGCCAGACGGAACGTACGCTCAAACGTACGGGTTGCAATGCCGCGGTGCAGGTAGGTTTTATCCTGGTCCCCTGCCTTGTTCTCGATCTTGCCGGACACCAGCAACCGGTCGTCCTGCGCGGTAATGTCCAGGTCTTTCTCGGAAAAACCTGCCACCGCCAGTGTGATGCGGTACGCATCCTCGCCCAGCTTCTCAATGTTGTAAGGGGGGTAAGCCTCAAACCGGTCCTCCGAATCATTCAGAAGCGTTTCAAACAGGTCGTTAAACCGGTCGAAACCGACAGTTTGACGCATTAAGGGTGTAAAAGAGATCAAGTTAGACATGTGTCTACCTCCTTCTATTAAGCAAGGTTAACAATTTTATGAAAGCCCCTACCATAGGCAGCTTTCGTACATTCATACGATATAAAATCAAAACCGGATCAGTCAAGATCCTGAGAATGCGATTAGAACTCTTGCAGTTTTAAAAGCGACTATGTATGGTTCCTCAGTCTTTTTTGGATAAGGTGTCGTGGCCGAGTGGCTGAAGGCGCACGCTTGGAAAGCGTGTATACGTTAATAGCGTATCGAGGGTTCGAATCCCTCCGACACCGCCACTCTAATAATTTCGACTTTCCCTTTGCACCGGGGCGCGATCATTGTTAAAATCTTTTAAAATCTGGGTTTTTCTTTACCGAAGGGTGTTTGTCCATGACCGGTGTTCAATTTTTCATGTTTGTGCTTTTGTTCCCGGCCTTTGCCTTACTGGGGCATGATTTTTACCTGTTTTTCAACAATGCCGAGGGGCAGTTTGCGCTGAGCGATCTGGGTTACATCTGGACGCAATACAGCCCGGAAAGCTACAAATGGGTTGTACAGAACGTTGAAAAAGATACATGGGCAGTCATCAATGAAATCCTGACCCAGACGGCGCTGATCCTCGCCCTCATTTTCGCAGGGTTCTTTTACGTGATTTTAGGGCTGCTCAAGCTCTTCGGGGCCTGGCCGTTTCATCATTCTTCCGGCGAGCGCAGCTATAAAAACGCCAAGGTCAAATACGCTCGCAAATAAAGCGCTCCCGATAACGGATGCTTCTATAAAATTCCTGACAAAATCCGGATATGGCTATCGATAATCTCCAGATCTTCGGGCCGTGAGAGGCGATGATCGCCATCTTCGATAAAGACAATATCGACATCCCCGCCGGAAAAGGCATTCTGGATTTTCACCGCGGTTTCCCACGGCACGTCTTTGTCCTGCATCCCCTGAATCAAACGCAGGGGGAAATCAACCTTATGTGTGCTGTGCAAAATCAGATGGGATTTGGCCTCTTCATAAAACCGCTTTGTATAGTGATAAGGCTCATCACTGTAATCATTTTCTATCGCAGCATAGCCGGTTTCCATCAATGTTTTTTGCTGATTCGCACTCAGCCGGGAAAATAAATCCTCCGTAAAATCCGGCGCGGCGGCAATGCCGATCAACCCGTGAACACTGCCCGGCCGGGCCAGTGCAGCGCATAACGCAATCCACCCGCCCATGGACGAACCAACAATCACCAGCGGATCGGAGGTCACACGATCCATGACAGCCAGCGCATCGCCTAGCCAGTCGCCGATCGTTCCGTCTTCAAACTTACCGCCTGACTCCCCGTGACCACTGTAATCAAAGCGAATATAACCCTGTCCGCGCGCGGCGCATTGCTCTTCCAGATAACGCGCCTTGGTCCCGCTCATATCGGATCGATAGCCGCCCATAAAAATAACGGTTGGCACGATTTTGCCTTTGGCCGGGGCAGGCGGGGTGTATCTATAGGCCAGATCGGCTTTGCCTTGCCTCTTTAATCTTTGGCTATTCATCTCTATCATTGCGCATTAAATTCTTTTATTATGGCCACGGTCAAGACCTAGCCTACAGTGAAACACAGAACATGCAAACACAACCTGTCATTCTGCAGATCATACCAGAACTCGGCCCCGGCGGGGCGGAGCAAGGCTGTCTCGACATCGCCGCGGAAATTATCAATAGCGGCGCGCAGGCCATCGTCATCTCCAATGGCGGGGCGCGCGTACATGAACTGGCGCGGATGGGCGCGGTGCATATCGACATGCCGGTCCACAGCAAAAACCCGCTGGTGATGTGGCAAAATATCCGCCGCCTGAAACAGATTATCGAGCGCTATGGCGTGGACATTGTCCATGTGCGCAGCCGCGCCCCGGCCTGGAGCGCATATAAAGCCTGCCTGAAAACCGGGGCGCATTTCATGACGACCTGCCACGCACCGTATAACATTTCCGGTGAGACCAAACGGATGTACAACGCCATTATGGCACGCGGCGAGCGTGTGATCGCAATCTCCGAGACGGTGTCCCGTTACCTGAAACAAAACTACCGGATTGATGATTCCCGCATCCGTATTATCCATCGCGGCATTGCGCTGGAAAAATTTCATCCGACCGCCGTCACGCCGGAGCGCCTCATTACCCTCTCCAAACAATGGCGCATTCCGGACGGGTCAAACATCATCATGCTGCCCGGCCGCCTGACGCGCTGGAAAGGGCATCACGTCCTGATCGAAGCGATGAGCAGAATTGGACGGAAGGATTTATTCTGCGTGATTATCGGGTCCGATCAGGGCCGCAGTGAGTACCGCAAGGAGCTGGAAGATTTTATCCAGGAAAAAAACCTCGGCGCGAAAGTGCGGATCGTCGATCATTGCAATGATATGCCGGCGGCTTATATGCTTGCGACCGTCGTTGTCTCTGCCTCCACTGATCCGGAAGGGTTCGGGCGCGTTCCCGTTGAAGCGCAAGCCATGGGGCGGCCGGTTGTGGCCACAGATCACGGCGGGGCGCAGGAAACCATTATCCGCGGCCAGACAGGCTGGCTGGTGCCTGCCGGCGATCCGGCGGAGCTGGGCGATGCAATCGAGGAAGCCCTGGCGCTCAGCCCGAACCAGCGCGCAATCCTGGCCACGCGGGCCATGGCGCATATCGCCGCGCATTTCACGCGCGAACAGATGTGCGACAAAACCATGGAAGTCTACGCGGAAATCCTGCAGGGCAAATTTGCAGGAAGTCAAAATACTGCACCGTTTCATCATCATGCTTCCCACGGCACGCCCAGCCAGCCCTTTCACGGACAGAAAAAACACGCTGCCGAATAAATATTCCGCATGACAAACAAAGAAAAAATTCTGGTGATCAAGCTCGGCGCATTGGGGGACTTTATCCAGGCACTGGGCCCGATGGCTGCTATCCGCAAACATCATCCAGGCGCGCATATCTCGCTCATGACCACGGCACCTTATGAAGCCCTGGCAAAAAAATGCGGCTATTTTGATGAGATTTGGATTGATCGAAGACCGCGCTGGCATCAATTAAAAATCTGGTCAAAATTAAAAAGACGTTTGAACGCAGAAGGATTCACCCGCATTTATGATCTGCAAAACAATGACCGCACAGCGCTCTATTTCAAGACCCTGAATTCGCCAAAACCTGAATGGGTAGGAGCTGCCAAGGGTGCTTCACATGAAAACTCAAACCCGCAGCGCACGAAAGGCCATGCCTTTGACGGCCATGTGCAAACTCTCGCTCTGTCCGGAATCAGGGATATCAGTATCGACACGCTGGATTGGATGGATGAATCCATATCCAGCTTTCCCCTGCGCAAGCCTTATGTCCTGATCGTGCCGGGAAGCGCGCCGGAACATCCGCAAAAACGATGGCCTGCAGAAGAGTACGGGCGATTGTGCAAAATCCTTTCCAGCAGCGGATATCAACCTGTGGTTATCGGCACAAAGGCAGAGAAAAAAGCCGTCCAGGAGATTGTCAGACACTGCCCGGAAGTTCTGGACCTCACCGGCCAGACGACGCTGGGACATATTGCCGCACTGGGACGCGGTGCTGCCGGAGCGATTGGGAATGACACCGGGCCGGTCCATATGATCGCCGCGACATCCTGCCCGGTCCTTGCGTTGTTTTCCGCCGCCAGCAACCCAGCGAAACACACGCCCAAAGGGGAAAATGTCAAAATATTGCAGCGGGAAAATTTGAGCGCTTTACAATCTGAAGAGGTTCTCGCGGCCTTCGCGCCGCGTCACGAGCCGGCGCGCAAATCCCGAACGCTGCACTAACGGGCGCGCCCCAAATTATACGGGTTTGTAAATTTCGTAGAGGCTCTTGAGCAACTGCCGGGCGGCATCGGAATGCAGGGAATAATAGATAGTCTGGGCATCACGGCGCGTTACCACAACGCCGTCACGACGCAGGCGCGCCAAATGCTGGGACAATGCCGACTGCGACAGGCCGATAATCTCTTCCAGCTCACCGACGCATTTCTCACCTTTGTGAAGTGCGCAAACAATCCCCAGACGCTTTTCGTTCGACAGAGCCTTCAGTAAATTGACGGCGATATCAACGTTTTTTTCAATTTCACAAATATCCATTTAAAAAATCATCTAATAAAAAAATTCAGGCCCCAAATACTCGGGAAAGCGCAAAGCAAAAGGACACGCCAACTTTAAAAACTACGCAAAAAGATTATTGTATGATTCCTCCCGATATTCCTGCTTTTGTCAACAGCTCTTTCCGACCAGAATACGCGAAAAAATATCAATTGAGTAGAAAAAAGTTCTATTAAGGGGTGATGACTTTCTAAAAACGAAAGGATAGACGGAGCGCTCACCAGCCGCTATCCTTACAAAAGATGAAAAAAGCGCAGGAGAAATAAAACGCGTGGAAGAGTTAAAACGCCGTGGATTAATGTTCATTATGTCTTCGCCGTCAGGGGCGGGGAAAACCACGATCACGCGCGCGCTTTTGAAGAATAATCCCGACACGGTGATCTCTATTTCTGCCACAACCCGTCCGCGCCGGGCCGGTGAGGTTCACGGCCAGGATTATTTTTTCGTCAGTGTAGAGGACTTCCGCACCATGGTTGAAAATGGTGAAATGTTAGAGCACGCAAAAGTTTTTGAGCATTATTACGGCACACCAAAAAAACCGGTGGAGGATGCACTGGCGGCACAGAAGGATGTGATCTTCGATATAGACTGGCAGGGCACGCAGCAATTGGTGGAGCGCGCGCGTGATGATGTTGCCACCGTCTTCATCCTGCCGCCTTCGCGCGGCGAGCTGGAAAAACGCCTGCGCAACCGCTCGCGCGATACGCAGGAAACAGAAGAACAAATCCGCCATCGCATGTCCAAGGCCACGGCAGAAATTTCCCATTACGCCGAATATGATTACGTGATCATCAACAATGATATCGACAAGGCCATCAAAAAGGCACAGAGAATTCTGGACGGTGAACGCCTACGCCGCCGGCGCATCAAAGGATTGTCCAGCTTTGTGCGCGGGCTCATGGACGGGCTGTAGACGCGCAATATTAGTATGAAGATCAATACACAAACGCGAACATACAGACTCATAATCCTCCGCTGTAATCAAAGACGCATCGCCCAAGCGAATAAAGCGCCCCATAACACTGTCTAAGATTTGCTTATTTTGTGCATCATTCACTGTAATAGGAAACATTTTGCGGAAGCGTTCAGGATGCGCAAAGGCCTCCCAGAAATTTTTCAAAACCGCTTCTGAAATCCCATCCAGCCGGCGTTTCGGCCGGACATGTGGATCAAAAGGCGCGCGCCCTTTTCGAAAGATATCTTTCTGCATATTTTCATGGAATTTTGCCAGGCTATTTTCATCGACTGTAAAACAGGCAAGAAAAAACCGGTCAATAATCGCCACCAGCGGCCTGCCCTCTTCATTTAGAATCATCAGTTGATGACCGGTATGGGCAAGCGGTCCATCATCCACCAAATCCAGAAATTGCCTGGGGTTTTGTCTCATATCCCGCTCGGACAAGTGAATCAGGGCCTTGTCTCCCATTTTATGAGACAATTTGTGATGATAGGCATAAATCATCCAGGGTGGAACAGCAGCACCCTGGAAGCTCAAACCGTGATAAAGGTTTACCAATTTCCCTTCTTGCACAACGGCATCGACGCCATCTTTCCAGCCATCTCCAAAAAAATCATGATAAGAATCACTCAACGCCGCCGGATGCCTTGCGCTCCAGAGAGGCCGGGAAAAAGCCTCACGCCTTGATTCGGGAATAAATTCCGCCATTATGATCTCCTGAAAAACAGAAGTTAGCTGGAATTAATTTTATGTCAAGATTTTGTTGCAGCTTGCGCGAGAGCCGTATAATCCGCAACACTCAGATTTTCCGCCCGCACAGTTTCATCCAGATTCAACGCTGGAAAAAGATGGGCATACTCTTTCAGGCTGGAGCGGATCATTTTGCGCCGCTGGCCAAACGCAGCGGCAGTCAAAGCCTCCACCGATTCAAACGGCGGCGCGTTCTGCGGCAATTGCTTTGGTACAAAACGCACTACGCTTGACTTCACCTTGGGCGGCGGCGTAAACGCCGATGGCGGCAAATCATAGAGGCTGCGCACTTCGCAGAGCCATTGCGCCAGAACCGACAAACGGCCATAGGCTTTCGATCCCGGTTTGGCAGCGATCCTTTGCGCAACTTCTTTCTGAAACATTAAAGTCATGGAAGAAAAAGCCTGTTGATCGCGCCGGATTTGCGCCAGCCAGCCAATCAATAACGGCGTAGCGACATTATAGGGCAGGTTGGCGATAATCGCGCGCGGCGCCGGGGACAGGGCCATCAGATCAATATCCAGCGCATCGCCGTGAATAATTTCCAGCCGTCCGGCGCTGGCCGCCTTTAAGTCCTGCAGCGCCGCCACGGCCCGCGCATCAAACTCAATCGCCGTGACATGATGGGGGCTGCCACGCAACAGGCTGCGCGTCAATCCACCGGGGCCCGGGCCAATTTCAAAGATGTGTGCCTGATCAGGCACATTCGCCAGCGTCACAATTTTATCAGTGATGTTTTGATCAAGAAGAAAATTTTGCCCGAGGGCTTTATGTGCACGCAATTCGTGTGCGGCAATAACATCGCGCAGGGGCGGCAAACCCTCCAGCCTATCCGGCACTGTTGACACGGTTTTCTATAAAGGCCTGGGATTTCATATCCAGAAAATACCGGCGGGCCTGACGCTCCAGCCTTTCAGAGCCAATGATATTGGTAATCTCCCCGCGCTCCGGCAGGGTTTGATCGGTAATTATGCGTTTATCGCGTACCAGCAGAATGTGATAACCGCTGACAGATCGGATCGGTGCGCTGGGTGTTTTTAACTCCAAAGCTGACAAGGCCCCGTCCAGTTCCTCAGGCAATTGCCCCTCCTGCACCCACCCGATATCGCCGCCCTGAGCCGCGCCTGCCGCTTTTGAGAATTGTTGTGCGACCCGGAAAAACGGCGCTGCGCCGCTGCTGATCTGACCGACCAGACGGTTTGCAAGTTGCCTCATATCGCCTTCCTCCTCTGGCTTTTCAACCGGAAGGTAAATTTCGGCAAGCAGATATTCAGACTTTCCCTTGCTGGCCTGCAGACGCGCCAGATAGGCTTCAACATCCGAATCGCTCACATTAATCTGCGGACGGATTTGGCTTTGCACCACTTTCGTCCAGGCCAGCTGCGACCGAATCTGGCGCTCCATCGTCGCCGGGTTTATCCCGCTTTTGCGCAAAACCTCGCGAAACTGTTCCAGGCTCATATTGTTCTGCTCAGCAATGGTTTTAAATCCGCTATCAATTTCAGAGTCGGACACACTGATCTCCAGACGATCGGCCTCCTGCAGGCGCAGCTCCTCATCGATCAAACCATTAACAATCTGGGGGGTAATGCGCGCCACAATGTCCGGATTGCTGGGCATGCCTGAGGATACCATGACCAGCTTTAAACGCGCATTCACATCATCGGCCGTAATTGCGCCCTGATCCACAACGGCAGCTATACCCATACTGTCGGCGCGTGCAAGCGCAGGGTGCAACCCGGCCATGCAAAACACTATCATCAAAAATAAACGCATCATCATTGGATATATAGACCTTAAGCACATTGTAATCAATGGTTAGAGAAGTCCCCCTCAGGCGGCTTTGCTGTTGGCAAACCGCCCGCCGGGACGGTAGAGCTCCAAATAATGCGGCAGAATTAGATCGAGCGCCTGTGGGGAAATACCCAGATCAGAAAGCGTGAGCGCGGTTTCGCTCACCACATTGTCGGTCTTCAGGGATTCAACCTGATCGCGGGTCAGAAGCGGTTTCGGCAGAAGACTTAAAACTGAAGCCTGTAGCTTTGCCAGCCCAAATGGCACAGATATCAGCGCGGGATGAAGCCCGGTATACTCAAACAGCGTCTCGTAAACCTCTTTCAAGCTCAGAATATCCGGCCCGCCCAGCTCGTAAATTTTCCCCTGCGGATTGTCCTGCCCCAGAGCAGGACGGCAGAACGCGGCCATAACCGCATCGGCCACATCACCGACAAAGACCGGCTGGAATTTCGTATGCCCTCCGCCAATCAACGGCAGAGCGGGGAGTATTTGCGCCATCTTCGCAAACATATTGAAGAACTCGTCATCCTCACCAAACACAACAGAGGGGCGCAGAATCGTTACGTGTGGGAAGTTCTTCAGCACAGCCTGCTCCCCAGCCAGTTTGGTTTTTGCATATTTTGAATGCGATCGCTCAGCACCCAGGGACGATATATGCACAAAGCGCTCCGCCCCCTGCTTGGCGCAGGACGCCGCGATAAGGGCCGGAAGGTCAGTATGGATTTTTTCGAACTGCTTGCGGTAGCGCTCGTAAAGAATACCGATGCAATTCACAACGAAATCCGAGCCTTTCACGGCCTGAGCCACAGATTCGGCATCACCGTAATCGCACGGGAAAGGCACAATTTGGCCAACCACGCCGCAGGTGCGCAGGAAATACGCCCGCTCCGGCACACGGGTAGCAACCTTCACCGTTACGCCTTTTTTCGCGAGCTCACGCACCACCTGCGTGCCAATGAATCCTGTGCCCCCGAAGACCGTTGCAGTTTTGTAATTCATGCTCATGCCTTTTATAACCTTCTTGATAAAACCAACGCCAAAGCTTTTAAAACTCTAGCATTATCCTCTAGAATTAAAAAGATTGAAACTCTGCCGCGCTTGTATGCGAATAAAGTTCAAAGGGGGTTGCAGAAGTGATTAGAAATATTTCCGTTTTTTTACTATTTGTTTTGGTTGTGGCGCTTTG
Source organism: uncultured Pseudobdellovibrionaceae bacterium (assembly GCA_964352675.1). GTDB lineage: Bacteria > Pseudomonadota > Alphaproteobacteria > Micavibrionales > Micavibrionaceae > CAYGSN01. Next base: position 41,341 of record CAYGSN010000008.1, read on the forward strand.
GGGCAGGGCATTACAAGCCCGCTTCTCTGACCTGGATATTAGTACCAGCCCAAACCCGGTGGTGGTGGAATTGTTCACATCCCAAAGCTGCTCCTCTTGCCCCCCGGCCGATGCGGTTCTGGCTGAACTATCCGGGCGGGATAATATCATCGCGCTGGGTTGCCATGTCACCTATTGGGATCATTTAAACTGGCGCGATCCACAAAGCCAGGAATTCTGTACTGAGCGCCAGCGCCATTATGCGCAGTTCCGAAATTCCCGCCGCACCTATACCCCGCAGATGATCGTCAACGGAACGGATGAATTTGTCGGTTCGCGTCGGGATACGGCCTCCTCCGTAATAGCCCGGGCGCAATTTCAAAATACCGTTCAGTCGGTCGGTATTCGAAAAAGCATACAGGGCAAGTTCCACTTGGATTTACCGGAGATAGAGCGCAATGGCAAACGGTACGGGATATGGGTATTCGGATATAAATCCCAGCATGATCAGGATATCCCCAGCGGTGAAAATCGCGGCCGATCTGTGACTTACGTGAACGCGGCACAATCCCAGACCTATATCGGCGCATGGGACGGGCGGGCGGAAAAGCGCGAGGTGAAAATCCCCCTGGATCAAAACATTGACGGCATCATCGTCATCATCCAGAACCGCGATTTCGGACCGATCACGGCCGCGGGGAAGCTGGTATTTTAGGCCCATCCCGCACGCCCACATAAAAACTTTACATATTTAAAATAATATGCTAGCTTTCTTTCTGTTATGGCAAAAAAATCATTTGTAGAGGCTCTGAAAGCCGCCGCGGGCGAATATAAAACGCATCGAAACACTGCGCCTGTGATCACACCAAGTCTAAGTCAGTTTGAAAGAGCGGCGCGCGGAGCGGCTGAGCTTCTGGAACTGACATTTCCTATTCCTTCCCGCAGATTAACAGGAGAAAGACTAAGCGATAAAATCGCCCAAATTGTAGAGGAGGATTTTCACGACCACCTCCACCATGAACGCCCCAAACTGGTGGGTAATATTGACGTGCACGTTTATAATGACGGCGCCTTTAATCCGAAAGCACCTGTTATTATGGCCCCTGATCCAAAATACAATGTGTTCGAAACAGAGGACTGCAGATATGGCAAGATGGTCTGGGCTTTTCAGGAAATGGCACAATGCTTCGCCAGAATGGCACAATGCTACGAAACCCGCATTACCCTGACAAACAATTTTACAACTGTAAAAGCCGGAGTGCCCGTGTTGGCCACCTCGCTGTATCAAGAGGGATTATCCTATAACGGACGCCCTATCCACAGAGACAACTGGGTCTACACCCAAAACGGTGTTTTGGCACCCATACCCCTTGACGAGAACAAGGCAGATCGGGTTGTCGTCACCTGTACGCCGATATGGCCGCCAAACGGAACTTATTAGGAGCTCAGGACAGATGGCTAAAATTTCAAAATTCCAACAAGGGCTGCAGGAAGTCAATCTGATTGACGATCCGGACAGCTTCATGACAACCAATATGCGCCTGTTCTATCAGGCCGCGCTGGGCGATACGACATACAGCCGCTTCATTCTTCACCCCAGCATCAAGCGCATGGAGGGCTGGACAAACACGCTGCGCGATCTGTGGAACAGGGTGCCTTCCGCAAGAGAAATCAATAAACTCGCCGATTTCACATTTTCACGGGACGGCTTTCTTCAGGATTCCAATCTGGAAGAGTTTACTTTTATCTCCGCACCGCAGGAAAAAGAGCGGCTTGGCATCTATCCGCAGGAACACCCGTTTGTAGAACATATGGCAGACTTTGCGCAAAATTTTCATTTATTGACGGCCACGCCGCGGGTGAATGTATTTCTTCTGGATTATCATGATTTCACAGAGTCAACCAGCATTCCTATTCTTGCCACATCGGTTTTCCAGGAATGCATTTCATGGAACAGCGAGAACGGCGCCTTGTTCCACAACGAAGCCGGTCACTGGATCTTCCGCACACAAGGCGATCTGCGCTTTGAAAGAGGAAAGTCCGATGACGACATGCCCGCTTTGGTCGTTGCCGCTATGCCCTATATGAGCGTCGCGCCGGAATAAACGATTTTCGCGAAAATCCTAACCGCCAAGATACAGGCGTCGAAGATGATTCCCGCTAGGCTGTGCCACCGGTCCTGTGAAATCAACACCCTGCTGATACTGGGACGGGTCTTTCGCCCGGGCGATCAAATGCACCAGCCGCAGCGCCAGATCCCAATCCGTGGCCTCGGGGTTCATGTAAATCGTTTTACCGGCACGGTCAAAATACAGGTCGGAAATGGTTTGATCGCCGCCAAAAGAGACCTGAAAATTCTCGAACTCGCCCGCAAAGGCAAAGATTGATTGATAGGATGTCCCTTCGCCTTTATCCAGGTCTTTGAGCGAAGGCGACGGATCAATCGTGCCGGAGAGGTCTTTATCAAACACACCAAAGGAACGCCAGATAATCTCGTCCAAACGCTTCTCCTCAGGCCTGCTGCCCTCCGACGACAACGTAAAAATTTGCTTAAACCCTTCCAACGGGATGCTGGGCTGGTTGTTTTTGTCTCTTTTTGCAATATCGTTCAGAGCAAGAACAGCCACAATCCCAACAGAGGTAAAACAAATAAGGGTCTCCAACAGACTAAGCCCACGGTTCTTCATCACATACCCTTTCTGAATTCAAAATAAGCTTCCCGGCACAAGAGCATAGATTTTTTCGCTATGTCAATATTTTTATCGCAATCAGCCCTTCTGCACAAAACTATCCATAACGCGTTTATGACCACCATGTTCGAATTTGATATCGAGTTTATGTCCGTCGATATTAAAAATTTCTCCATAGCCAAATTTATCGTGGAACACCCGGTCGCCGCGGGCGAACACTTCGCCGGTTTCGCTGCGAACCTTGCGCTCATGAATGCTGCTCTTTTTCTCTTTCGCCTGAAACCCGCTGGAATCCCAATGCTGGGAGCGCCCGGCATAAAGCCCGTTTTCCGAGCTGATATCCACCAGATCTTTCGGCAGCTCATCCACAAAACGGGACGGAACTGCATTCATCCAGTTCCCGTACATGCGCCGGTTGGCCGCAAACGACACATAGGCTTTTTTGCGGGCGCGCGTCAAACCGACATAGGCCAGGCGACGCTCCTCCTCCAGCCCCTTAATCCCGTTTTCATCCATGGTGCGCTGGGACGGAAACAGCCCGTCTTCCCAGCCCGGAAGAAACACGGCATCGAACTCCAGCCCCTTCGCGCCGTGAAGTGTCATGATGGTGACATACTCCCCGCCGCTGGCATCCTGATTTTCCAGCACCAGCGCCACATGCTCCAGGAAATTGGCCAGGCTTTCATATTCCTGCATCCCGGAGATTAGTTCCTTCAGGTTTTCAATCCGCCCCGGCGCTTCGGGGGTTTTATCCGTCTGCCACATCGCCATATAGCCGGATTCATCAAGGACCAGCGCAGCAAGCTCGGCATGGTGCATATTATCAACCAGTGATCGCCAGCGATTGAAATCATCGATCAGTTTCATCAACGTGGTTTTTTGTTTGGACTTGAGCTCATCCGTCTGGGTTAAATCCATGATCGACTGGATCAGGCTGATTCCATGAGCACGCCCGTACGCGTACAGGGTTTGCACCGTGGCGTCACCAAGCCCACGCTTGGGCGTGTTCATGATCCGCTCCAACGCCAGATCGTCATTCGGCTGGGCGATCACCCTTAAATACGCCAGCGCATCGCGGATCTCCATGCGCTCGTAAAAGCGTGGGCCACCGAGAACTTTATAAGGCAGACCGAGCTGGATAAAGCGCTCTTCAAATTCACGGGTTTGGAAACCTGCCCGGACCAGCACGGCGATTTCATTTAAAGCCCATTGTTTGCGCTGAAGCTGTTCAACCTCCTCGCCAATCCAGCGCGCTTCAGCCTGACCATCCCAGAGGCCCCGCACGGTAATTTTGTCACCGTCACCGGCCTCACTCCAAAGCTCCTTGCCCAAACGGCCCGTGTTATTCCCAATCACCGCCCCGGCGGCCTTCAGGATATTATTGGTCGAGCGGTAATTTTGTTCGAGGCGGATAATTTTCGCGCCGGGGAAATCCTGCTCGAATTTCAGGATATTGCCGACCTCTGCCCCGCGCCAGCCATAGATCGACTGGTCATCATCACCAACGCAGCAAATATTTTTTGATCCCTGCGCCAGCAGCCGCAACCACAAATATTGTGCGATATTCGTGTCCTGATATTCATCCACCAGCAAATAGCGGAAGCGTTTATGATATTCATCCAAAACCGACTGGTTGGCCGGGTCTTTCAAAATCGTAATCATATGCAGGATCAGATCCCCAAAATCACAGGCATTCACGGCGCGCAATCGATCCTGATAAATCTTGTAAAGCACCGGCAATTTGCCATCTGCCAGATCCCCTGCATCATCCACGCCAACCTGATCCGGCCCCAGCGCGCGATCTTTCCAGCGATCAATAAAATTAATCATGGCCTTGGGCACCCATTTCTTGGTGTCCAGCCCGTTAACCTCCATAATCTGTTTGAGCAAACGCACCTGATCATCGGGATCAAGGATTGTAAAATTACTGCCCAGACCCACAAGATCCGCATGGCGCCTGAGCATACGCGCCGCCAGTGAGTGAAATGTGCCGAGCATCCAGCCCTCCACCGGTTGCCCGCCGAGCAAGTTTGAGACCCGCTCCTTCATTTCCTGCGAGGCTTTGTTGGTAAAGGTCACGGCCAAAATTTGCGACGGATAGGCCCGTCCGGTATTGAGCAAATGCGCAAGCCGCGTGGTCAACACCCGCGTTTTCCCCGTCCCCGCGCCTGCCAGAACAAGGACAGGGCCGTCCAACGCTTGCACCGCTTGCATCTGGGCTTCGTTCAAACCATCGAGATAGGGGGGATTTTGGGCGCTCATTGTCGCAACCGATTCTTGTACATTCATCCTTTAATAGATATAGAGCCAAGCCCGAAAGAACAAGACAACACAGGAGCACAGAAAAAAAGATTGGTGAAAACTAAACCTTGGCCTTGCGCTGACCCGGCGCGGGTGCGGCGGCGATCTGGTTACGGCCGTTATGCTTTGCGGTGTAGAGCGCGGCATCGGCCCGCTCGATCAAATCTTCAACACTTTCCCCCGCAACATATTCCGCAACGCCGCCGGACAGAGTAATCCGGCCAAGCTTATCGCCTGTGTTGCGATTAATAATTTCTTTGTTTGCAACGGCCAAGCGCAATGAATCGCCGACCTTCACAGATCCCTGTAAGTTGGTTTCCGGCAGCAGGATTGCAAACTCCTCCCCGCCGAAACGCGAAGCAATATCGCGGCCCTTTACCCCGTCGGTCAATGTGCGGGCGACAAGGCGCAAAACCTGATCCCCGACTTGGTGGCCGTAATTGTCGTTAAAGCTCTTGAAGTGATCGATATCCAGCATCAGCAAACAACACGCAATGCCCTCTTGCTTGGCTTCATGCACGATACGGCGAATTTCCGCATCAAACGCCTTACGATTGGCCAGCCCGGTCAAGCTATCGGTCAGCGCCTCCTTACGAACAATTTCTAAATCGCGCTGCATCTGGATCATTGCCTGTGAAGATTGCCCAAGCTTTTCCTCCAACGCCTCGTTCTGCGCCATCATCTGCTTGGTGTTGTCCATGACATTCTTCAACACGGCTTCGATTTCATCCCTGCTGATATCTTTGTTGTGCAGCTTTTCCGTCACATTGCCAAGAGAGGAATTATACTTGCTGGTAGCCTCTTTGGCGTTGGTCACCATACTGTTCACTTCGCGGATCGTGTTCTGGACCTTGTCCCCGGCTTCCTTGACCTTCTCGCTCTGGCTGTCATCGGCGAGGTATTTCTCATACAGCTCGTCACAGACATCCTGGGTGATGAGGTCGCCCGCCGCCTCCAGAACATCTATAGAACGGGTAATTTCAGGATTTTCTTCGGAATAATATACGTACCACAGCTCATAATTAGAGGGCGTTAACGCAAGCGCATCGTCCTGAAGCCTCTTCAGAGCTGCGCTGGAGAACTCTCCGGCTTTTTCGACAGAATGGGGATACTTCACTTTTTTAAGCGCCCTTGAACCAGTTGTTTGAACCGCAGATTTCATCATACCGCGCCTTATACGATATACAATAAAATATTTCCACAGCTTTCAAAACGTCCACACAGGGTTTTCAGATATTTTCACTGTCTGTGATAAAGCGCTCAAAATCCTGGATGTTTTCAAGGGGAAGCGGCAAATCTTCCGGACTTCCATATAAAAAACGCCCGTCCTGCATCTCGGCGAACAAATCCAGCATCCTGTTCCAAAACCCGCCCTGGTTGAAAAGGGCAACCGGTTTTTCCTCCATCCCGCCCAGCCGCAACTGCTTCCAGGTCAGGACCTCCGTCAATTCCGCCAGCGTGCCCAGTCCGCCGGGCAGAACAACAAAGCCGCCCGCCAGATCCATCATCATGGCCTGGCGTTCATGCATCGTCTGTACGATATGAAGCTGGCTCAAGCCTGTATGGGCGATTTCTCTGTCTTTCAGGAATTGCGGAATCACACCCACAACTTCAGCGCCCTCATCCAGCGCTGCCTCGGCCATGGCGCCCATCAATCCGGAACGGCCGCCCCCATAGACGACCCTTACGCCCCGCCCGGCGCAGGCCACGCCCACCTGCCGGGCCAGTGCAAAGTAATGCTCCTCAACGGCCGGGGAGGAGGAGCAAAAAATACAAACCGATTTCATGAGATTAAACCGTATGTTTTACGGAGAAGCGGTTTTATCGGGGGGATTTTGCAAAACGAAATTCTTACCTCCCCAGACCACATATTTATCGCCGCAGGTCTTGTGCGCAACCTTCAGCGCCTGCGTACAGATTTCAGCATTTTCTGCCATGCCGCCGCCTTGCACAGTGAACTCGAAATCGCCGCCACAATCTTTTTCTTCAGTCAAAGAAAGGAAGTCGAGCTGGAAAACATGCGAGGTCGGGCGGCCGGTCGGCAGGCTCTGCACCACGCTCAATATCTTCTGGCGCTTACCGTCTTTTCCGGGTTTCAGACCGACCATGATATTTTCTTCCACCGCATCACAATTCAGATCAGCAGAAAACCGCCCGCCATATTGCCAGTACACATCGGGGTAATCTTCGGCCAGAGCGTTCATCCATAACGGAAAGCTGACCAGTTTGTTTTTAACCGTCTCCAGCTCCTGCGCCTGTACGTCTTCCTGCACATCCAGAAAAGTTTTCAGCAAATTGGTACGGGTTTTCGTGATTTTCGTCAGGCAGGACAGTTTTTCAATTTGCTTCAGCGATGCATTTTCGGCGCGCGCCTCTTCCCAGTCGCACTCCATATCGCGATAGGAAATCCAGCTTTGCTGAACGTTCTTTAGCGCGGCCTGACTCTCTTCCGAAAGCTGCCCGTTTAAAGATGCAAAGATTTTTTCAAGCTGCTTTTGCGATTCCTCGTGACGTTTTTTGACGCAGGCCATGACATCGGATGTATTGGCAGCGCGCTTGCACGGGGCAAGGACCGACAGATCCGCCGCCTGCGAGTGCGAAGAGCCAAAGAAAAGTAACAATGAGAAAACAGCCAGAAAAAGGCCGAGAGACAAACTCTGTTTCATAAAATCGATTGTAAACAAAGCAGAGCCGCAGAGCAAAAGGAAAAACGTAAAACAAAGACTTTAAGCGACGCGGCCCATGCCGATGCCGGTTTCCTCATGGGAAAGGTCACGCCGGAGCGGTTCGTTATCAAAGATCGCAGCGGTGGCTTTTTTAACCTCTTCACTGGATTCATCCAACTCGACCGTTTCATGGGGTGTGATTTTGACGCCGCTGATATACGGCAAAGTCTGGGAAACTTCATCAAAGCGAACCAATATCTCGGTCTGTCCGGGCTGATTATTCTCCGGCACGGCCAGTTGGTCTTTTTCTAAACTTTCTTCCGGGTCTTCCTCATAGCGGGCGAGGGACAGACCGACCGGCGGTATCTCGCGCCCAACCTCGCGGCGCTGGACGCCTTCATCCTCCAGAACCTGTTTGGCCAGCGCTACATCTTCTTCAACGTTGTTTTCAATCCGGTTCAGCTCCAACGATTCGGGTAGGTTCGGACTGTCCGGATCCAGCGCCATCAACTCTTCGAGCTTATGGCCCTGATCAAAAAATTTCTGCCAGTTCATTTGTGAGGGCGGTGTGGGCGGCGGCAATTTCGCGCCGGGCATCAACGTCACAATCTGCGGCGCGTTTTCCGTTGTCGGTGGCGGGGAAGAGGATTGGACCAGTTTTTCCTGAATCTCGCCCATAATTTCTTTGAGATTACGCCCGCGCTTTAAATCACCCAGCACAAAATCCACATCCGGGCCGTATTTGGCGACAGCTTTTCCAACCGTTCCAGCCATGGTTTTGCTGAAAACCGCTCCGGCCATTGGGTCCACCACGGCGGCGGCCAACAGCTCGACGCCCGTTCCCGGCCCCTCAGTTTTGGGGAATAATGCATTGGGATCATGTCCCAGGTTTTTTGTGATTTCCCGCACATGGTTTTGCGCGCTGCGGATTGTATTGGAAATTCCTGCCCGCGCCGCATTCACATCCGGCACAACACCTGCAACGGAATCAATATTCGCCTGAGCGCTGGCGCGTGGGTTTTGGCCGTGAACATTGACGATATCAGGTTTGGTATAAGCCACCTGCGTCGGCAGGGTCGGGTTCAGGCTGCCCAGCATCGTGGCCTGGCGCTGCGGCGGTTGCGCAGTCGCCTGATTTTCCGCGGCCAATGCCGCTGGATTGTCTACAGAATTGCTATAGAATCCTGCCGGTCTGTTAAATGTATCTGTTAAGCGCATTGCGCCACCACCTCTATTACACATAAAACATAACCGGATATGGTTAAAATTTTATGAGTTTCGGCCCATTTTATTGTTTTTTAGGGGCCTATACCGCTGTTTTTCACACCTTTTACTATGATAGCGGAAGTTATGGGGAGAGTGCAATTTTACGATTTATTGCCAATCTTGCGGTGCAGCAAAAGAACGGCTAAAAGCCCATCACGCGGCGGTAAGACAGAGCCTCGGCAATATGAAGTTTTCCGATCTCGCCCTCAACACCGGCCATATCGGCAATCGTCCGCGACACGCGCAGCAGGCGGTAATAGGCGCGGGCAGAGAATTTAGAGCGCTCCATAGAGGTGTTTAACAAATTACGCGCCTCGGGACTAAGCGGGGCCAGCTCTTCCAGCGCATCACCATCTGCCTGTGCATTGACAGGCTGGCTCATCTTTCCGGTTTCATAGGACAATGCATACCGGGCGGTCTGTATATCCCTGACACGCTGTACGCGTGCCCGTACCTGCTCCGAACCTTCTGTGGACAACGCATTCAGGTCAGACACCTCCACCGCCGGAACCTCCACCTGTACATCAATACGGTCCAGCAGAGGCCCGGATATTTTGGACTGGTAATCCAGCCCGCAGCGCGGTGCCTTGGTGCATTCCAAATCCTCATCTCCCAAATGCCCGCAGCGGCAGGGATTCATCGCTGCCACCAGCTGGAACCGCGCCGGAAAGCGCACATGATGATTGGCCCGCGCAATCAGCGCTTCTCCGCCTTCCAACGGCTGACGCAGGGACTCCAGCGTGCCGCGTGCAAATTCCGGCAATTCATCCAGAAACAGCACCCCGTGATGGGCCAGCGAAATCTCCCCCGGCTTTACCCGGTGACCACCCCCGACAAGCGCAGGCAAAGAGGCAGAATGATGCGGATCGCGAAACGGACGGTGCCGGAGCAATCCCCCTTCCGGCAATGTTCCGGCCAGAGAATGGATCATAGACACTTCCAGCGCCTCACGCGCGGACAACGCGGGCAGGATACCGGGCAAACAACTGGCCATCATGGATTTACCGGAGCCGGGCGGCCCGACCATCAGCAGATTATGCCCGCCGCTGGCGGCAATCTCCAAGGCACGCTTGGCCGTCTCCTGCCCTTTGACCTGGCTGAGATCCGGAAGATTTTTGCGCAGCTCGTCGCGCGGCAAACGGGCCTCAGGCGCACTCAAAAGCTGCGTACCCTTCATATGATTGATGAGTTGGAGCAAATCGCGCGGCGCCAGGATGCTGACATCCCCGGCCCAAGCCGCCTCCCCGCCGCAATCGGCCGGGCAGATCAGGGCATTGTCATTCGCCCCCGCATGCATGGCCGCGGGCAAAATCCCGGCAACAGAACGGATAGACGCATCCAGAGACAACTCCCCCAGCACAACGTAGCGCGCCAACTCTTCCTTCGGCAAAACATCCATGGCCGCCAGCACCCCCAGCGCAATGGGAAGATCGTAATGGCTGCCTTCCTTACCAAGATCGGCAGGGGCGAGATTCACCGTCAAACGCTTTGGCGGCATCGCAATCCCCAGGGCATGCAGGGCGGAGCGCACGCGCTCCTTGCTCTCTGCCACGGTTTTATCCGGCAGGCCCACAATGTTAAAGGCGGGTAACCCGCCGGAAATCTGAACCTGCACATCAACCGGGCGTACCTCTATCCCCTGAAACGCGACGGTATTTACTTTTGCAACCACAGATTAAAATCCTTTTCCATTTTCCCAAACCCTTATGCCACAGGCCACAAAAAGGCGCAATTCGTTTCCGGTTTTGACCGCACTCCTTTGGGTTATACACAAATCTATCCGGATTATTTGAAGCTTTTTTACAATCTTAACGTTTGATTCATCTTTCCCCTTTAAGACGGTATGTAAGAAAACGGAATTTAAAGGAAAAACGAGATGATACAGGATAAAGATTTCGCAAGCATGGCCTCGAAGCTCCAGATCCCTCATGTTGTGAGTGATATATTTACAGGCGACAGCGCATTGACCGACGAAGTGGAATTCGGAATTCACGAGGAAATAAGCGATATGCAGCCTGACTCCGCCTTGCTTGCCATCGCGCTGAGTGCGGATATCGTTACCTCCTATTACAACAAAGCCTCCCCCAGCATGCAGGTACTTTCCATTGAGTGTAAGCGCGTTCTGGAGGAATACGCACCGCTCTGGATACGAAATGCACTTGGTAATGCCGTAGATGAGAGAGACATTCTCGATCTGTTGGAAAGCCTGGCCGAAGATTTGCAGTCCTTGGAGGAATTGCTGGAGCTGAATAGCGCATTTTTAAAGGCTAAAGATCCGGTGGCGGCAAAATTGTTCCGCATCCTCGAGATCCAGGCCGAGGCACAGAGCCTGATTGCTGAAGAATTTTTGAATATGGCCAAGCTGGAAGACAGGAAGGCGCAAACGCAGGACGTTTCGATCCCAACAGCCGTGGCCAGTCAAGCTTTAAGCAATGACAACATCATTGCCTTCCCAAAAGGTGGAGGCATCTAAACAAGGTTTCATTTTACTACAATCTCCAATCTCAAAACTTCCAAAGCCCCTGAGTTTTTTCAGGGGCTTTTTTCTATCGATTGTAAATGTTTAAAGCTCTAGCGCACGACCATCGGCCCGATTTTACGACCGCCCAGGATATGCATGTGGAAATGCGGCACTTCCTGCCCGCCATTCGCCCCGGTATTGGCGATACAGCGAAACCCTTCTTCCTGCAGCCCCTCCTGCGCGGCAATCGTCGCAATGGCCCGATAAAAAGCCGCAACCTCTTCCGGCGTGCCGTTTGCACCAAAATCATCAATTGATGCATACCGACCGCGCGGTATGACAAGGATATGCACCGGCGCTTGTGGTGCTATGTCATGAAAGGCAACAACGTAATCGTCCTCGTAAACCATTTCTTTCGGGATATCGCCGCGTAAGATCCGGGCGAAAATATTGTCGTCATCATAATCATCTTGGCGCATACCAGCTCCTCTTTTCCAAAGGGTTTGCATGAAATCCCGAAAAGGATATGATACGGCCATGAAATTGACAATGCTCAAAGCCAAAATTCACCGTGCGGTCGTCACCGAATCCGACCTGAACTACAACGGCTCTATCGGAATTGATAAAGACTTGCTGGATGCCTCGGGAATTCTGCCGTTCGAACAGGTTGATGTGCTCAACATCACCAATGGCGAACGTTTCACCACCTATGCAATCGAGGCCCCGGCGGGGTCTAAAACCATCTCCATCAACGGCGCGGCCGCACGGCTGGTGCAAAAAGATGATCTGGTGATTATCTGTGCCTATTGCCAGATGAAGCCGGAACAGGCCAAAAGCTTTAAGCCCACGCTGGTTTTGATAGATGAGATGAACACCGTCAAAGAAATTCTCTAATGTTTACGCCGCCTCAACGGTCTGGTGGAGGCTTTCCTCGACCGCTGCCTTGATCTGCAGCATGCCTGCAACGGCAACAATCCGCCTGTTCTGGATCTTGAAATGAGGCGCAACAGCTTCAAAAGCAAGCCTCAGCGCCTTGCCAGCATTGCTTTTTCCGGATTGGTCTTTAACCACCTTTGTATACTGCTCAAGCCCGCCGTTTTTCTCACTCGCCCTTCCAACCGCTTTTTCCAACTCTCTGTAAACTTCTCCAAACTTCATATACAGCGCGGTGCCTTCGCTGGGCGAAACAGTCTTTTCCTTCTGCATTACGGCCCTGGCAGCCGGGTACCAGATATCCTGGAGCGAAAATTCTTCGGTCGTTGCCGCAAGCGTTCCTCTATCGCGCAATCTTTGAATGGAGTCGGCTTCCGTTTTCGTTCTTGTCCGCTCCGGCGCACCCGCGGATGGCGTGACCGGCACCACACCCCGCCTTTGCAACCATTCTTCATGGGTCAGACGGGCAGGCTGAATTCTTTTTTTCGGAGTAAAAACCTCCTCGCTGGTTTTTGGTTGAGCCTCTTCAGGAGCCTCGGCCTGCAACGATTCCTGCGCAGCTTCATCACTTTGACTTGCCGCTGCCTCTTCAACGCCCTCAATCTCAGACTCGGCTTCCTGAATTTCCTCTGGCTCAACTCCCTCCACCGGGGCATCTTCCTCAAGATCTCCGGTCTCCACTTCTTGTGCCAGAACCTCTTCTTCAGGCAGAACTTCCTCAGCATCAGCTTCGGTTCCTGCTAATTCCCCTTCAAAATCTTCTTCGTCCAGTGCTTCATCAATTTCAACAACCCCCTCCTCAGCTTCCGGATATGAGCCTTCAGGTACATGCAACGGGTTTTTTGTTCTAATTAGCGCCGCTTTCAGGATAACGTCTTCAAGCGGACGCGGAGCCCTCCGCACATCCACACTGCCTTTGGTGACCTGAGCATGTGCACCCAACAGTTTTGGATTATTTTTCACGAGCCGGTCGCGGCGGGTAGACAAATACTCCATATCCTCCAAAATACCGCTTTGTATAAAAATTTCTCTGTACACCTCTTCCCTAAGAAAATGACGTGCAGTCTGTGGCGCTTTTTCTATTCTTGCCGCGGCGTCTTGGGCATCGATAACGTAAACAACAACGCGCTGATCCCGACCTTCACGCCTGTCAGTCTTCATAATCGGAAACCCGTCAACGAAGCGTTGTTGCACACAGTTTACGCGCATTTCTTCGTCGCCCCTCATGGCCTGGGCCACAAATTTTACAAGCTGTGATAAGGGTGGGTAATCCCAGCAATATGCCATAAGGCTCTGCAGGGCAAATTCATCGGGCTTCCCGTCCAGCGCAAGCATCAGGCCGTTATAAAGCCCTAACTTCGTATATTCAGAACCACCGTATTTTTGACTGTTTCCGCTGGAAGCTTCTTCTTCAATAACGCTCATTTTTTCCAAATCCTGTTCGATTCAATGGCCATGCTTTGGGGGCCATATTATTTTAGCCGGACATTATCACAGAGCGCTATGGCAATCAACGTGTATGAAGGGTTGAAATATCTACGCTTTATCTTCCTCACGAAAGCGCTTTTTGAACTTGGCGAACAGCCCGGTCTGTTCCTGCCGCGCCTTGCGGATATTTTCCTCCGAAGCCTTCCAGCTTTCCGGGATTTCTGTGGCCTGGGCGGCCTGGATGTCTTTATTGTCGGTAAAGTCTTTTTTCATGTTAATCCCATCCGAAAAAATTGATAATCGCGTTGTTTGATACACGCTCCATAACCCGGGGGTTTTTAAGCTCAACCAGCGGTTTCCGAGAATCCAGCACTTTTTCGAAATGCGCAGCCAAAGCCTCAACGCCCATCGGCGCGGCGTAGAAAATATCAGACGGGCTGTTGCCCTTGGCCTCTTCCGGCGTTGCGCCAATCGCCGCCAGCATGGCGTCAAAAGCGCCCTTGTGATCCGGGTTCTGCGGATCGGCAAATACACCGGCCAGGAACATCATTTCAACATTACTGAGCGTATTTTCATGCAGGTCCTCAAAATCCACGCGCAGACCCACCCGGCTCATCAACTGCACCACGGCCGCGTGCTCCGCCTGTGGGACTGTTGCATTGAGATAGTCCAGTGTGGCCTGCTGCGGCTCCATCACGCCGATACCGGTAAAAAGCTCGCACCCGACAACCGCATCGGTTGTCACACCGCCGGCGCTTTGAATATAACTCATCAGCCCGGCAAGCGTGCTTTGCGCGACAAGAAAATCATCGACAGGAACATAAATAGCGCCCGTATCCACCGGGCCTGTGAAAACCGGTTGGCGCACAAGACGTTCGGAATAAACCAGACCTTCCTGCCCCTTATCAGGATCGGATGTGCTGCCCCGGTCGTTGTTCACGACATTCAAAATCGCCTGATCAATCGACACCTGCGTATCGTCAAGCTCCGACATCACCAAAACTTCTTTCAGGCCGTTTTGCTTTAGAATATCGCCAAGCCTGTCTTCCAGACGCATCGTTATAAGCGAGGCCAGGGCCGGGGCAAACTGGTTGCCTGTTTCCTCTGGATTGATGGGGAAGGGGCAAACGACACGCAAGCGGGTAAATTCACGTCCGCCAGCGCTTTTGTGCAAAGTCATTACGGACGCAATTTGCGTCCCCAGCCGCTCAATCAGCTCATCGGTCACAATCCTGTTAGCCAGTTCAAAAGCGGCAGTTTCGGCAACTTCATTCTGCTCGGGAATGCGGATGTTATGCTCGTCCAGAAATTTCTGGAAGGTGCCATTCATGGGCGAATCCGGATCCATAAATTTTTCAAAATAAACGCCGGGACGGCGGCCCAGAAGATAGATCAGCTTCGTTTCATTATCCCATCTACTGGCGGTATAGGCGACATCAGCCTTGCCCAGGATTGCAAAACGGCGAACGTTAAATATAGAGCTACTCATTGATTTGATCCTTTTACGCAGTGTTTTATGTGCCCGTACCCTAAAACATTTTTTGACATATTGTCAAGGCTAATTGGTTTTTCAAGGCTAATTGGTTTTTTCTATCGCAACTTTGCTTTTTTCTTGCCATGAACGGCGGTGCGATGTACATCATTTCTTATGAAAACAGAACAACCGCACTCTGAAAATGAAAAGCCGCAGCGCAAAATGGATTGGGACGGCGCGGTTTATGATGCCGAAAAAATCGTCGCGAATGCTCATATTGATATCAACCCCGCAATGCATGGAAACGGATATGTTGCAAATCATGGTCCCAGTTCACGGCTATGCAAACATGCAGACACCTTGGCGGAGGCACAACAGCGCCTTTATCAGGAATTAATTCTTTTTGTGGCGGAACGGCTTTTTGATGGCAAGAAAGTTACCCTGGATCAAGACGGGATGATCGTTGTTGAAGACCTGCCGCTGCCCCCAAAGAAGCGACGTGTAAACGCCTTCAATACCATTGTGAATGGCGGCACCCAACCGCCCGGACGAAATGCAGGGGTGTTAGGGCCTCACCCAACCCCGCCGCTTAGCCCCCCCTAAATAACCTTGTAATAATAGAACCCTTTGACCGGCTGGCCGTCAACTTCGGCGTAATGGGGGTGCATGCCGCAACGGATATAGCCCAGCTCTTCATAAAGCTTGATCGCCGCGCCCATGGTTTCGCGGACGCTCAGATTAATCACGGAAAACCCTTCTTCTTTGGCCTGGCGCTCTGCCTCTTTCAAAATCAAATGCGCCAGCCCGTGGCCACGCGCCCAGGGTGCAACAAAATTTGTGGTCAGATCGACCGCATGGGCCTGCGCTTCATTGTTGCGGGGCGGCTCTACAATCTGGCAGGTACCGCAAATGACATTATCCAGCCGCGCCACAAAAAGGGTGCGCGACGGCATGGCCAGAACGCCCTGCCAATAGCGCTCCATCACCTGACGCTGTGGAACTTCCAGCCAGCCGAAACCGCCGCCGCCCTTGATCGCAGCCTCAGTTGCATCGCAAAGATCCTCAAGCTCCCCGGAGGCAAATTCACGCAGGATATCCACCCGCGCAACGGGTGCAATCGGCTGCATCTTGGTCTGGTCACTCATGATTTTCTCCCTCACACAAACTTAACGCCTTTATAACCATACAGTTTCAAAGGCACCAGCGCAAAAACCCGCATTACCAAAATACAACCGCGGCGGCGGGTTTATTGTCCTATATGATTTGTGGTTATACCTTCAGTTAATCATGAAAGGATGAACAAATAGTAAGGTCCGCCGGATTCCGGCAAAAAATCGTCGCTGCAGAGCACAAATTTCGGCGCGCAGAAGACAGTGTAATAATTTTCTTCCCTTTTGCCCCAGATTTCTGTAGGAATAGGCCGGAATTAACCACGGACCCACGGATTTTAAATGACACAATACTTACGCAACATCGCGATTATCGCGCACGTTGACCACGGCAAAACCACGCTGATTGATTCCCTGATGAAGCAAAGCGGCATGTTCCGCGACAATCAGACGGTTGATGTCTGCGTGATGGATTCCGGCGATCTGGAGAAAGAGCGCGGCATTACGATCCTGGCCAAGCCAACCTCCATTCAATGGAAAAGAGGCGCTGATACCACCCGTATTAATATCATCGACACGCCCGGTCACGCCGATTTCGGCGGTGAGGTGGAGCGCGTGCTGCACATGGCCGATGGGGTAATCCTGCTGACCGATGCGGCTGAAGGGCCGATGCCGCAAACCAAATTCGTGTTGGGCAAGGCACTGAAACAGGGCCTGAAGCCCATCGTGATCATCAACAAAATCGACCGCCCTGATGGCCGCCCAGAAGAGGTGGTGGATGAAGTGTTTGATCTGTTTGTCTCTCTGGATGCCAATGACGAACAGCTCGACTTCCCCATCCTGTATGCCTCAGGCCGTGATGGCTGGTGCGTCAAGGATTTGTCCGAGCCGCGTGAGAATCTGTCCCCATTGCTGGATCTGGTGCTTGACCATGTGCCGCCGCCAAGCGGTGATAAGGATGCGCCGTTTGCTATGCTGGCGACCTTGCTTGATTCCGATCCGTTCCTTGGGCGATGCCTGACGGGCCGGGTGATTCAGGGCAGCGCGAAGGTCAATGACACGGTCAAGGCCATGGATCTGGATGGTAAAACGATTGAAACCGGCCGCCTGACGAAACTACTGAAATTTGACGGCACCGAGCGCGTGCCGGTGCAGCAGGTCAATGTCGGCGATATTATCTGTATCGCGGGTTTAACCGAGGCTTCGGTGGCTGATACGATCGGCGCGCCGTCGCTGACCCAGCCTATACCTTCGACGCCGATTGATCCGCCGACCATGGCGGTAACGATCAGCGTTAATGATTCTCCCTTCGCCGGACAGGACGGCAAGAAGGTAACCTCCACCGCCATTCGTGAACGCCTTTTGGCCGAAGCGGAAACCAATGTCGCAATCACCTTTAAGGAGAGCGCGGGCAAGGACGCCTTTGAAATTGGCGGACGCGGTGAATTGCAGCTTGGCGTGTTGATTGAGACGATGCGCCGGGAGGGCTTTGAGATGACGGTTTCCCGCCCGAAAGTTCTCTTTCATGAGGAAAACGGACAGCGCACCGAGCCGATTGAGGAAGTGACCATCGATGTGGATGAGGAATATAGCTCTACCGTTGTGGACAAGATGAACCGCCGCAAGGCAGAGATGCTTGATATGCGCTCCTCCGGCGCAGGTAAAACCCGCCTAACCTTCCTTGCGCCCTCGCGCGGGTTGATCGGCTATCAGAGCCAGTTCATGACTGATACGCGCGGCACGGGCGTGTTCAACCGCGTTTTTCATTCCTACGCCCCCTATAAAGGCGATATCCCGCAGCGGCGCAACGGCGCGCTGATTTCCATGGAGCAGGGCACGGCTGTCGCCTATGCGATTTTCAACCTGCAGGACCGCGGCGCGATGTTTATTGGCCACCAAACCCCCGTCTATCAGGGCATGATCGTTGGTGAACATAACCGCGAAAATGACCTGGAAATCAATGTGCTCAAAGGCAAAAAATTGACCAATATGCGCGCCTCCGGTAGTGATGAAGCGGTAACGCTGGTCCCGCCGCGCCGGATGAGCCTTGAGGACATGATGTCCTATATTAATGAGGATGAGCTTTTGGAAGTCACGCCCAAATCCCTGCGCCTGCGCAAACTTCACCTCTGCCCGCATGAGCGGAAGAAAGCCAGTCGCGCTGCAAGTTGATATGGGCACGGATAAACTAAACCAGCTTGAAGAATCCCTGGCCCATCAAGAGCGAGAGATTAACGATCTAAGCGATATGGTCGTTCAACAGGGTAACGAAATTGCACGGCTCAAAAAGCATATCCTGAAACTTGAAGATAAAATTGAAACCATCGAAACGGACAAGAACGGCGGTGGTCACGAAGACATCGCCGATCAAAAGCCACCACACTATTAGAATCTATTAACACCCTGTAAATTCTCAAGGCCAAAACAAAAAGGAACACTTTTCCATGATCCGTATTGTTAATAAATTCCGCATCACCCATGACCCAAAGACCGAATATTCTCTCCGGCCTGACGGTGGCTTTGGCGCTTGTGCCGGAGGCTGTGGCTTTTGCCTTTGTGGCCGGGGTGTTTCATCTTGTCCGCGACGGTGGAGATGGATTCGATGGAAGATCCGCATTACCGGATTGTGGTGGATTATGACCGCAAAGTGCCGAATGCGGCTTAAGGCCTCTCAGCTTTTCAACATTTGCTGTGCGTTGCTTGGTTTTGTCCCCGGCCATGCCTTTTATCGGTAAGCGCATTTGGTTAGACTGGTGTGCAAAGTCTAAGCTGTACACCATCAAAGACGCTATGAAACCAAACAAAAAAATGCTTTTCTTCTTATTGTTCCCGCTGCTTTTCTTGTCTTCCTGCGCCGAAATCGTGGTCAAGGAAGTCGGCTATGCCGAAGGGCCGATTATCCCGGAAGAAGCCGCGCCCGCGCCAATCATGTTCAACAACATCCGCTTCCTGCTGCCGCCCGGCACTGAAATAGGGCTGGAGAGCGGCATGGGTCCGGCGTTGCTGGGCGGATTTTGTTCCTGGCAAAATTATCCGGTAAACCGCCGCGTGCTGAGCCGGAAATTCGAAAAGCAATATATCGAGGCCGCATTCGAAGAAGCTCTGGAGGCGCAGGGTTACGACGTTACCAACGATATCGATGCGGATTACCGCCGCGAAGATCTGCTCAGCCGGGCGGAATATATGATTTCCGCGCGAGTCAGTGATGTGGATCTGGATTTGTGCAAGCGTGGGGAGATTACGACACTCAATATTTTCAACAGCGCGCCCGGAGCCAAGGGCAAAATGTACGTCAAATTTGACTGGAGTGTCTATGACGCGCTGCGCCGCACGGTTGTCTACAAAACCACCACAGAGGGGTATTCCCGGCGCGATTACCCGAACACTGAAGGGCTGGAGCTGCTGTTCATGGACTCCTTTGACATGGCTGCGCATAATCTGGGCGCGGATGAGGATTTTTACAATCTGATCGTCAAGGGTATCAAGCCGCCGCAAAAGGAAAAACGCATTTTCGGCAAGCCTGAGCGCACCGCCCGCAGCCGCAAATTCGACCCGATGGAAAAAGTGGTGGTTGAAAATCCGCGCCTACGCACCGAAAGCTTCCAGCGCGTCGCCGAGGAAAAACGCCATGCGGTCGTGACAATCCAGAAGCTCGGCCACGGATCTGGATTTTTTATCACCAAAGAGGGGCACATCCTGACCAACCAGCATGTGGTGGGGGATTCCGAACGCATCCGCGTGATCCTGGCCGATAAGGAAGACGCCGTCACCGCCGAGGTCCTGCGCGCGGATAAAATGCGTGATGTGGCGTTGCTAAGACTGACCGAGCTGCCTAAGGGCTACGATATCCAAACCCTGCCAATCCGTACCGACTGGCCGGTTGTGAGTGAGGATGTCTATGCGATCGGAACGCCACAACATTACAGCATCCTGGACAATACCATCACAAAAGGGATCGTGAGCGCCCATCGCACCGATGTAAAATTTGAAAATCTGCGCCTGAACTTTATTCAGGCCGATGTGACCGTCCATGGCGGCAATTCCGGCGGACCGCTTCTGGATGGCAATGGCAATATCGTGGGGATATCGGCTTTGGGTCTGTATCCGATCGACCAGAAGGGGATTGAGCTGAACCTGTTTATCCCAATCGGAGAAGCATTGGAGGCTCTGGATATCCGCCTGGCCGGAGACAGCATGAAGAACAAAAACTGGAAACCGCAAGAGGTCCACCCAATCATCACCGACGAACCCGCGCCTGACCCTGAATCGGAATAGCCGAAAACAATGTGAATATTGGCCTGCGCGCTTTGGAGGGGTCACCAGCCCGCACACCACTTCAAAAAACCCAATAAAACCAACACTAATATATTATGTTAAATTAATTATGTGGAAACTCTTGTGTTATCCCCAGATTTAATGCTATAACACACCCAAAAGAATAGGCAGGAGATTTGGAAAACATGCCTTTTGGAGTAATGAAAAAATTCGCCGCCGCGACGAGTGTTGCATTGGGTACCGCTTTGTCCGCCGCCGGACAAAGCGCGCAGGTGAATGCCACCCCTGTGTCCTATACGCCCGCACCATCCACTGCCGCCTCTTTCACAGTTCGCGCTGATGAAGGCAAAGCCGCAACACCGGCCGCAAAAAAAGACAAAGAAGGCCTCAGCATTATCGAGCGCCTCGGCCCCGAGCATGTGAAAATCATTCAGCATTCCCCTGGCTATACCGAAATCCGCCTTGAAAACGGCCTGCCGGAGGGGATGGAGGATAAGCCGGGCCTGATTGACAATATCGTTGCGCAAAACGGCTACACCAACAGCATCATCATCAAAAACTATCTGGTGCCCGAAGATTTGAACTATAGGTTCAACGTTGAGGGGGAAATACACCTCTTCTCACCCGGCCCGGATTCCAAAAAGCAAGATGAATTCCTGCATTCTTATATCTCGGGTGAAATGAACCCGGCCACCGATCTGCCGATTGTGGTTTTTTCCGTGATGGTTTCCGAACCTAACGCTGACAGAACAGGTACAAATCCTATATTAATGGGCGATTACACATATGACGCCGCGCATAACGCCCCGGATCAAAAAGGCTGGATTAAGCCTATACGCGAGGAAATGTCCATAGATACGCCGCGCCCGCTTTTTTCCGCAAACGTTTCAGATGCCAATGCCTCTGTCGTTGAAATTGACCAGGCGTCCATGAACCTGTTCCCGGACCACATCACCCAGGAACAACGCGAAAAAGTTCTGAGAAAAATTCTTTCGACTGTACCGGGGCGGGTTAAAAATGCTTTGGAGCAGGCAACTTCCGTCGCCCAGCTGGATAACAGCCCGTCATAAAGTTTTCGGAGCCGAGATCGGCTGATTTTCAAGCGCAGCTGGCTCATTCGTTGCCACGCGCTGCGGATCATCGTCTTTGCCTTTCGTGGCTGATTCAAAATTTGAACTAAGCCCGGATTTCTCTGGCGCTTGGACCTCAGCCTCAAACTCATCCTCAAAAAGGGACATGTCAAAATCGGACAGGGAATTCTGAAACTCTTGAAACTCTTCACTTAGATAATCCCTGTCATCAAAAAATTCACTATTCTCCTCAATCCGCTCTAACGCTTCCTTGGCTTCTTTCTTTTTCCCCTGCACCTCTTCCAGGATTTCCGCCTCACGCGCAACCGGGCCGTGCCCGCCGTCAATCAATTCCCCGCGCAGGCGCTCATAACGCCCGTCGCCGCTCTCGCTTTCACGAAGGCGCATTGTCTCATCATCCAGATAGACCCGCCCGTAATGTTCCACATCCAGGCGCCCGTGCTTATCCAGAATGGAAACCGCGTATAAATCCTCCAACTCGTCCTGCAAGGCGTTTATCTCGTCGCGCAACGCATATAGCGCTTCCAGATCAGCCCACAGCGCATCCATGGTCGCGCGCGCCTGCTGCAACACCCGCGCACGAACAAGATCATGCGCATCCTGATCCCTGCGCAGATTGAATGTATCCTGAAGCCGGCTGGCCGCAACGCCAGAGCCGATCAATCCTTCAGTCGGATTAAGTTCATTGTTGTATTGTTCTTCGCGCTGTGCCGCACGCAATTGACTCGCCGCTTCGCGCTGTGCGTCCTCGTCAACAGCGCGCCGGAAAACATCCTGAACGTCTGAGCTTCTCAGCGATAAAATACCGCTTCCAGCCATAATAAAATCCCCTCATTACCACGGTGCTTTTCGTAAGAACCGTCACGCAATTTTTGCGGATATAGCCTTATTATTTTTTGGTGTGCCGTAACCCGGCTGGCCTTTTCCGCATCCGCACAAAAACACTTTCACAAAGTAAAGAGCAAGTATTCCTATGACTCCACTTATATATTTTATGGTAAATATAGGGCGGATCGCCATAAATTCCCGCTATACGGGTCTTTTTTTTAAAAAAAACTCGCCTTTGTGACATTAATATCACGATTATGATAAATAAATACAAGGGGTCTTGACGAAAATTAATGCTATTATGAGAATTATTACTGCAATAAATACAACCTTTACTTGTATCTTTGCGCTCAAAAAGCCCGCCCCTTGACTTCCCGACCTCGAATGCCCCATATCATAGCTCATGTTTGATACGCAAAACGATTACGCAAAGGCGCAAAACTGGCGCGGCACGACCATCCTTTCAGTCCGCAAAAACGGAGAGGTGATCATTGCTGGTGACGGCCAGGTTTCCATGGGCGCAACCGTGCTAAAAAGCAACGCGCGTAAGGTGCGCCGTATTGGCAAGGACAACAGTATCATTGCCGGATTCGCAGGCGCGACCGCCGATGCCTTCACCCTGTTTGAACGATTGGAAACCAAGCTGGAGGCGCATCCAGGGCAACTCACCCGCGCCTGTGTGGAACTGGCCAAGGACTGGCGCACAGACCGGTATCTGCGCCGGCTTGAGGCGTTGATGGCCGTCTGCGACAAGGAAACCTCCCTGATCCTCACCGGGACAGGCGATGTGGTGGAGCCGCAGGACGGTATAATAGGCATTGGCTCTGGCGGGAATTACGCTCTGGCCGCCGCACGTGCATTGTATGATCAGGATCTGAGCGCCGAGGACATCGCCAAAAAAGCAATGAAAGTTGCCGCCGATATTTGTGTCTACACCAATGAAAATGTGGTGATTGAAAAGCTGTGAAGCCGCATGACGCTGGATCTGTTCAATGACATTCTCTTCTGGATTTTCCTCTACCTTCTGCTATGGCAGGCTTATATCCTGCTGTTCAACCGAGGCGTGCCGAATATAAAAACCCCGCAATCGATACGCCTGAAAATCATTGAGCGCCTGAAAAACGAACAAGGCCCAAAGACCTCCTTCAACATTGTGGATCTCGGCGCTGCGAATGGAACATTTTCCCGGCTGATCGCGCGCGCCATGCCGCAAGCCAAAATCCACGCCATCGAAATTTCACCCTTGGCGCATATACGCGGGACGCTCATTACAAAGTTTAAGAACATCCCGAACCTCGAACATGTTCGTAAAGATTTTAATGAGTACGATTTTTCAAACACCGACGCGGTTGTACTTTACCTGACCGCTGACACCGCGCCGCTGGCCGGGAAATTGTTGAGGGAAAAATTACCCAAAGGCGCGCTGATTATCTCCAACAGGTTCCAGCTCTGGGGAGATTGGAAACCCATCGAAACCGTACAGGTCAAAACCATCCTGCCGCATGAAGGCACATTCTTTACCTACCGCGCTTGAAGTTCGCCCGAAAATCTTTATATCTAATCGCCATGACAACAAAGACAGATTCCCCATCACCCAGCGCCGAGAAAAGCGTATCCGCCTTTTCCCCGCGTGAAATCGTATCGGAACTGGACCGCTTTATCATCGGCCAGAGCGATGCGAAGAAGGCCGTGGCCATCGCCCTGCGCAACCGCTGGCGGCGCAGGCAGCTCGACCCGCAGATGCAGGAAGAGGTTTATCCCAAGAACATACTCATGGTCGGCCCGACCGGCGTGGGGAAAACCGAAATCGCGCGGCGTCTGGCCAAGCTGGCCCAGGCACCGTTTATCAAAGTTGAGGCCACGAAATTCACAGAAGTCGGCTATGTCGGTAAAGATGTAGAATCGATTGTCCGCGACTTAACCGAAGTCGCCATTCACATGACCCGCGAATCCTTGCGTAAATCCGTGGTGGCCAAGGCTGAAATTTATGCCGAAGAACGCGTTCTGGATGCGCTGGTCGGCGATACGGCCGGGGATGGCACACGCGACAATTTCCGCAAAAAGTTACGCGAGGGAGAGTTGAATAACCGTGAAATCGAAATCGAGGTTCTGGACAATTCCAACCCGCTGGGTGGCATGATGGATATTCCCGGCATGCCGGGCGCATCCATGTCGATGATCAACATGAACGACCTGTTCGGAAAATCTTTTGAAAAAAAGAAGAAAAAGAAAATGAGCGTCACTGAAAGCTATGACATTTTGGTGGCCGAAGAATCCGACAAGCTTCTGGATGAGGACAAAGTCATATCCCAGGCGCTGGAGCTGGTGGAACAAAACGGCATTGTCTTCCTGGATGAAATCGACAAGATCGCGGCGCGTTCGGATATGCGAGGCGGCGATGTCAGCCGCGAGGGCGTGCAGCGCGACCTGCTGCCGCTGATCGAAGGCACAACTGTCGCCACCAAGCACGGCCCGGTGAAAACCGATCATATGCTGTTCATCGCCAGCGGCGCGTTCCATTACGCCAAGCCGTCGGATCTTCTGGCCGAACTGCAGGGCCGCCTGCCGATCCGTGTGGAGCTGCGCGCCCTGACCGAAGACGATTTCAAGGCCATATTGCGCGATACTGAATCCAGCCTGATCAAACAATATGAAGCACTGATCGGCACGGAAGGCGTGACGCTGGTCTTCGAGGAAGAGGCAATTGATGAAATCGCCAAACTCTCCACCGAGGTGAATGACAATGTTGAAAATATCGGCGCGCGCCGCTTGCACACCGTCATGGAAAAATTGCTGGAGGATATCTCCTTCACCGCAACGGACCGGGGCGGGGAAACCGTGACCATCACGGCGGAATATGTGCGCAAACACGCCGATGAATTGTTCAAATCGGCAGATCTAAGCAAATTTATTCTTTAGGTGATTTATCTCTAACCGAATAGCGTTTCCGGGAACGGTTCGCGAGGCGGCGGGTCTTGCTTTACCGCCTTCAGAGACGCCACCGAAGCGCGCTTTTTCTGTGATGCCGGACGCGCAATCACATCGGAATCGGCGGTAAGAACATATTGATCCGCGCTGGCGATTTGAAAATGGAGCCAGGCAAATTCCTGCGTGCCCTGATCGCGGTGGCGATCCTCGCTGTCAATTGAATCCACCGTCAGAACCGGGCGGGCGATGACATCATGTTTGTCGTGTTGCATGAAATCATCGCGCAGGGCCACGCCGGGTTTGCTGTCTTCAAAATCCATCACATCCAGCAACAGCAAAGCATTGCCGGTCTGCGCGTGGGATTCTAAAAACCCGCCATAGGAATTAACATCCAGAAATTTTGGCGTCAGCTTTCTTTTCCTATGTCTTTCCGTCGGCATGGCCGTGATCATCACCGGCGGGCCAAAAATATGGCGCTGCATGGTCTGGCGTCTTTCCTCGCGAAAGCGCGCCATTAATGCGCGGTAATATGCCGCAATACTTTTTTGATCATCGCCCAGCTGGAATTGCTCATAGGGCACGGCATCATAGTTGCTCACCACAAATGTCCGTTGCCAGGCACGCGGGTCGATCTGTGTGGCCTCTTCTATCGCGGCGCGGTATTCTTCGGCGCTGCGGACCATACGCTGCCCCCAGCTTTGCTGTTCATGCTTAAAAATATTAACACTGCGCGACACGGTTTTCAGCGCCGCCGCATCCATCGGGCGCGGCTGTGCACCATGATGCAGCATCATATCCAGATTGATCACCAGCGGCGATACGCCGTCTGCGGCAGCCTTTTTAAATGATATTGATTTCTCAAGCATTGCCCTTCGGCTTTCTATCACGCGGCTTCTTGCCGCATGTCCATCCCTAATGCGTCTGTCGGCTTCGGCACCCAAAGATGCGCGCCTAATCGCAGACCTGATTTCTGCTCCCGTTCGATAAACCATTTTGTCCCTGTGTTTTCTTATTGGTTTTCTTATTGGTTTTCTTTTTATTATTGCCAATAATCTACACCAACATAGATGCTTATGTCAAACACATAAAACTGGCGCTTGCCCCTGTGATTTGCTCTTATAGGGGCGTGCGAGAAATTTTACAAATTTCCCTGATAATATTCATCTGTGCGGCCCTGTTTCCGGGCATTTTGCACGCCGAAAATCCGCAATCCTTGCCGCCTTTGGCCTTCCCCGTTGATTGCCGTCTGGGCACAGATTGCTGGACGGTGAATTACGTCGATACCGACCCGGAAGAGGGCAGCTATAAAGACTTCCTGTGCGGGCGGAAAACCTATGACGGCCATAAAGGCGTGGATTTTGGCCTGCGCAGCCGTATCGAAATGGAGGCCGGCGTTGATGTCCTGGCGGCCTCTGACGGCTATGTTCTGCGCGCACGGGACGGGGAGAGCGATAGCCAAAAGACCGAAGAACAATTCGAAGTCATTAAAGAAGCGACACGCGAATGCGGCAACGGCGTTTTGATCGATCACGGCCACGGTCTGAATACGTTTTACTGCCACCTGAAACTGGGCAGTATCGCCGTCAAGCCCGGTGAGAAAGTGAAGGAAGGCCAAAAGATCGCCCAGATCGGCCAGTCCGGCCTGTCTGAATTTCCGCATCTGCACTTCACCGTGATCCAGGACGGCAAACATATCGATCCCTATACCGGGCTGGGCATGGATCAGGGCTGCGGGAAGTTCAAGGAATCCCTGTGGAAAGGCGGCGCGCAATATGAACCCTACACATTATTTGACGGCGGTTTTTCCAGCGGCATCCCCGATTTTGATGCGGTCAAAAAAGGACTACCGCCTGTCACGACTCTGCCGAAAAACAGTGATGCCTTCCTCTACTGGATCGGATTTTACCACGCGCGCGAAGGCGATGAGATTGAAATGAAAATCGAGGGGCCGGGCGGGTTTTTATTTCAGGAACGCAAAATCATACTAGAGCAAAACCGCAAACGTCCGTCCTTTTACTATCTGGGGCGCAAGCTCAAGGGCCGCACACTCACCCCCGGCACTTATATCGGCACGGTAAAATTCAAACGCGATCAATTTGAACCCAGTATCTACCGACACAGCGTTGTGGTGGAATAAAATCTTCGCCGGTTCTACGCTTCGATCATACGCACGATGTGCTCTAGGATTTTTTGATAAATCTCATCACCCAGGATTTCCGCTTCGACGTCATGATCGATATTCGGATTGTCATTGACCTCGATCACCACAATGCGCCCGTCTTTGGTTTGCTTCAGATCCACACCGTATAGTCCGTTTCCGATCCATTTCGCGGCGTTCAGGGCATGGCTTATAACCTCTTTGGGGATTTTTTTCACCGGAACACAACGATGATCGCCGGATTGCAATTTTTTTGTTACGGCCTTGTGATTGTAAATCTGCCAATGTCCCTTGGCCATATAATACTGGATGCCGAACAAAACCTCGCCGTTTAGCACACCAATCCGCCAGTCATATTCCGATTCAACAAATTCCTGACACAAAATCACATCCGATTTTTTCAGCATTTCCTGCGCTTTGGTTTTGAACTCTTCGGCATCAACCACCTTTTCAATACCGCGCGAAAATGATCCGTCGGGGATTTTAATCACGCACGGAAATTCAACCGTTGCCGCCACGGAAGCCACATTCCTTTTGTCTATGATGTCCGTATGCGGAACCGGCACCCGCCTGTATGAAAGCAGCTCATGCAGATAGACCTTGTTGCAACATCGGATGATTGATTTCGTATCGTCAATAGACGGAATATCTTCCTGCTCGGCCTTGCTGGCAAAGCGGTATGTATGGTTGTTGATCGCGGTCGTCTCCCGAATAAACAACGCATCAAATTCCAGTAGCGAGGCGTAATCCTGCTTCGTGATCAGTTCCACCCACAATCCCATTTTCTTGCCAACGCGAATAAAATTCTTCAGCGCGGTTTTGCTGGATGGCGGCATTTTTTCTTGCGGATCATGCAAAATCGCGATCCAGTATTTCTCCGGCTTTTTTCCCTGAGCCTGGGACTTCCAGGCCGATCCGGTAAAATTTTTCAGCGCCTGATTAAAAACCTTGAGCCGGTCTTCAGGAATATTGCCGTACGGTTCGGCCTCGATTTTCTCAATCACCCATTTTTTGCCGTTGACGTATTTGATCTCAAACGAAATCACCGGAAAACGGAACAGGTCAAACAACCGCCGCGCGAGCGGTTCAATACTGGGGTTTTCATGCCGCCCGAAATAGGTGGTATAGGTCCGCTTCAGCGGCTCCTGCCCCGGCTCATGGAAATGCTTTTTCATCAGATCGTTCAACTCCGGCAGGGCGAAATCGTAATTGCGCTTCCAGTTCAGCGCAATGACGCTCGATACCCCCGGAATACAACGCAAACCCCGGGCCTCAGCCAAAAGGGACACGTAATAACCCTGCCCCAGATAATCAAAATTATTACACAGATTGATGACTTTTGGCTTTTGCTTGCGGGTCAGATCCGAACTGAATTCATGGCGGATAAATTCACCCGGCGAAACCACCGCCCAATCCGAATTCTCCGCCAGCCGTTCTGCTTTATCCGTTACGATAATATATTTCTGCATAGCCATTTAAAAATATTTCCTGAACTTAAAACATCTCGCACGGTCGGGATAATAATCCCGAACCTCGCCGCTGCGCTTATATCCGGATTCGATATAACGGTTGCATAATCGGTCGTTATCCTCACGGATCTCTAGGATCATCCCCTTCATTGTCCGGGACCGACAATAATCCTCCGCCGCCTGAAACAATATTTTTCCGACAGCACCCCCTTGAAAGTCCGGATCCACGGCCAGAGAATAAAACCGCCCGAACTGTGATGTGCTTCGGAAAAACAAAACGGCGCTTCCGACGACCTGATCATCCGCCAACGCAACAATCACCTTCACATTTCCACGGGTGAGATAATGCCGGTAATTTCTGCGGGAATTGAGAAAATATTTCTCTTCATCAAATGCGCGGTTTTCAATACGCGTCAGATCGTCCAGATCGGAAAGAGTTGCCAGTCGTGTTGTAATGTCCATGCGGACGGCCAATATGCCTCTTAAAAAATATTCTCACACAATGCCACAAACCGGGTCAGGCGAAAAGCGTTTTTAAAGCTCTAGCGCTTGCGCCGCAGTAAAACGTAAAACGCCCCGTCCCCGCCGTCTTTGGGGCGGGCTGGGTAGTGCTGCAAGATCATATCGCGCAGTGGTGCGACCTCGACCCACTCTGCAAACCGTGCCCGCAAAATGCCGGGAGCAGAAATATTTTCAAACCACTCCCCCTGGTCTTTCTGGAACTTGCCCTTGCCGGTAATCACCAGCACACAGCGTCGTCCCTGCTGGTAACACCGCGCGATGAATTGCTCCAGCGTCGCCTGCGCCTCTTTTTGATTCATGCCGTGCATATCCAGCCGCGCCTCGATCTCCATTTGCCCCCGGCGTAAACGCTCATCCGTGCGTTTATCCAGTCCCCTGCCCGGCGATTTTGGCGGTGGCGGGTCGTGTGACAATGGAACGCTCGTGCGTAATTTTCCCTTCCGGATTATGCCTTCTTCCGGCTTTTCCGGCTCAGCCGGAACATCAAGGTAGCCCTTGCCCGACATACGCTCCACATCACCTGTCAGGGCTTTCCACAAATCCGCATCCTTGCGGCTGAGGTCCTTGCCCGGATTTCTTTTTCCTCTTGGTTCTTTCTCATTATCCATGGGTGATATATAATGGAAAATATGGGACAAATCCATTCCAACTCACTGTTTTCTGTTTGCAGGCTTGGTCTGTTCCTGACTGCGCTTGCTTTGTCGCAGCCCGCTTTGGCACAGGAACAGCAGGCCCAGACACCGCCGACGCCCAAGCAAGAAACAACCATTATCGAGGTTTCCCAGTCAGAAAAGGCTGTGCTGGCTTTCTTCAGGCTGGCCGGGAGAGAACCCAATTACGATGACTGGGTTATAAACGCCGAAAAATATAAAAACGCCGAAGATAAGTTCGAGCGGCAGAAAATCCTGCTGCAGGAACGCTCCCGCTTACAGAGCGCTTTTCAGTATTACGATCCGAAAACCAGCTATCTTCCCGTTTCCACACGGGTTTACCTGCAATATGCCGAGCAGGGGAGTACGAACCTGCTGCTGTTTAAATTCGTTGAAACCGCACAAACATCGGATATCCCGTATTTCCCTTATCCCTATGGTGATGAATGGATCGCGCTGATCGTGAGCGACCTGAAAGATTTTAGCGCCGTTGATCTGCAGCCCGAATCCGCTGCTTTTGTTAAACAGCATATGGACACAAACCGCGTTTATACCGGCCGCCTGACACTCCAGGTCACGCCAAAAGGGGCCAACGCACAAACACCGCTGGCAGCCAATGCCGATGAACCGGTGCAATGGGCGCTATCCGGCTCTGTGGCCTATATTGGCTATACCCTTGAAAAGCCAGGAAAAGAGGACGTACTCATTTGGGACTATGCCGTCCCGTCCTATCAGCCAGCCCCCCGCTGAAAATCCCCGGAAAACCGCTATTAAGCCGAATTTGGCACCAAATTTGCAGATTTGGTAGAATAGAAGAGTAAGCAACGGAAAATTTGAGGTTTGCAATTAAAGATATGTTTTCGACTTTGGGACAGATATTAGCGCCGAAACCGCGCCAGACGGAACAGACCGACACAGGCCTGGCCATTCGCCGTCACGACCCGGAGCATGAGCGCCGCCGCAAAAAGAAAGATCAGAAAAACGAGGGTGATATTTTCGGGGATGACAACGCCACAATCTCGGTGACGGCCCTGCGCGCCTTTCTTCAGCATTTCCTGGATACGCAAAAACCTCAAAAAGAAGAAAAAAGCATCCATGCCGCAGGTTTAGAGATTTCTCAATCGACTGCGAAACAAAAAGCCCAAGCCTCAAAACCTATCAGTGATCAGGCCGCGCGCGCTATGAACGCCTATCAAACCACAGCCCGCGCCAGTGAGCCGAATGTACAAGCATCCCTGATGACAGACGCCTCGGCAGAAGACATAGGGCTGGACGGCGAAGACATCCGCACAGTTCATCAATTAATGGATGATCTGAAAACCCTATCGGATCGTAACGTTGAATATATAACGATTGAGGTCGGAGAAAATTTTCTGGCCAGCATCCTCAATGCCGTAAAACATGCTATCTCCCCGCAGAGCGGCTAAATCTCAGGATTATTAACCTAGCCGGTAGCCGGTCTCATCAGTCAGCAGAATTTTCGGATTCGCCGGATCCTTCTCGATTTTCTGGCGCAAACGATAAATATGCGTTTCCAGCGTATGCGTCTCTATGCCGGCATCGGGCCGATATCCCCAAATTTCCTCCAGCAGCGCGTCCCGCGTCAGATATCCTTGCGGCGCATCGGCCAAGGCTTTCAGGAGCGCAACCTCCTTCTCCGTCAGCCGAGCGATATCCTCCCCCCCGGGCGTTTGCAGGCGAAAGCCGTCAACATTCAGAACAAGCCCGGCCAGCGCAATCATGCTGTCTTCCCCTTGCTGTGCACTGCGGGACATCTGCTGAACCCTGTCCAACACATACCCGATCCGGAACGGCTTTGCGAAATGCCGGGCGGCGGGCGCGTTTTCCGGCGCGGAAACACCGATCCACAGATCAGCATCATCCTGTTTCTCTCCGGCAAAGCGCCAAGCATAATCCGGAATATAAGTCTCTAAAGCCTTTTCCAGCAATGGTTTTAGGGATTCGTTGCAGGCAATTTTTATGCTCATGCCGACAAGGATACCAGCAAAAGCGCCGAAAATCGCGCAAAATCTGCCCCGGCAAGAATCGCCGCCCCGTCAGAGTGCCGACCGGCACAACCCGTTAATGCATTGATTTTAATTGTTTTTGCTGGACAAGAATGTGGCACGCACCTTGCAGTTTTCCTTTTATAACAAAAAGGAACGATGCGAAAATTATGATCGATTCAACACAAAACAATGCCGCAACACTGCAGGCCGGGCCGAGTGGCTCCAAGCCTCATAAAGTGCTGAAAATGGTGAAAAACGAGCGTATGGGCGGTTTCGTTCCCGTCTGGGAGAATGCCAAAACCGCGCGCGAGAAAGCCGAAGGCACGCTCTCTATGGCGCAACATGGACAAGACGCCAATATTATAGAAGCAGGGCTGGCCTACAACCCCCAGGATATTCCGCTGCATCGCCAGGAATTTGGCTTTGGCGATCTGGTGGATATGGTCAACCCAATGCATCACATTCCCGTGGTTGGCCATATTTACCGCGAAATCACCGGCGACCAGATCAAGCCAATCAGCCAGATTATCGGCGGTGCGGCCTTTGGCGGCGGTGCCGGAGCCGCTGTTGGGCTTGTAAATGCCGCCGTGAAAGAAGAAACCGGGCGCGATATTGGTGAAAACGCCATGGCGCTCGCGCTGAACGGTGAAATGCCCGAATTCCGCCGGTCCGTCCACACCGAAAACCCGGAGCAGAGATTGAATGAGGCGGCAAAAACCGCCGAAGCAACGCCGCAAAGCGCCACCTATGCTGATTTACCCGGCAGCCTTCTGGCCTTTGCCGATCTGGGCGGTCGTCACAATGGCGTAACGATTGAGCGCCTGAGTGAAAATGAAGACATTGCGTGGAACACTTCCCGCCAGAAACCCTATCCGCATGAAAAGCTTGAAACACTTGGCATACGTGAGCCAATTACAAAATTCAGCATGAAATCCATGCCCAAGAACCGCTACAACGGCTAGAACAAACTAACACTCATGACGTACACCGAACAACGCCGTACCGATCCTGATATGTGTGGCCCCCAGTGCGATAGCCTTTTCAAAATCCCCGCTCATCCCCATCGACAGATGTGGTAATTTAAACCGACCAGCCAGTTTTTTTAGAAACGCAAAATGTAGAGCAGCAGGCTCTTCGAGCGGAGGGATGCACATTAACCCCGTAATGTTTAGGCCGCATTCGGCGCGGCAAAAATCCAAAAAATCGTCCAGCGCGGATGGCGCAATTCCGGCCTTTTGTGGTTCGGCCCCGGTATTGACCTGAATAAAGCAAGGCAGGGCTTTTCCCTGCGCCCGGATTTCTTCACCCAGTTTGCGCGCCAGCTTTTCCCGGTCCAGGGTCTCAATAACATCGAACAGCGCCACCGCATCCTTGGCCTTATTGGTTTGCAGCGGGCCGATCAGATGCAGCCTTAGATCGGCGCATGCGCCGGAGGACTTGATCTCGGTCCAATGTTCCTGAGCTTCCTGCACGCGGTTTTCACCAAAAACACGCTGACCGGCCGCCAGCGCGGCATGAATTTTGTCCATGGGCTGCTTTT
The DNA here is from genome assembly GCA_964352675.1 of uncultured Pseudobdellovibrionaceae bacterium. Classification (GTDB taxonomy): domain Bacteria; phylum Pseudomonadota; class Alphaproteobacteria; order Micavibrionales; family Micavibrionaceae; genus CAYGSN01. The sequence goes on from CAYGSN010000008.1 coordinate 75,118, forward strand.
TGCTGACGGCCACCAGCCGCACATCCGAAGCGGTGCGGCCCGCCACCTGGGTGGCTTTGCTGATTTTTATCCGGAGAGAGGCAAGGTTATCAGAAACAGACATCTTTATCCCGTCATTGCGAGGAGCCTTAAAGAGCGACGTGGCAATCCACATACTAGACGGCTCCGCTGTCAATCGCAACGGCGCACAAAAAGAAAGGGCGCCCGAAAGCGCCCTTCCCAAATTCTAAAAGGATCAAATCAGACTAGAAGTCGATTTGTGTACCGATTACGAAAGCTGTTGCTTCAACATCGTCGTCTGTACCGCCGCCAATGTTAGAAGTCTCAGGACCATCGTGCTCGATAAAGCTTACGGAACCACGGAAGCTCACGCCAGGAGCGTATGAGTATGTCACACCACCAGTGTAGCGGGTTGTGTCAAGCATATCGAAGCCACCTGTGTTTTCCTGATCGAAGTAGGAAGCACCAAGCTTGAAAGGACCGGTTGTGTAGTCAATACCGATAACCAATGTCTCCTCTTCGGATACTTCACCGTCAGCAGCCAAAGCTGTTCTGGCAACTTCACCAAAGTCATCTTCCATGTATGCAACACCGATACCGAAAGGCCCGAAATCCATGTCTGCACCAAGGTTGAAGACCATGCGGTCATCAGTTTCCGTACCAGCAGCACGTGTCGCTGGCATTTCCAGTTCCTGGTATGTGTAACCACCACCAAGAATGAAGCCGATGTTGTTGAACATTGCTTCCCAACGGGCAGCAAATTCATAAGACTGACCAAATGCGTCAGAAACATCATCAAAACCAACACCTTCCAGGTCATCAGCAAAACCGTCGCTGTCAGGTGTGTATGTCAGACCAGCCTGGAAGCCGTTCAGAACAGGTGTCAGGTATGTCAGCTTTGTAGACTTGCCTGTGATGTCCTGATCGTAGTCGAAACCGCCGATAACAGCAGCAACGTTTGTGCCTGTCGCCAAGGTAGCGCCGCCAGGACCAACAGGTGATGTCAGACCGTCAGCAAGCAGAACAGCGTAGTTGAAAGGCTGTACAAACTGACGGATACCGTCAATGTTGGAATCAGCTGAAGGAGCTGCAACCTGCAACAGGTAAGCCGCACCATCTTCGTCACCAAAGTTTACACGACCCCAGCCACCGCTGAAGTATACGTATGATTCATCAACTGTTGATGCTGAGTCACCGCCGTCAACTTCGAATTCGAAGTGGGCACCGACTGTCAGGCCGTTATCCAGAACAGTTTCACCGCCAAGGTGAATTTCTGTGTCACGGATAAAGTCGAAGTCATCGTTGGAGTCTGTATCAGCAGCGCCAGGACCTTCATCGTGATCTGAGAAGACTGTGTAGCCTTTGAAGTAACCGCCAACATTGAGGTCAATGTCAGCATAAGCAGGAGTAGCCGCAAAAACGAGGCCGATCGCTGCTGTGCTCAAAAGTAGTTTTTTCATTTTGTTTCCTCCAATCAAACTAAATTTTTTAGCATGATCAATTTTGGTTGAACACAGACACCCATAAAATTGTAATGAGCATCCAAATTAGAAACCACACGGCAAGCCGCGTGAATGAAGTCAGTAAGCCATCAAAACCGGGAAAGATCAACGCGATTTCATGTATTTTTGCAACATTTCCTGATGTGCGTTGCATTTTTGCAACATGCTTAAAAATGGCGCTGAGCAAGCTTTATCCCAATTTTTTTAGAGCGCTGTCAAATCAATTACTGACTTGAGATTAAAAAAAGCGCATGCTAAACAGGTTTTCTCATAAACAAAAAGCCGGAAACAGAATGCAAAACACCATGAGCCGAATATCCCTTTATATAATGTCCCTTTGCCTGATCCTGTCCCTGGGCGCGCTGAGCGCCTGCCAGTCGCCGGATTTTGGTGGGGAGGCCAAATATCCAACCGGGGCGGAACGCGACGGCAACGATGCCAACGCCATCTATGATGACAAAGCCAGTATTTTCGGCAGTGACGGCCTGTCTATCCTGGGCAGCAAGAAAGACGATAGCGGCAGCACAATCGGTGTGAACAGTTTCCTGTGGCGCGCTTCCCTGGATACCGTCTCCTTTATGCCGCTTGCCAGTGCCGACCCGTTCGGCGGGGTTATCCTGACCGACTGGTACACGCCGGAAGAGACAGAAAATGAGCGCTTCAAGGTCAATGTCTTTATCCTGACCCGCACCTTGCGCTCGGACGGCGTGCGCGTGCGCGTCTTCAAACAGCGCTTGGACAAAGGTATCTGGAAAGATATCAGTCCCGGCGAAGCCACTGGCCGCCAGCTTGAGGACACGATCCTGACCCGCGCGCGCCAGCTCCGTATCGCTCAAAAAGGCCCGCTGGAAGAATAGCACCGCCATGACAGAGCGCTATAACGTCAAAGAAACCGAATCCAAATGGCAGAAGATTTGGGATGAGAAAAAATGTTTCGAGGTCACGGAAGACCTGGACAAGCCCAAATATTACGTGCTGGAAATGTTTCCGTACCCCTCCGGCCACCTGCATATCGGTCATGCCCGGAATTATGTGATGGGTGATGTTGTCGCGCGCTACCGCATGGCCAAGGGCTATAACGTCTTACACCCGATGGGATGGGACGCGTTTGGTCTACCAGCCGAAAATGCGGCGATTGAGCGCGGTGAGCATCCGGCGAAATGGACGTACGCGAATATTGCAGTAATGCGCGAGCAACTTAAAAAGCTGGGCCTATCGCTCGATTGGAGCCGGGAAATCGCCACCTGCGACCCCGAATACTACAAGCATGAGCAGAAGATGTTCCTCGATTTCCTGAAAAAGGGCATCGCCTACCGCAAGGAATCCGTTGTGAACTGGGACCCGGTCGATAACACCGTTCTGGCCAATGAACAGGTCATTGACGGCAAAGGCTGGCGCACCGGCGCACCCGTGGAACGCCGCAAGCTGAACCAATGGTTCCTGAAAATCACAGATTATGCCGAGGAATTACTGGCCGATCTGGACAAGCTGGAACGCTGGCCGGACAAGGTCCGCCTGATGCAGGAAAACTGGATCGGCAAATCCAAAGG
>CAYGSN010000009.1:0-54641 GCA_964352675.1 uncultured Pseudobdellovibrionaceae bacterium
TTTTGGCAGCTGGCTTTTTGGCAGCTGGCTTTTTGGCAGCTGGCTTTTTAGCAGCAGGTTTTTTCTTCACTGTAGCCTTTTTAGCTGTTGTTTTTTTCGCTGCCGCCTTTTTCTTGGCAGGAGCTTTCTTTACAGCAGCCTTCGCAGCAGCAGCTTTTCTCTTCACGGCTGTTTTCTTTTTCGCAGCAGGCTTTTTCGCAGCGGTCTTCTTCTTAACAGTCGCCTTTTTTGCGGCCGTCTTTTTTGCGGCCGGCTTCTTGGCTACTGTCTTTTTCTTAACCGTTGTTTTTTTAGCAGCAGGCTTGTTTGTGTTTGCCGGCTTCTTTTTCGCAGCAGGTTTCTTAGCAGGTGTCTTCTTTACCGCAGTCTTTTTCGCCGGTGTGCGCTTAGCAGCCGGTTTCTTTGCGGTTGTTTTCTTTTTGGTCGTGGCTGTTTTCTTAGCAGCCGGTTTCTTTTTAGTCGTGGCCATGATTTTAAGTCTCCTGAAAAATGTTTTGCCGAAATGGCGAAGATTGAAAAAGAGGTTTTGAATGGTTGAAGTGGTTTTACTCTACGACACTATCTTACCTCGAATTTGCAAATTCCCAAAACAAAAAAACGCAGAGGCAAAACTTCCCCTCTGCGTTTTAAAATTAAAAGAAACTTGTGAGCCGCATTTAATTTTAAGCGGCAAGTTCAATCTCTTCAACTTCATCTTTTTCGTGCCGCGGACGAATTCTTGCCGCCACACCCTCTCCGGCCGATATCCCGTCAGGAACAGGCGTGCCCAGTTCCGTATGGATCGATTTGGTTTCCACCTCATCCCCGTCCGGGCAGGCACTGGCAATAAAGTCGCTTTGCATTTCGTGACCCAACAGAGCCCAATCTTCTGTCTGTTCATCCGGAAATTCAGAAAAAGAGCCATTGTAATATCCGGAAAAATTTTCAGCCGACGCAGCAGAAATTTTCCCGGAATATTCCAGTGTGTTTTCATCTGTTAAAACCGCGCTTGCAATTTCCTTCCCAGAATTTTTATCCGTCACTTTTGTTACAACCCGATCCGCTGCTACCCACTCGCTATGCCCCGGCGTATTATCCGGACATTCAATTCGGATCGTCGTATCAATCCCCACTATTCTTTGAAAGGCAGCAAGCAACCCGTTTTTATTTTTCTCCAACACAGTGGTGGTCTGCACATCGCTTTTCTCCACCTCCTTTTCTCTGGCAACAGCATCCCGGAATGTTGGCAGGTTAGATACAAACTGCTGACGTGTTACGTTTTCTTTTTTTGGACCATGTTTGTTTCTCATAGAATTTTTCTCCTTTTCTTAATTTCAAAGTAAAATTCCAAAACATATAAGTTAAGAATCCCCATAAATTAGTTAATTCATTTATTATTTGGAATAACATTACTTTTTTAATTAATATTTTATTTTGTAATGCAGGCAAGATTCTATGTAAGGTAGCGCATACAACTTTCAAAATCAAATATATCGTATGATCATGAAAACAATATTACTTTGAATTGCAATATTTTTACTTCAAATATGCTTCGGGCATAGACATTCCGGCGGATTTTGATAGTCTAGCGCGCTACATATGCTAAGGTGAAACATGACTGACATTGCACAAGACATCGCGAATAAATCCAGAGCTTGGCCTTTCATGGAAGCGCAGGAGGTGATCAAACGCCTGCGTAAAATCAATCGCGGCGAAATCAAGGCAGCGGAAAAAGGCTATGTGCTTTTTGAAACAGGGTACGGCCCCTCCGGCCTGCCCCATATCGGAACGTTCCAGGAAGTGGCGCGCACCACGATGGTGATGAACGCCTTTCAAAGACTGGCGCCCGACGTACCCACCAAACTGATTTGCTTTTCCGACGATATGGACGGCCTGCGCAAAGTGCCGGGCAATGTTCCCAATCAGGAGATGTTGAGCAAAGCCCTCGGTCAACCCCTTACAAAAGTGCCCAATCCCTTCGACACAGATTACGAAAGTTTTGCCCATCACAATAATTCATGTCTGCGCGACTTTTTGGATTCTTTCGGTTTCGATTACGAATTTTATAGCGCGACGGAATGTTATACGAGCGGCAGGTTCGATGAGACGCTCCTGAAAATGCTGGCACATCACGAAGAAATTAAACAGGCCGTCTTGCCGATCCTTGGGGAAGAACGCGCCGCAACCTACTCTCCCTTTCTGCCCGTCTCCCCGTCCACGGGGCGGATTCTGCAGGTGCCCGTGCTGGAGACCAATCCGGACGCAGGTACGATCATATTCGAAGACGAAGACGGCACGCGCGTGGAGCAAGAGGTGACAGGCGGAAAGGTCAAGGCACAATGGCGGGCCGACTGGGCACTGCGTTGGCTTGCTCTGGATGTAGATTACGAAATGGCCGGAAAGGACCTTGTCACGGCGGCTGATATCTCCGCACAGATTGTTAAAATCCTGGGCGGAAATCCCCCGGCCGGATTCCGCTATGAATTGTTTCTTGATGAGAAAGGCCAGAAAATTTCAAAATCCAAGGGCAATGGGTTGTCGATGGAGGAATGGCTGACTTACGCACCGCATGAATCTCTGTCCTATTATATATTCCAGCGCCCGACATCGGCCAAAAAGCTTTATTTCGACATTATTCCAAAAGCGGTGGACGAATATATCCAGTCGGTTGAAAAACTGGCGGAGCAAGATGACAAGCAGAAGCTTGATAATCCGGCCTGGTATATCCATGACGGTAAAATTCCAAACAACCAGCATTCCCCGATCTCTTTCGCCTTGCTGCTCAATCTTGTGAATGCCGCTAACACCGAAGATCCGAACGTGTTGTGGAAATTTATCAACCAATACGCGCCGGATGCAACACCGGACAGCGCGCCCTTCCTGGATCGTCTGGTCAGTTTCGCGATCCGCTATTACCAGGATTTCGTGCTGCCGGAGAAAAAATACCGTAGCCCCGATGAGCGCGAACAAAAGGCGCTCGCCGATCTGGCCGCCCGTCTGGAAAACATGAAGCCGGGCCTCCAGGCTGAGGACTATATGACTGAAGTCTTCAGCGCCGGGAAAGAAAACGGCTACGAGAAGGACGAATTGCGCGACTGGTTCCAGGCCATCTATGAAATTTGCCTTGGACAATCGCAAGGACCACGATTCGGCTCCTTCATCCAACTTTACGGTGTAAAAGACACCGCGACGCTCATCCGCGATGCACTGTCGGGGAAATTCGCACAAGCGGCTTAACTCTCTAAAATACTTATAAAATTCTTGTAAAATACGGCTAAAATTTATCTAAAATTTTAGATAAATTTTACAAACCCGCCCGCATTGTATTAATATGTAATTATAAGAGGGTAACACAGGTGTGTGGCATAATATGAATGATCTCAACGATCTAAGGCAGAGAAGACACAAAACATTATCGGATCTTGAGCATTTTGAAGAATGCTGTTTGGGACAGGCCAAACTCACTCCCCACGAATACAGATTACTCAATGAAGAACTTAGCATCTCCGCTGTGCTGCATATCGGCAGCTACCGCCTGGACAAACGCGGGACAGACACGCATTTGGTCTGGTGCGCGCCGGACGACGAGGAATACGACCTTGGCTCGGTCCAGAAAATGGACGTGATGCATCAATATCCTGGCTTCAGCCGGATGAGGACCCTGGCATTGGGGCATGAAAAGGTCATGGAAACAAAGCGCATAGAAACCGAAAACGGAAACCATCTTAGTATGGTGGAAATGATGGATGGCAGTATCGGATACGGACCGAACTATAAAATCGCCCTGCGCAACGCCGCCCTGAAAATGCATTTAAAAAACCAGTTTGAAAAAGCCAACCCGAAAGGAATCTGGAAGATATTTTACGGCCGGGCCTAAAGCTCGCAATTTGTAAAAGGTTCCCCTCCACCCATGAAGACGCCTTGCCCCTCAAGGCGTCTTCTTTTTTGCACGGTGTTCACGGTTTTGTCCTGGGGGTATTCTCAATTTTCAGATAAGGCACATTCCCGCCCGCATTGGCTTTATAGGCAAAACTACCGGGACGCTGGGTTATCAGGTGACTCTGCCCGTCTGTCAGGTAAAGTCTGCTGGCTGTCACAAACCCCTCACCCATGCCGGAAAACTCTTCCGGAGTCATTTCACGCGCAAAGCCAACACGCGCGGTCTGGTTTAGCAGGAACGGTGTAGGCCGGCTGCTCATCCGACCGCCAATCGTCTGCAATTGCACCTGCGATACCCCGATCTTGGCCGCGCGTTGTAATATCTCGTTTATATCTTTCTCCGCGCCGATCACCTGGATGGGTCTGTCCAGGTTTGGAAGATCGAGCTTTAGATCGCAATAGATATAGCCGTATTTAGGCTTTGCCGCCGGAACAACGTCACTGACGCATCCGGCATTCACCGCCACGAAGAAATCCCGCATCTCCAGTTCTTCAAACAGGCAAAACCCCATATGCAACTCCTTTCCTGCGCCCTCTGTACAAGCAAAGCACCAGACGGTATTGTCCTTTTTACCACATAAAATAAGTAACATAGAAAACCCAGTATAAACCAATGAGCGAAGATTTGCAGAATTTTTGGACCGAAGTTATCAATGTATGGAATCACGGTTTTATGGGAGTGGATATCGGGAGGATCGTTACCGCTCTCGTTATTCTCGGGGGGTTCCTGCTCTTTCGTGGCCTGTTCAGCAAATATGTGCTGTATAAATTCCATCAGTGGAGCGCGAAAACCACCACCCGCATGGATGACAAGATCGTCGATGCGCTGATCCCGCCGATCAAATTCATCCCGGTTATTCTTGGGGTATTCTTTGCAGGGCAATATATGCGGTTTGAAGGGGCGGCCTATGATGTTTTCATTCAAATAGAGCGCTCACTCATTGCCTTTACAATTTTCTGGGGTATTTACCGCGCCGCAGAGCCTGTTAGCTATAGCATGAAGCCGCTTGAGAAACTTCTCACCCGTGCCATGACGCAATGGATCTTTAAAGTTTTGCGTGTTGTCATCGTTTTTGTTGGTGCAGCGGTCATTCTTGAAATCTGGGGCATTCAGGTTGGACCGCTCCTTGCGGGTTTGGGCCTGTTCGGCGCAGCGATTGCCTTGGGCGCGCAGGATTTGTTCAAGAACCTTATCGGCGGGCTCACCATCATTGCGGAGAAACGTTTCCACCCCGGCGAGTGGATTTTGGTTGATGGCGTTGTTGAGGGCACTGTTGAGGAAATTGGCTTCCGCTCTACGAAAGTGCGGCGCTTTGATAAAGCACCCGTCCATGTACCGAATGCAAACTTATCAGATGCAGTGGTCACAAATTTCTCCCGTATGACACATCGCCGCATTTACTGGAAGATCGGTGTTACATACAACACCACAAAGGAGCAGTTGCAGGAAATCGCAAACAACATAACAGACTACCTGACCAGCAATGATGCCTTCGCCAGTGCAGACGAAGTCAATACCTTTGTACGAATTGATAGCTTTAACGCGTCCTCCATCGACATTCTGGTCTATTGCTTTACCAAGACGACGGTCTGGGGCGAATGGCTGGAGATAAAAGAGAAACTCGCACTCGCGATCAAGGATATTGTAGAAGGCGCAGGCTCCAGCTTTGCATTCCCATCACAGTCAGTTTATTTAGAGACATGGCCGCAAGACAGGGCGGAGATTTTTAGCCCACCCGTTGGAGAATCTGCTAAAAAAGCATAGATGATCACCGAATCTGCCGCTATTGCCAAACCCACCATCACCCTGCCGGATATTTCTGCTGTGGCGCTCAATGCTGTTCATGCCGCGATCTTGAGCGCGGATGGTGAGTTAAACTCCGTCAATCATGATCAGGCGCGGTTGATCCTGCATAAAAAACCGGCCTTTGTTTGTCATGCGCCCTATGTACGGAGCCGGTTGAAGCTGGATGAACTCTATGGGTTTGACGTGCTGGAGCTCTTCGCCTTCGTCCATCCTGCGACTTTTGCAACACCAACAATAAAAGGTCTTTGCAGCACACTTGGCCTGCACGCCCCTGAAACGTTCGAAGATGAAGCAATGAGCCTTCTGGATATCGCCAAGGCGTTGTTGCAGGATATCCAAAATGAAGCACGGAGTGATAAGAATGATCCGCTTAAAATTGCTCAGGTCATGGGCCTGAATGGGAAGGGCTGGGCCTGGACACCGTTCATTTTCTCCGCTCTTGGCCAAACCTATGATGAAGCAGAACAAATTGTAGCCAAAACATCTCTTAATGTCTGGAAACATCTCCCGGAATGGGCAGAAGAATCGCCTGAATCACCGCCCGCGCATCATCCGGTTTCGGGCGAGGAAAGCCGCGAGCGGCTAAAAAAACTTTTGGGCAGTGGCGCCGAACAACGCAGCACACAAATGGAATACACAACCCATCTAACTGCTGCCTTTCAGCCGGTCAAAGAGGAAGGCCAGCCGCATGTCGTGCTGGCAGAGGCTGGAACGGGCACTGGAAAAACGCTGGGCTATCTTGCGCCATCTTCCGTCTGGGCAGAGAAAAATCAGGGCACGGTCTGGATCTCAACCTACACCAAAAACCTGCAGCGCCAAATTGATCAGGAACTGGACAAACTTTATCCGAACACGGGGCTTAAGGACACTCATGTCGCCGTGCGCAAGGGGCGGGAGAATTATTTGTGTCTTTTGAATCTCGAGGAAACTGTGGCAGGCGCAGCGCTCGCTCGCCATCCTAATCAGGCCATAGCCGCCGGAATTATGGCACGATGGGCCGCTTCAACAAAAGACGGTGATCTCACAGGGCTGGATTTCCCAGGCTGGCTTTCGGGGCTTCTTGGATTCGAGAACACGACAGGACTGGCGGATCGGCGCGGAGAATGTATTTTCTCCGCCTGCGATCACTATCACAAATGCTTTGTCGAGCGCTCCATACGCAAAGCCAAGCGCGCGCGCATCGTGGTGGCCAATCATGCCCTGGTGATGATCAATGCCGCATTATCTGCGCCCGGTGAGGACATGCCTGCGCGATACGTGTTTGATGAGGGGCATCATTTGTTTGATGCCGCCGACAGTGCCTATGCCGCACATCTCACCGCGCAGGAAACGCGTGATTTACGCCGCTGGATTTTGGGGCCGGAGGGCGGTCGCCGCTCACGCGCACGCGGCCTGAAAAAACGTGCAGAAGATCTGTGTGAGGGAGATGATAAAGCTGATAAGGCGCTCAACGATATTATTCTGGCGGCCGGAATCCTGACCGCCGATCGCTGGACGCATCGGCTAAAAGACGGATCACCGCTGGGCGTGTGCGAATATTTTCTGCAGGAAGTCTATAGGCAAGTCTACGCCAGAGCCGACGGGCGTGATGGCCCCTACTCCCTTGAAACGCAAAGTCACCCAGTGAACGAAAAATTGCTTGAACAGGCAGAAAAATTAAAAACCGCGCTCAAAAAACTGCAAAAACCGATGCAGGAGCTGAGCGCAATCTTCAGCCGCAAGCTGGCCGATGATGAAGGCACACTGGCCAGCGATACGCGCAAGCGTCTCGATGCCGTGGCCGCCTCGCTTGATCGCCATTCAGTGATGATCGGCGCATGGATCAACATGCTGAAAACGCTTGAAAAAGCCGACGCGCCACAGGAGTTCGTTGATTGGATGGAGATTGAACGGATTGACGGACGGGCCATTGACGTGGGCCTGTACCGTCACCATGTCGATCCGATGAAGCCTTTTGCCGCCTCCATCGTCCCGCATCTGCACGGTATGGTGGTCACATCAGCAACGCTGCGTGATCATGATGACGGGGAAGACAGCTGGAATTCTGCCCGACTGCGCACCGCAGCGCATTATCTCACGCCGGATCCCCATGAAATCTCTTATTCCTCCCCCTTTGACTTCGCCGCACAAACCAAAATTTTTATCATCAACGACGTCAACAAAAACGATCTGGGCCAGGTGGCTGGGGCGTATCGCACGCTTTTTGAATCTTCAAATGGTGGTGCGCTCGGCCTGTTTACCGCCGTGCAGCGCCTGCGCACCGTGCATGATAAAATTGCAGCAACACTGGAAAAAAAGGGTCTCTCGCTCTACGCCCAGCACGTTGATGAAATTGACCCCGGTACACTGGTTGATATTTTCCGCGATGATCTTCATGCCTGTTTGCTCGGCACCGATGCCATTCGTGATGGTGTGGATGTGCCCGGTGAGTCGCTACGTTTGATTGTGTTCGACCGCGTGCCCTGGCCCCGCCCGAATATCTTGCACAAAGCGCGGCGCGAAGCCTTCACCGATATGCTGGGCGGAAAGCGTCATTATGATGAGATGATTACACGTTTAAAGCTGAAACAGGCCTTCGGACGCCTCATTCGCCGCAGCACGGATAAAGGCGTGTTTGTGATGCTGGACCCGATGCTGCCCTCGCGCTTGCAAAATGCCTTCCCGGCCGAGGTGGAAATCCAGAAAATAGGCTTGTCAGAGGCTGCAAGCTCCATTAGGAACTTCTTACATAAATAAAAAGTTTGCATGTTGGCGGGACTCGTTTTATAACGCCCCCTGAACCTAAGAAAGAGGCCGGGTTAAAATACAAATGAAACCCTTTGTCAGTGAGCTTTCGAATACAGATCCTGTACAGTGCTTCGAGGCCCTGGCGCACCTCCCCTATACCTTATTTCTGGACAGTGCCGACACCGACCATCCCAATGGCCGTTATGCCTTTATCTGCTCTCACCCTGTAGAAATGATTGAATCCAGAGGGGATCAGGTCACGATCACCAGCCGGGACCAACAAACCACATTGCGCGGGGCTGATCCATTCGTGGTCTTGCAGGACCGTCTGAAGGCCTGGAATATCAGCGATGAAACACATGCCGATCTACCGCCGTTTCAGGGTGGTGCCGCCGGCCTGTTCGGCTATGACCTAGGCCGCGGGCTGGAAAAAATTCCGTCTATTGCCAATGAAAACCCCGCCATGCCGGATATGGCCGTCGGCATCTACGACCAGATCATTGCCTATGATTTACGGGATCAGGCCGCCTGGGTCATCACCCATGCAAAAGACAAGAACGAAGCCCTAAAGAAACAACGCCATCTGCAGCATTTCCTCAAAATAGTTCCCGAACACTGCAAGTCCTATGAAGGAACCTCAATGGACTGGAATCCGCAGTTTGAACCGAAAGACTATAAAAACCGTATCAAACAAGCCCTCGAATACATCAAGGCCGGCGATATCTTTCAAGCCAACCTGTCCCAGCGCTTTGAGGCCGATCTGCCGCAGGGTTTTAGTCCCTGCCGGCACTATTTGCATTTGCGCGAAGTCAATGCCGCGCCTTTTGCAGCATTTATGAATTTGGGACAAATCAAGATTTCCTCTGCTTCACCAGAGCGTTTTGTAACCGTTCAAGGTGACAGGGTAGAAACCAAACCGATCAAGGGTACACGCCCTGTCTGCGCCGACCCGGATGAAGATGTCAAAATGCGCGAACAACTTTTGATCAGCGAAAAAGATTTTGCTGAAAACACCATGATTGTTGATTTGCTACGCAACGATCTCTCAAAAGTATGCGAAGCAGACAGTGTTGCGGTCCCGTCTTTATGCGCATTAGAGAGCTTTGCTTCCGTACACCACCTGGTATCAACCATTACAGGCACTTTGCAGGCCGGAAAAACGCCCCTAAATTTGCTGCGCGCGTGCTTCCCTGGTGGCTCTGTGACTGGCGCACCGAAAATCCGCGCCATGGAGATCATTGAAGAGCTGGAGCCAGAGCGCCGCGGCGCATATTGTGGCTCCATCGGCTATATCGGCTTTAACGGTACAATGGATACCAACATCCTGATCCGTACACTGGTTTATCAGGGTGATACCGTACAACTGCAGGTCGGTGGCGGAATTACCGCGGATTCAGATGTCGATTCCGAATATCAGGAAACACTCGACAAGGCCGCAGCAATTTTCAAAAGTTTTGAAACTCACAAGGAAAACAAGGTAAAGAAAAAAACCGGATGATCCTCGTCATCGACAATTATGATTCCTTCGTATACAACCTCGCGCGTTATATCGATCTGGGCGGGAAAACCACCCGAATTGTCCGGAATGATGCAACCAGTCTTCAAGATATAGCAGCACAAAAACCAGCCGCCATTGTGATATCACCCGGACCCTGTACCCCGAAAGAGTCCGGGATCAGCACCGGTTTAATCCGTAAGTTTGGCTCGACCATTCCCATTCTCGGCGTCTGCCTGGGCCATCAATGTATCGGCGAAGCCTATGGAGGTGAAACAATCCGTGCTGACAAACCCGTTCACGGCAAAGCCGATACGATCACGCATGACGGCACAAAGCTTTTCGCCGACATCCCAAACCCAATGCGCGTCGGGCGCTATCATTCATTAATCTGCGATCTTTCAAAGGCCCAGGACCTGGATATAATTGCCAGCAATGAAGCACAAATCCCGATGGCCGTCGCACATAAAACACATCCGGTTTTTGGCGTGCAATTCCACCCGGAATCCATCCTCACCGAGCATGGGCAAACCCTGGTTAACAACTTTCTGAGAATTGCAAAGGCATGGAACGCAAAACCTGCTAAAATCGCGGCATGAATATTCTTTATCACAACGGGAAGTTTATTGATGAAGCACCAGTCTTCTCACCGCGCAGCCGCATCCGTCTGGGCGACGGCGTTTTTGATACTATGCTCGCTCTTGTTACTACCGAGGGTACAGCGGTTCTAATCTGCGCCGATTTGCATTTTTCACGTCTGCTTCAGGATGCGGCGCTAATGGGAATCGATACGACTGACCTGTTTGATAAGATGCAGGCTGAAGAAATTGCACTGGAATTATTTGCCAAAAATTCTATCCAACCGGGGCGCTATGCTCTTAACACGATTATCACGCGCGGTGACGGCCTGCGCGGCCTGGCCGTTCCCGAACATCAACACCCGACACTGAGCATGATGATCAGCCCCGTGCCCGATGATTTTCCGCCGGTGCGCGCGGTGATTTCCAAAACCGTACGCCGCAATGAAGGCTCACCCTTATCACAGATCAAATCCTGCAATTACGGTGACAATATTCTGGCCTTGCAGGAAGCCGAAAGCAAAGGCGCAAACGAAGTTATTCTCCTGAACAATTCCGGACTTGTTACATGCGCCAGCGCCGGAAATATTTTTGCTGTGCTTGACGGACAACTTACAACACCGCCATTATCCGACGGCGCAATGAACGGGATTACGCGCGCCCTTGTCATAGAAAAATACGGCGCGCAGGAGCGTTCCATTACAGCAAAAGACCTGCGCCGCGCCTATGGAATTTACCTTACAAACTCTATCCGCGGCGTCCTGCCTGTGGTAAGTTTGGACGGAAAGTTTTCGCACATCCCGTTTTTAAAAATCCCTCAATATTTTCACCTAGACTAAAAAGATCATGAACAACATCAAAACCCTCACCGTTTATCTCGGCTCCTCCGGCCATGCGCGCTCGGTCTTCCCGGAAGCCGCGCAAGAGCTTGGGAAACTGATCGGTGAGAACAGCTACCACCTCGTTTACGGCGGCATGGATGCGGGCCTCATGGGTGCATTGGCCGTCAGCGCATTGGAATCCGGCGCACATGTCACAGGCATCATTCCGCAAAAACTCAAAGACAGTGAGCGCATTTTGAACAATCTGTCTGAAACCATTCTGGTGGAAGATTTATGGGAGCGCAAAAAACGTATGTTCAACCGCGCCGATGCGATTATTTCTCTGCCCGGCGGGTTTGGAACGCTGGATGAGAGTTTGGAGGTGCTGTATTGGGGCAATTTAAAACTGCACAGCAAGCCTCTGGTACTGGTCAATATCGAAGGGTACTGGGACAGCATGATCGCTTATTTCAAAACCCTGCCTGATTTTGATGAACGCTATTTGATCGCGGTTGAAAATGTGGGTGATATTTTCGAAGCGCTGGAAAGCTGGGCACCCGTTGCCGTGCCGCCGAAACTGGACGATCACCTGCCGCATTTCGAAGATGAAATCACGCGCAGCACTGATGATCCGATCATGATCGACAAAGCCAGCATCGAAAACACTTATTACGCCGTATGCGCGCTCGGCCTGAAACAGCTAGGAAAACACAAGCGTGCTATTGGTTTCCTGAACACAGGCGAACAATTTGACGGGCTTTTGAAATGGTTTGAAACCGCGCGGGCGGAGACTTTTATTACACCGAAATGTTTACAGCTCTTTGCAACGGATCAGAACGAAGAAAAATTACGCGACACATTGAAAAACCAGGATGCGGTGGAAATAAATCTGCACACCGAAAAATGGGGAGAACGCCGCAAAGCGCCAAGGGATTAAGCCACCAATTCATAAACCTGTTCGCTGACGCTCATGGCAACCCGCATCTCTCCGTCAATCAACTCATCTTGCGAATTGGCTTCCACGATACGGGCGATCTGGTCAGACAGGCGGTCATACTCGCCATGCGCCCTGACAAAAAAGGCAGAAAGCGTCTCTGTAAGTTCTTCTATGCTTGGTGCAAAAATGCGCGTCTCCAGATCACAGATCATGCCGACCTGCCCGCCTGCCACTGCGACGCGGCCCAAATCACGGCCCGAACCCCCATTCCATTCGACATCCAGCAATTCCGCAATGCGTTTCGCCGTCTCCCCCCAGGCCGAATAATCGCCGTCGGTTACGATATACATTGTGGGCTTTCGACCCGGCTGGTCAAAGAAATTTCTCAAGAAGCGGGGCAAGGATGCCTCAGGAACGCCATTGATTGCATAACTCATATACCCGCAATCGAAATCCAGCCGGGAATAATCAATATCCTCGGCGCGGGCATGAACCAGCTCGTCAAATCCAAAACGCCCCAGCTTATCAGCTAAAACTTCTTTAGCCTCGATAACCGTCAGATGATCAAGCTCGGCCGGTACCCAGATGGGCGAAACCCGGTCTCCGGGACACAAATGCGGGTACCAGGACAACAAACGCCGTCCATTGACAAGATAATCAACCCTGCCTTCATGATCCTCCTCACCTAAAACCGAAGGACGATGCTGAGAATCATCGCGCAAAACTTTGCGTATATTCTTGTGTTTGGAAGATAAAACCAGAAGATGATCAAAACTGGCGCGGAAACGATCCGTTAAAACACCGTCCCCTGCGCCGATATCGGCTACTCTTTTATGCCCGTCGGCTGCGATAATCTCCGCCAAAGCCTCGCCAACGATTGTTTTGCCATTTGTACGGCTTGTATAACGCTCAAAACGCCGCTTGTATTCGGATTCGTAATCTTTCTGGGCGGTGATGTTCATATTTTACTCAGAAAAAACGGTCTTATTCGTCGGGAGACCTATATCCGAAACCTTCACAGCCTGTTGTTGTTTCCGAGGCAATCTCCGGCCCAATAACTTTACCGGGTGGCATGGAACAGCCAAAAGATTCGCATGGCGGGTCTGCCGCATCCGCAAATGTTCTCTTTTCGGATGCTCCGCCCGATCTTTGTTGATCCCTCATAACAAATTCCTTCCATAATGTGAATGCACTTTCTTTTCACATATACGGCCAGTTTTGTCAATATAATGGAAAATCTAAAACTGTATCTCGCCAGTTACGGCCTCAAGCTTGGATTTTGCAAGGGCGATCCGCTTGACGATTCGGGCCTTGTCCACCGCTTCAACCGCCATACCCAGATCATCATTCAGATCGGCAATTTGACGCTCCAGTTCAGCCTGGTCAATCTCGTTCACATTCACGGCTTCCTCGGCCAGGACGGTGCAACTCTCTCCAGTGACATCAGCAAATCCCCCGGCGATAAATATCCGGCGCGGTTCATCGTCGCCTTCCTTGCCGGAGAAAATCTGCACCACACCGGGTTTCAGCGCCACAACGAAGGAGGCATGACCGGCACCGACACCCATCTCCCCTTCCGTACCAGGCAGAACAGCGTGCTCCACCGGCTCGGAAATCAGTTTTTCTTCGGGGGAAACCAGTTCAAAATTGATTTGTGTGCTAGCCATATTCCTAAGCGTTCCTTATGCAGCTTCCTGTGCCATCTTCTTGGCCTTCTCCACCACCTGCTCAATTGTGCCGGTCATGTAGAACGCGCTTTCCGGGATATGGTCGTAATCACCATCCACAATACCCTTAAAGCCCTTGATTGTGTCTTCCAGCGATACGAATACGCCGGGAGAACCGGTAAAGACTTCCGCCACGTGGAAAGGCTGGGACAGGAATCTTTGGATCTTACGCGCGCGCGCAACCACCAGCTTGTCATCCTCGGACAATTCATCCATCCCTAGAATGGCGATAATGTCCTGCAGATTCTTATAGGTCTGCAAGGTCTGCTGTACACGGTTGGCCACGTCATAGTGATCCTGACCAATGATACGCGCATCGAGAATACGGGATGTGGAATCCAGCGGGTCCACCGCCGGATAAATCCCCTGCTCCGCAATCGAACGGGACAGAACCGTGGTCGCATCCAGGTGAGAGAACGTCGTAGCCGGGGCCGGGTCGGTCAAGTCGTCAGCAGGCACATAGACGGCCTGCACCGATGTAATCGAACCCTTATTGGTCGATGTAATGCGCTCCTGCATCTTACCCATTTCGGTCGATAGCGTTGGCTGATAACCAACAGCCGAAGGAATACGGCCCAACAACGCGGACACCTCGGAACCGGCCTGGGTAAAGCGGAAGATGTTATCCAGGAAGAACAGAACGTCCTGGCCTTCCTCATCACGGAAATATTCCGCCATGGTCAAGGCAGACAGGGCAACGCGCGCACGCGCGCCTGGTGGCTCATTCATCTGACCGTAGACCAGCGCCACTTTTGAGTTTTTGTAATCGTGCTCTTTAATAACGCCGGATTCCATCATCTCGTGATAGAGGTCATTCCCTTCGCGGGTACGCTCACCCACGCCGCCGAACACGGACACGCCGCCGTGCCCCTTGGCAATGTTGTTGATCAGCTCCATGATCGTGACGGTCTTACCAACCCCGGCACCACCGAACAGACCAATTTTACCGCCCTTGGCGTAAGGACACAGAAGGTCAATAACCTTGATTCCTGTGATAAGCTGCTCGGTTTCCGTTGCCTGATCGGCAAAGCTGGGCGCTTCGCGGTGAATCGCCCACTTTTCCTTTGTCTCAACCGCCGGACCTTCGTCAATTTCCTTGCCCAGAACATCCATAATCCGGCCCAGAGTCTGCGGGCCGACCGGCACCTGAATCGCATCGCCGGTATCGACAACTTCTGAACCGCGCACCAGACCGTCGGTCATGTCCATCGCAATCGCGCGCACGGTGTTTTCGCCCAAATGCTGCGCAACCTCCAGAACCAGACGCTGGCCGTTATTGTCAGTTTCCAGAGCGTTCAAAATCGCGGGCACTTCACCCTCTTCGAACTGCACGTCCACGACCGCGCCCAAAACCTGAAGGATCTTTCCTTTTGCTCCTGTCGCGCCGATTACGCTTGCGGATGATTTAGTTGTCTTCGCTGCTTTCGCCATTTTTTCCTCTTTTACGTTTCTGTTGTCTGTCTTCAAAATTCGTTTTTGCCAAATCTATAATCTCTGCATATTCGGGATCTTTCAGCAGAGCGGTAAAAACCTGCTTTGCCAAGGCAATTCCGGCCTCAGTATCGCTGGGATAATGCACCCCTGCAATCTCCCGGCGCAGCCCGATCCTTTTCGCCAGTATTTCATAGCGTTCCTTGCCCTCCGGGTCAATAGCGCTTAGCACCTGAGCGACCATAAAAGATTGCGCCGCGTGACCGGACGGATAGGACGCATGATGCGGCACATCAATAACCGTTTCCAGGTCCGGCTGCAATTGCGTCGGCCGTGCCCTTTTATATTTGAATTTCTCGCGCAAGACAAAGAAGTTAACCTCAGCCAAAGCGTTATTCACAGCGCGAATCAGCGCTGCATCTTCAACCTTGTTCTCCGGCCAGTGCGACCACATCACCTCATCCGGCGGGGTGTAATTGTCGCGGATAATCAACTCCACCACGTCTTCACTGCGCGCATTCTGGGCGTAAGACTGCAATTGTACGGTTTCCGCCTTTGTTTGCAGGCTGTCATTTTCAGGGGGCGGCTGGATGCCAAAATCCTCATCGCGCGCCAGATAGGCCGGACCGGTCTCAATAAAGCGCAAAAGCTGCGGGTCCCAGTTTTCATCGGCATAGCGCGCATAAACGGCATCCGCGGTCTGCTCCTGAGCCAGCACCCGCTGCCCGGCATGCAGGGCAAGGAAAACAATGGCCGAAAAGGCAACTGTAAGAAAAAATCTCATACCCACGAATTAGAGTGTTCTTGCGGGTTTTTCAAGAATAAAGAGAGATTTTAAACGCGCCTGAAACTATGCAACCAACTCGACAACAGGCGCTTCCTCCTGCATAGTCTCTTCACGGCGCCCCTCAGCCACGGCGATTGCGGCGAGAATATCCGGGTCGTTCGCCATTTCTTCAAGGAATTTTCTCGTATTGATGCGAGACAGCTCCGCAGCTTCCAGTTCCGCAGCGCTCAAATCCCTATCAGCGTCTGCTGCATCTTGGCTCATGGACTTCATATCCGCAAGAAGCTCATCCCACCGGCGCTCTGCAATATTCGCCACCCCCAACGGCGCGGTGGTTCCTGCTGCCTGACTTAGTAATTGCGCTAGTTTCATGTTTCTCTCCCTGTTTGTTTATAAACTACATTGTTTTTTATTTTAATATTGCGCAACTGAAAACCGGGGGAAAGATCTTTTCCACAGTTAACCACAGCAAAATATTAGAATTTTCTTATTATACAACTTTATCGGGATTTAAATCGCCTCGGCGCCACTGATAATTTCAATCAGTTCCTTGGTGATATAGGCCTGACGCGCACGGTTATATTGCAGGGTCAGACCGTCAATCATCTCTCCGGCGTTGCGCGTGGCGTTATCCATCGCGGTCATGCGTGCGGCCTGTTCGCCGGCGGCGCTATCCAACAGAGCGCGGAAGACCTGCACGCCCAGATTGCGCGGAAGCAGGATGTTGAGGATTTCTTCTTCCGTCGGCTCAAAATCATAGGGTGAAGTGAGCGTCTGTCCCTTGCCTTCAGCAGATTCCTGTGCCGTGCCTTTAAATTCAGGAAGCTTAAACGGAATGATCTGCTGGGCCGCCGGCTTTTGTGTCAGAACCGATTTAAACTCGTTGTAAACGAGGGTACACACATCAAACGATCCGGCTTCAAACTGATCCAGAACAAACTCCGTCACACGGTGTGCATCTGCAAAATCCACACGGTTCTTGCCTGTCATGCCGGTAAAATCTTTCACCATATGCGCCTTGAGTTCGCGGCGCAGGAAATCCCGCCCCTTGCGACCGACGCATACGATCGTGACATCCTTGCCGTCATTCATCAGGCGGAACGCCACCTTGCGCGCCTCCTTTGCCAGATTCACGTTGAAACCTCCACACAACCCGCGATCGGCCGTCACAACAACCAGAAGGTGCCGCTTGTCAGATCCGGTTCCAGCCAGAAGTTTTGAGCTCCCCGGACCTATATTCACATTCTTTGCAACGCGCGCAAGCATGTCCGCCATGGTTTGCGCGTAGGGTTGCGCAGCCTCGGCCTGCTCCTGCGCCCGGCGCAGCTTGGACGCCGCCACCATTTTCATGGCAGACGTAATCTTGCGGGTCGATTTGACCGATTTTATTCGGTCGCGGTAATCACGTAAACTTGGCATGGAGTATTAAGCCGCCTCTTTCTTCTTGTGGGTGGAGACATAATTCTCCGTAAAACCCTTCAGGAATTTCTTCATCTTCTCCTCAAGCGCTTCGTCCAGCTTTTTCTCTTCACGAATAACATCCAGAATATCCTGCGCATTGGCGCGGATATGCTCCAGAAGTTTTTCCTCGTAATCATTGACCTGGTTTACGGCAACCTCATCCAGGAAGCCCTTGGTTCCCGCATAGATCACGAAAACCTGTTCTTCCACAGACAAAGGTGAATATTGAGGCTGTTTCAACAACTGCGTCAAACGCGCGCCACGGGCCAGCAATTTCTGCGTCGCCGGGTCCAAATCAGAAGCAAACTGCGCGAAGGCTTCCATTTCACGGTATTGCGCCAGCTCCAGCTTAATCGTACCGGCAACCTGCTTCATCGCCTTGATCTGCGCGGCTGATCCCACACGGGATACGGATGCACCAACATCAATCGCCGGGCGGATACCCTTATAGAACAGGCCGGTTTCCAGAAAGATCTGACCATCGGTAATCGAAATCACGTTGGTCGGAATATAGGCAGAAATATCACCGGCCTGCGTCTCAATCACCGGCAAGGCCGTCAATGATCCGCCGCCATGGGTTTCCTCATTCATCTTCGCCGCACGCTCCAGCAGGCGGGAGTGAATATAGAACACGTCCCCTGGATAAGCTTCACGGCCGGGAGGACGGCGCAACAGCAACGACATCTGGCGATACGCTACGGCCTGTTTTGAAAGGTCATCATAGATACAAAGTGCATGCAGGCCATTGTCACGGAAGTATTCGCCCATGGTACAGCCTGTATAAGGCGCCAGGAACTGCATCGGCGCCGGGTCGGATGCGGTAGCCGCCACAACAATCGAATACTCCATCGCGCCGGAATCTTCCAATTCCTTCACCAGCTGCGCCACGGTTGAGCGCTTCTGACCGACCGCCACATAAATACAGTACAGATGCTTGGACTCATCAGACGCTTTGTTCACATCTTTCTGGTTAATCATCGCATCAACGGCAACGGCGGTTTTCCCGGTTTGACGGTCGCCAATGATCAGCTCCCGCTGGCCACGGCCGATCGGCACCAGCGCATCAATTGCCTTCAAGCCGGTCTGCATTGGCTCATGCACGGATTGACGGGGGATAATGCCGGGGGCCTTCACTTCTACGAGGCGGTTTTCCTTGGCTTTCAGCGGGCCTTTACCGTCAATCGGATTACCCAAACCGTCAACAACGCGGCCCAGCAATTCCTTGCCCACAGGTACTTGTACGATTTCACCGGTCCGGCGTACGATGTCGCCTTCTTTAATTTCACGGTCATCGCCGAAAATAACCACACCAACATTGTCGGTTTCCAGGTTCAGGGCCATCCCTTTAATCGCGCCTGGGAACTCAACCATTTCACCAGCCTGTACGTTATCTAGCCCGTACACACGCGCTACGCCATCGCCTACGGACAGAACGATCCCGATCTCTGCGACATCGGCCTGTGCGCCGAAATCCGCAATCTGCTTTTTCAAAATGTTTGAAACTTCTGCAGCTTTAATTTCCATTATGATTTCCTCTTTTTCGCTTTTTGTTTGCTATCGTTAATATTTTCATTGGCCTGCTTGGTCATCGCAGTTTTCAGCCGTTCTAATTTTCTGGCAACAGAATCATCAATCATCTGAGAACCAACCGTCACAATCATGCCGCCCAATATACTTGGCTCCACCTTTGCCTTGATTGAGACTTCCTGCTTTAATCCTTCAGCCAGGGCAGCCTGCAGCGAGGCTATCTGCTTATCGCTCAGATCCTGCGCTGTGGTGACCTGCACCTCCACCTGCCCACGGCTTTGTGCCAGTCCATTCTGAAAGGCGGTAAGAACGGAACGTAAAACATCCAACCGGCGATTCTCAATAACAACGGACAGAAAATTTGTTGTCAGCTTATCAAAACCGCTCTGCCCAGCTATCGCCTGCATGACGTTTATCTGCTCCTGCTTACCAACCGAAGGGCTAGCAAGAAACTCCTGGAAATCTTCAGAGGAATCAATCGTTGCAATCAAATCCGCAATATCACGCTCAACCTTATCCAAAACCCTGGATTCACGGGCCAGCTCACTCAGAGCTTTCGCATAGCGGGTTGTTACAGCAGAAGAAACGTTCATAGGCGCGGCCACAGGTTAAATGTTTGCTCAATCATACAATTGTTTGCGAAGGAATTAGCATACCGTAAGCTGCATGACAAGCCCGTTTGAAGAGGTTTTTGGATTTTATTTCTCAGGCGTACGCACGGTTATAAATTTACCCATTTCAAATCGAACCACGCATAGTCCGGATTGTGCATTATAGACAGCGCCGCCAGCTTAAAGAGAATGAGGTGCACCACGTAGATTTCCAGTGTTCGCCGCCCGCCAAGCTGAACCAGCCATGTAGCCGCCGCCGGCAATATCTTTGTCAGATGTGGATAGGTCCGGGCCTCGAAATAATACAAATACATCCGCACACACATCGTGCCCAGCGCCATGAACAAAAACTCTTCCTGCGAAAATCCGTAGTTAAGTTGCTGTGCTAAAACGAAGCTGACCAAGGCAAACACCATAAAACCAAAAACCAGCCGTTCATTGTTGATCGTCTCGCGGTGACGGATCATATAACCGAACATCGCGGTAATCAGGGCCTGCGTTCCGTACTCTGTGAAAGAATAAGTCGGTATGATCAACAGCAGCAAAAAGAACGACCACAGATAAATTGAATATTTATTCTGGAGAGCCAGCTTCATCACCGGGTCGATCATCACCCGGATTAGCATAATAGTCACCAAAGCATTCAGGGGGAAAATCGCCTTTCCCACCACAAAGTTTGCTGCGACAAGAATAAGCGCGCCGCCAACCAGTCGCGGCGGCCAATCGCGCCCACTGGAATGCCCGACCAGAAAGAACCACACCGGAAATCCAATCCGCCCGACAGCTTTCCACCATAAAATATCAGGATAGAAATATGTCCCGATATGATCAATCACCATGATAATCACAGCAAAGAATTTAAGAAGGTCGTAAGAGGTAATGTCTTTGGGAAGGGTTTTTGCACTCATCTGAACAGTTTATTAAAAACCGGTGCCAAAAGATACAGCTTTTACCGTACAAATCAGATCAGCAATACACTGGCACGACCAGCGGTAAAGTGAGCTTTTGTGGCTCCTTGCCCCGGACATCAATTTTTGCGACATCGCCTTCAATCGTAAGATGGGTATAGGCACCCACCGGAACGTCCGGATCCTCAACGCTCGGCTGCACCGGCGATGGAAGCGTTATATAATCAATCCCGTCTTCTGCAATATGCCGCCAGTAATGCATATGCCCTGCCGTATGAACAATCCGGCGGCATGATCGCTTCAAAACATCCTTGATGTCCTGACCGTTCGGATAAAAACTCCATTGATAGTCTTTTCTTTCCAGTTCGTCGCGCGGGGCCATATCCAACGGCAAATGACTAAATATAAAGACATTCGGCTTTTGGGAAACTTTTAGAGCTGTTTCCAACCACTGGATATCCGCATCTGGAACGGGCAACAGAGTGCCATTAATCCTGACATCCGGCATCCAATATATAAACTGGACGTGCTCCGCGCCTTCCGTATCGCCAAGCATATCGACATAGCTATTGGCCGCTTGGCCGCCCATCAGGCGCTGGAACTCCGTTCTTGATAAATGAAACAGATCATTATTGCCCGGAATATGAACCTGCGGAGCGGAAGCCATGGAGAATACCTCACGCACGCGCTCAAGACCGCGCATATCTTCAAGCTGCGAATAGCGGGAAATACAATCCCCCAAATTCACCACACGATTAACCCCAAGAAAATTACCCGTCCTTAGAGCCCGGCGTGTAAAATAAAGCGCACGCGGGCTGTGGCGTTTTTTTCCGCTCAGTTCATCTGCATGGATATCGGTAAGAATTAATGATCGCATAGCTCAACTCAATTTGTCGTAAAACAAGAGCTCACCTTATAAAAAACTCTGCGGGTCTATGTCAATATAAACCCGCACGGTGGAGGGCGTTTTTACTCCACCGACCCAGCTTGCGATCGTTTTTTGGATATGGATATTTTTATCCGCCCGCACCAGCAACCGGTAACGGTATTTCCCGCGCAGGCGGGCCAGCGGCGCCGGGGCCGGACCTAACACCTGCACCCCATCCGCGCGCGGGGCGCTTGCCCCTAGCGCTTTGGCCACATCCACAACTTGATGTTCGTCACGCCCGGCAATGATAATCCCGACCAGACGGCTATAGGGCGGCATGCCGGAATGCTCCCGCTCATGCGCCTCCACCTCCAGAAATGCATCACGCGCTCCGGCGGCCAATGCCTTCATGATCCGGTGTTCCGGCATAAAGGTTTGCAGATAAACATGCCCTTTTTTCTGCTCCCGACCTGCTCGTCCGGCGACCTGATGGAGGAGCTGATAGACACGCTCCGCGCCGCGCAGCTCCCCGCCGCCAAGCCCTAGGTCGGCATCAATCACGCCCACCAGCGTCAGGCCGGGGAAATGATGCCCCTTGGCGATAATTTGCGTCCCGATCACAATATCGATGGTGCCGTCCCGAATTTGATCGAGCATCTTGCGCAGATCCTCAGGGCTTTGCGCCGTATCACTGGCCAGCACAAGAACACGCGCATCGGGGAAATAGTCCTTTACCTCCTCATGGATGCGTTCCACACCGGGACCACAGGCGGCAAAGGAATCCTCCTCATTACATTCGGGACAGTTTTTCGGCTCACGGCATTGAAACCCGCAATGATGGCAATTCAGACTGCCTGAGTTTTTATGCTCCACCAGCCAAGCCGTACAACGCGGGCATTCCATCCGGTGACCACAACTGCGGCAGAGTGTCAGCGGTGCATAGCCCCTACGGTTGAGAAACAGCAAGACCTGTTCGCCGCGCTCCAGCGTTTTTTCCATCTCGTCTTTCAATATAGAGGAAATAAAATGCCTTGCATCGAGCTTATCCGCGCGCATATCGATGGTTTCAATATCGGGCAAACGCGCCCCACCAAACCGGTCGGGCAAATGCAGATGCTCGTAGCGCCCCTGCCAGGCATTGTGAATCGTCTCCAGCGAGGGCGTCGCGGAGACCAACACAACCGGAATCTGCCCCAAATGCGCGCGTACGACAGCCATATCACGGGCATGATAGATCACGCCATCTTCCTGCTTATAGGCCGGGTCATGCTCCTCATCCACCACGATCAACCCCAGCTCTTGATAGGGCAAAAACAGAGCCGAGCGCGCACCAACAACAACCTTTGTCTCCCCCGATGCGACACCGCGCCAGGTGCGCTTGCGCTGCCCGGCTGAGAGATGCGAATGCCACAACGCAGGCGCACAGCCAAAGCGCGCCTTAAAGCGATCCAGAAACGCATTGGAGAGCGCAATTTCGGGAAGCAGGATGAGCACTTGCTTATCTGTTTGCAAGGCCTCCGCCACAGCCTCAAAATATACCTCCGTCTTCCCGGCCCCGGTCACACCATCCAAAAGCGTCGCGTGATATTTGCCATCTTCAACATGTTCCCGCAATCGCTCGGCCA
Source organism: uncultured Pseudobdellovibrionaceae bacterium (assembly GCA_964352675.1). Classification (GTDB taxonomy): domain Bacteria; phylum Pseudomonadota; class Alphaproteobacteria; order Micavibrionales; family Micavibrionaceae; genus CAYGSN01. Next base: position 23,229 of record CAYGSN010000009.1, read on the forward strand.
CCTCAGCCTGATCTTCTGATAAAGCAGGGCCTTCGCGCTGTGGGTCTGGTCTGCGGCACGGCGCCGGAGCGACCATTTCAACTTCGGCCAGAATTCCTTTTTTGGCGAGCGTTTTAGCCACCCCTGCGCTGACCCCCGCCAAATCCGCGATCTCTGCGGCACGCTTAGTGCTGCCATCTTGAAGCGCCTCAATCACAGCCTGCTGCTTGGGAGAGACTTTCGCCTCGCGCTGCACAAGCTTAAAGCCTTTCACAGGTTTCGGAGGTTCTAGACCGCCCGGCGCACTCAAGCTCATCTTCAAAACAGAGCCGCGCGGACTCATCGTGTAATCGGCAACCCAATCAATGAAATCGCGCTGCACCTGCGGCATGGGCGGCATATCATAGAGCGAAATCACGCTTTTGAGCTTTTCAGGCTTCACACCGCCATCGGCCTCGCCCCACACCACGCCAACCACTTCGCGCCCGCTTAAGGGGACGCACACATAATCCCCCTTGCGCAGATCCATATTGCTCCGCAGCGCATAGTCATAGGCCTTGTCCACCGGGTATGGCACAAGGATGGAGCGCAGGTTTTTCAACTGCGCATCTTTGTCGCTGTCCGATTTGTCTTGAAAAAGTGTCTGCATTTTCCTAGACACATAATGCACCAGAATAAAAACAGAGCAAAAGGAAAACCCATGAAATTCTTCGTTGATACCGCGAATATTGATGATATCAAAGATTTAGCTGCCACAGGCCTGCTGGACGGTGTGACCACCAACCCCTCTTTGATCGCCAAAAGCGGTAAGGATTTCATCCCCTTGATCGAGGAGATTTGCGATGTCGTCAGCGGCCCGGTAAGCGCCGAAGTCGCCGCAACGGATTACGCCACCATGCGTAAAGAAGCCGAAGTTCTGCGTAAAATTGCCGATCATGTCGCGATCAAAGTGCCGTTGACGCCCGATGGGCTTAAGGTCTGCAAGGAGCTGTCCGATGAAGGCACGATGGTGAATGTCACGCTGTGTTTCTCTGCGGCTCAGGCGCTGCTCGCCGCGAAAGCAGGCGCGGCCTTTATCTCGCCATTCGTTGGTCGTCTGGATGATATTTCCAGTGACGGATTAAGTCTGATCCAGGATATCTGCTTGATCTATGATAATTATGATTTCGATACCGAAGTTCTGGTCGCCTCCGTACGCTCACCCATGCATATCGTCGAATCGGCCAAAATGGGCGCGCATGTGATGACCAGCCCGCCCGAGGTGATCCGCCAGCTTTACAAACACCCGCTTACGGACAAGGGCCTGGCGGCGTTTGTAGAAGATTGGAAAAAATCCGGGCAAAAGATTCTCTAACGTAATCCTGATAAACACTGTTGTGGCCGGGCGTGAGTTCAATAGAAACCTCACGAACGACCGCTTCCTGTCCGGGCTTGGCTTCTTTAACGGTGATATTGAATCCCTCCCGTTCGGCAATCAAGTTACAGGCCCGTAAGGATACATATTTCTCATCACCCAAAATTTTCATCATTCTGGCATGATCACGATCCTGCGCGGCCTCTTCCTCAAACACCTCGCTCAGCCGGCCTTCAGCAACTCTCATGCGCTTCATAAAATCGCCAAGTTCACGCAAACGCTCTGGCGCGTCCGGGCTGCCGGTTTGCCATGCGCGCTTCAGACGCGTCAGCCTTGTGCTTAATTGTGAGACCGTTCCGGCAGGTGCATCCTCCGGCTGCTTTTCCATCACAGGAAAAGCGCGGTTGTAATTTTGCACCCGCCTAAAGAGTCGTTGCTTCACAGAGGATTTTGTTAATGTATTCGTACTCAGCATTTCTATTCTTTATAATTTTATAATATAAGTTATGAATACAAAAAAACTATTTGATGCACAAGAAGTAATTTTTTAATGCGCTTTAATTCTGTGAAAAACTTCAAAACCTCTCTAAATCTGTGCTATTCTTAAAAAATGTCTGATGTTCTTACTGATTCCCCCATGACCTTATCCGATGATGAAATTCTCGACTTCCTGAAATCCAACCCGGATTTTTTGAAGCGTAATCCTTCGGCCTATGAATATCTCATTCCACCCAAGGACCGCCCGCGCAAGGGCCAGCCGGCTGATTTCCAGTCCTATGTGATTGAGCGCCTGAAAGCCGATAAGGACGAGGTTGTGTCCTCCACGCGCCAGCTGGTTGAAAATGCGCGCTCGAACATGAACAACCAGCAACGCATCCACACGGCCGTTCTGGCTCTGCTTGAGGCGCGCAGCTTTGATGAATTTATTCAGCGCATCACCATGGACCTGGCTGCCATATTGAATGTCGATATTGCTGTTCTGGTGGTTGAGGCGGACGGGAAAGACATTCCCCATATCGGCACATCCGGTATCCGCGTTATTCCCGAAGGTACAGTCGATAGCTGGATGAACGGCCATGATGTGATGCTTCAGGATAATATCAGCGGTATCGAAGCCATCTATGGCGGCGGCGCGACGCTGGTGCAATCGCAAATTCTGCTGCGGATCGGGATATCGATGGATACCCCGCCCGCCATGCTCGCCTTCGCCAGCCGTGATCCGAATATGTTCCAGGAGGGCCAAGCAACTGACCAAATCCTCTTCCTCACCAAAGTGATCGAACGGTGCTTCCGCTCATGGCTCAGCCTGCCGGTATAAAGCCCGAGACCCTTACGCTCTGCGCGCCCGATCTGGAAGACCAGCTGAGGCGCTGGCAGGATTATCTGCGCCATGAAAAGCATGTCTCGCGCCATACGCTGCGCGCCTATGCCGGAGATCTGACGCAGTTTATTCAATTTCTTTCCAGCCACCTCGGCGGACCGCCCGGCCTGGATACTCTCTCAGAAGTGAGTATCGGGGATTTTCGTGCATGGATGGCGCGCAAGGCTATGGATGGCGCGTCGAATGCCAGCCGCGCGCGGTCTTTGTCTGGGGTAAAAAATTTCTTGAAATGGCTGGACCGTACGGGCGTCATGCATAACGCCGCGATTGCTGTGGTGCGCACACCGAAAAAACCGCATAAGTTGCCCCGTCCGCTCCATGAAAAACAAGCCTTAAGAGTTCTTGAATCCGCAGGTCTGTTTGCCAAAGATGATTGGGAGGAAGCCAGAGACCGCGCGCTGTTTACACTGCTCTATGGCTGCGGTCTGCGGATTGATGAGGCGCTGCAACTCAATATTGCTGACCTCCCCCGCGACGGCTTCATCCGCGTGCGCGGCAAAGGGAATAAAGAGCGACAGGTGCCTGTGCTTGATATCGTCAACACCACCCTTATGCATTATGTGGGTTTATTAAACGACACATCCGGCAACGCTCCGCTCTTCCGCGGTACGCGCGGCGGGCGCCTCAATCAAGGGGTTGCACAAAAATCCATGCGTGACCTGCGCGTTACATTGGGCTTGCCCGACACAGCAACGCCCCATGCCCTGCGCCACAGCTTTGCCACGCATCTGCTGCAAAACGGTGCAAATTTGCGGGAGATCCAGGAACTGCTTGGCCATGCCAGCATTACCTCAACCCAGCGCTATACCGAGATTAACGCCAAAGAGCTGATCGCCATTTACAAGAAAGCGCATCCCAGAGGGTGATGTATATTAACATATTGCAAAAATCGCCGCGATTGTGCTATCCTGAACTCTTATTTGATAGGGAAGAATCATGAGCAGAATAGAAAGTTTGGGAGAGACATTGGAGGCCGCCCAGGCCTTTGATGAGGCACGCAAAATTCTTGGGCACAACCAGACAGCCCGAAGACTTGAGGGGCACCCCGATGACGACAATCCCTGGATTTATCACGATCCCCAGCAAAAGGTTATAAAAGCTCTGGCGGAAATGGGCCAGACGCGCTTTATCAATCTTGCCCGCTCTTATCAGGATTCACGCGTAGCCCTGGCGCTTTACGCTGGAAACGGAATTGTCGCAAAAATCATCCCGGCCGATCATCTTCCAACCTCCAGGGCCATTTATTACCTGCCTGCCATTAAAAGGATTGATGTCCAAACCGAAAGACAGAAATTCAAGATCAAATTTTACCCCTGGGTATCGGGAAGAGATGTCGATGAAAAAAGTGTCGAAAGACTAGGCGCTAAAATTGCTGATCTGGGCCTGTCCTTTACAGAGGGAGACGGCCATCCGCGCAACGTTCACTGCCTGCCCGATGGACGCAGAACATTGGTCGGTATCGACTCCTACATGTACAGAGGCACAGTCGAGGATCTAACACTCATCGATGCGTGGCATGCCTATATTCATGAGCTGTTTCCTATCTATAAAACGGGAGAAATCCCTCCACAGACAAAAGATACGGATTTTTCCTTTTTCTCCATTCACGATCCAAATACGGATTTGTGGAACTTCGATCACCGCGAACCCAATCCCGTCTCGAGAACAGCGGGAGCGTCCGCTAAAGAAGACATTCTTCGTGACCTCGGATCACCAGCCTGATACGCACACAAAAAAGCCGCCCTTTGGCGGCTTTCCGTACTATGTTGTAGGTAACCCTACAGAGACATATTGTCAGATACGCCAGTAACCACTCTTGGAATCTCCACCTTGGGCCCCCCACCAGCAGTCTTATGAGCAGCCTCACAGTGGGCCAGCCAAGCTTCCTGCCGAATACGTACTGTATCGGGGTCCTCTTTCTCGCGGATCCGCACAGCAGCAGCAAACGGCGTTTGTGTCGTTTTCTGTTCACTCATAGTTTATTCTCCGTAATTTTCGTTTAAAAAACTCCCGGCAATATTTTTTTATTGCCAAACCGTAGGGGAACTATAGAAAAAATCAGGGCCGCAGCGCAAGAAAAAAGTGCAGAAATAATAACATTATATGCATAAATTTATTGCTTTTTTTCAGCAGAAAATTACATGCGCGCGCAACAACGCGCCACACTATGACAAGAAAAACAGTGTAGGATTAAATATGGATTGGGCGTTTATGCACAGCCAGCGCAGCTTCCTTGACGACCTCGGTTAAGGTCGGATGCGCGTGACATGTCCTGGCGATGTCCTCTGCTGTGCCCTCAAACTCCATGACGGACACAACTTCCTGGATCAAATCGCCGACGCTCGGGCCAATCATATGCGCGCCCAGAACCCGGTCGGTTTTGGCGCAGGCCAAGATTTTTACAAACCCGTCCATCGCGCCCATCGCGCGGGCACGACCATTGGCCATGAACGGAAACTTCCCGGAATTATAGGCGATGCCCCCTTCTTTGAGCTGCTCTTCCGTCTTGCCGACATTGGCCACTTCTGGCCAGGTATAAACCACGCCCGGAATCATGTTGTAATCAATATGCCCGCTCTGGCCCGCCAGTATCTCCGCCAGAATAACGCCCTCATCTTCGGCCTTATGCGCCAGCATCGGCCCGGCGATGACATCGCCGATCGCATAGATACCGTCCACATTGGTCTTGAAATGCGCATCTGTTTTCACGCGGCCGCGCTCATCCATCTCAACACCGGCATTCTCCAATCCTAAACCTTCCGTATAAGGCTTGCGGCCCACAGCCATCAGCATAACATCCGCGACAATCGTTTCAACATCGCCGCCCTCGGCCGGTTCCACCTTCATGGCGACATTCTTGCTGATTGCTGTGGCGCTCTTTACCTTGCTGGAGAGCTTGAATTCAATGCCTTGTTTCTTGAAAATCTTCAGTGCCTCTTTACGGACCTCTTCATCCATGCCGGGCAGGATATTGTCCAGATATTCAATCACGGTCACTTTCGCGCCCAGGCGACGATACACCGTGCCCAGTTCCAGCCCGATCACGCCGCCGCCGATCACCGCCATGCTGCCCGGCACTTCTTCCAGCTCCAGCGCGCCGGTGGAGGACACAATCCGTTTTTCATCAATCTCAATCCCCGGCAGAGAAATCACATCCGATCCGGTGGCAATCACAATATGTTTCGCGCCATAGGTGTCATCACCGACCCTCACCTTACCCGCCCCGGCAATCTCACCATGGCCTTTCAAATGGGTGATCTTGTTTTTCTTGAACAGGAACTCAATGCCCTTGGTGTTGGCCTCCACCACCTCGTCCTTGAATTTCATCATCTGCGAAAGGTTAAGCTTCGGGCTGACCTCAATCCCGATATCTTTGAAATGGTGCTCCGCTTCTTCATATTTTTCCGACGCGCTCAGCAACGCTTTCGATGGAATACAGCCAATATTCAAACACGTGCCGCCCAGGCTCTCGCGCTTTTCAACCACCGCCGTCTTCATCCCCAGCTGCGCGCAGCGTATCGCGCAAACATAACCGCCGGGCCCGGCGCCAATCACAATCACATCATAATCTTGAGACATTGGGGAATTCTTTCTTTGTTCGTGGTCAGGTTCTGATTTAAACTACTAGAAACATACCAAAACTCAAGCCCCGATCGTCTTAAAGCCCATGGTTTTTTCCCTTTTCGAATTGATGCAGCGCGCCGTAGATGCCGTCCACAGCAGCGAACATGAAACCAGCAAGGTCGGAACATTCCTGCACACGCGCGAAGGCGAAATCGCTCATGCCAATTTCTGGCCGCCGCTTATCAAGGACCGCATCGGCACAGATGTTAAAATCGGCAATGCCTCCGGTACAGTGCACGCCGAAACGGCTTGCCTACTGCATGCGCCGTTTGCGACAAAGGGCGGGATCATGTTTTCCACCGACCCGTCCTGCCCCAACTGTGCCAAGAATATGGCCGAGGCGGGGATCAAGCATCTCTATATCGATCATAAGGGCTTTGAAAAATATTACGCGCAAAAGCGGATGGAAGATTTTGAAAGCCTGACCCTGCCCATCTGCCGCGCCGCCGGAATAAATGTGACGCGCGTATTTCGCAAGGAAGAACGGCTGGAACCGTTGGTGGAGGTGGCACCCGGTTATGTGCCCGTTGATTACGCTCCGGCGGTGATTGAAGAACACACTTCCATTGCTCACCCCCTAAAGGAGATGCCCAACGCCACCTCCGCACACACTCGCTCTTTTGCATCATGTAAAATTAAATATGGGGGAAAGCAGGGCTTCTACCATGTAACTGTAACGATTGGCCCATCGCTGGGCATGCCTGATGATGGCGAACTGGACAGCGCGGAGAGTAAGTATAACACGCTGATGCAGCCCATAAACCGTCTGCTGATGACCGCCGCACGGGAAGGCTTTGAGATATTGCCGGACAGTGTCTATTCCAGCCGCATCCCCTCCTCGCGCGAGTTGGTGAATCTGATCGGCGCGGGCATAACGCATCTGAGCATCGGCGATATGAACGACGCCCGCGATGAGCATGGACGACGGGCGCTGGAACAATTACAGGCGGAAAATATCCTAAAAATTGTTTGACAAATTATAATTCCATAAATATACAGTCGCTATGAGTAAAAGCCTAAAATCTCTTAATAAAGCAGAATTAGCACATATTTTCACAAACGCGGCAACAGATCCCGGCGTTGTTTTCAGCCTGGGTAATGGTTACATGAATTTTAAGGCCGGCAATATGTCTGGCTTTGCTCTGAATATGGCGACGGCGGCCTTATGCTTTTCCGTGCGTCTTTGCACAGAGTTTCAAAAAGCGGGAGCGCCTCTCCCCATGCCCGGTTTTATCACAGCACTCTCCGCCAATCCCGGCGCGGCGCTTGTTACCAGCGGCATCATTACCGCGGCCTCAGGGATTGAGCCGGCCTTGACCTTTGACCCCGATCAAATTCAAACCCTATATCCCGCGATTATTATGGGAGGATTAGGCACAGCCAATATTCTGGATGGCTCAGCGCCCAGCCTTAGAGACGGGGGTGCGCTTCGCAGAGCATTCAGAGGCTCAGCGGCCATACTTTATGCCGGTTGCCTGACCCTGGCTTCCGCCGACGCGCCGGACTGGGTAAAGGGCATATTTATTGCGGGCGGTGTTGTCGGGCTAGCGTCTGCACTCACCAATAGAAAAGGGCTCGGGCCGGTTTCAAATGGCCGGATGAATGCGCTGGGCTGTGCCAGTAGCGGCCTAACAAACCCAAACCCAGTTATGCTGTGGGCGAATTCATTATGGGCACTCGGATATTTGATGCTGGATTGCCTGTTGAACAAAGGCGGCCCGGTTGAGTTCGCTAAAGATTTAATAAGTGAGAAAAAACTTAACCCGGATGAAGTGGTTCCCTATTGGGGCGAGCGCCCACATTACGAAGAGGGAACTCTGTATGTTCCCTATAATCAACTCGATCTTCTTCCCAAAGAACTGGCAGATCTGATCGTTGCTAAAAATGAACCCGAAGCCGCCGAATCTGAAAAACCTAATACCGACGATCTTGAAAGGGCGCCCGCCTAAACGTCCAACACCAACCGCTGCGGGTCTTCGATCGCCTGCTTGATGCGCACGAGGGAGGTCACAGCCTCACGCCCATCGATAATGCGATGGTCATAGGACATCGCCAGATACATCATCGGCCGCGCCTTGATCTCGCCATTGGGCATCACAACCGGGCGCTGCACGATGTTGTGCATACCAAGAATGCCGGATTGCGGCGTATTGAGGATCGGCGTGGACAGCATCGAGCCGAAAATCCCGCCATTGGTGATCGTAAACGTCCCGCCGGTCATTTCATCCATCGAAAGCTTGCCATCGCGGGCACGGGTACCCAGATCGATAATCTTTTTCTCGATATCGGCCAGCGACATTTGATCCGCACCACGGATCACCGGCACCACAAGCCCCTGCGGCGTGGAAACGGCCACGCCGATATCATAGTAATTTTTATAGACCAGCTCCTCGCCCTGGATCTCGGCATTCACCGCCGGGAATTCTTTCAGCGCATTGATCGCCGCTTTGACGAAAAAGCTCATGAAACCGAGCTTCACGCCGTGCTTTTTCACAAACTCATCCTGATAGGATTTGCGCAGTTCCATCACCGCGGTCATATCCACCTCGTTAAAAGTGGTCAGCATGGCCGCCGTGTTCTGCGCTTCCTTCAGGCGGCTGGCAATCACCTTACGCAACTTGGTCATCTTCACGCGCTCTTCACGCGGGCCGGCATCCTGAACCGCAGCCGGGGCAGATTTTGCCGCCGGCATCGCATCGGATGTTTTCGGCGTCGGAGCCGATGAGCCGGTATCCTCGGACCCACCACCGCTGGAGGCAAGATGATTCTGCACATCCTCAACGCTCAAACGGCCATCCTTGCCGCTGGCTTTCACCTGCGACGCTTCAACGTTATTGTCAGCCAAGATTTTACGCACAGCGGGAGAGGTTTTGGCTTTCTCTGAAGATTGAGGGGAAGGCGCTTCCTCCTCCTTCTTTTCAACTTTTTCAGTCAACTCCATCGGCTCTTCGGCTTTGGCGGGTTCCGGCGCAGTATCGTTCGCGGCGGCACCGGCATCCATCTCGCCCAAAATTGCGCCGACCTCAACATTCTCGCCCTCACCAACCGTGATCTTTGCAATCACACCGTCACTCGGTGCATTCACTTCCAATGTCACCTTATCGGTTTCCAGTTCCACAATCGGCTCATCGGCCTTCACCGTCTCTCCCTCTTTCTTCAACCATTGGGAAACGGTTGCTTCTGTTACGGATTCGCCAAGTGCGGGAACAACAATCTGTGTCATGGTTTTATCTGCCTTACAATCTGTCTAAAAATGCATCATGCGGTAAAATTTCAATACCCACAATATTTACGTGCCGGACAGTGCAAGTTCAAGTCCCTAAAGCATTTTTTACCGCTTTATATGCCGGATGCTGACAAAAACGGGGCTAAAAATGCGCCCAGCCTGTCTTATCGAAAACCAAAGGCGCGCCAGACGAATCAAAGACTGCGACCTCACCCGGCCCGGCTGTAAACGCGCCTATATTTTGGGGGCTCATCCCTTCGTCCTGCAGAGCGGCCATAAGCTGCTGTGCGGCCTCCGGCGCAACAGCCAGCAACAACTCATAATCATCTCCGCCGCTCAGCATATCCTGAATACGAGCGTGACCGGATGCCAGCGCGGCCTGCACGGAATCAGAAAACGCTAATGCGCCCGCCTCGACCCGCGCCGACACACCCGAAGCCCGGCACATATGCCCCAGATCCGCCACCGGCCCGTCTGATATATCAATCGCCGCATGCACCGCCGCACGCGCGGCTTCGGATGTTACAAAGCGCGGAAAAGGATAAAAATATTGCTGCACGGCTTTTTCACAGCCCGCCGCCGGAATTTCCCCCAGCAGAACCTGAAGCCCCAGCCAGGCATCGCCCACCGGCCCGGTGAGGATAATCAGATCGCCCGCCTGAGCGCCGCTGCGCCGCCAGGCTTTACCCACCTGCACCGTGCCAATCATCGTATAGGACAGAGAGAGCAGCCCTTTGATGGAAGTCGTATCACCGCCGCTGCAGAAAATTTTATAGCGCTGCTGATCTGCCACCAAGGCCGCCGTAAATTCCGCCAACCATTTTTCCTGCGGCGCCTCGGGAAAGGCAATACTCATTTGATAAGCCAGAGGATACGCCCCCATGGCGGCCAGATCCGATAGCGCCGCGCGGAAAGTTTTGTGCGCGATATGCTGAGGCTCCATATCCTCCGTAAAATGCGTCCCGGCGTTATAGGTATCTGTGCTGATCACGAGTTCGCAGCCATCCGGCACGCGCAGCAAAGCCGCGTCATCGTCCAGCCCACCAGGTGCAAGTGGCGCAAAATATTTTTGAATAATACCGAATTCGAGCATATTTTACGATTCCCGGAACGCATAAAAATGATCGACTGGACCCGGCCCTTTGCCGACCCGCAGCTGATGCGATTGTTTAAGACCTTCCGTCAAATATTCCTTTGCGCCCCGCACGGCATCGGGCAGGGGGTTTCCCAGAGCCAAATACGCGGCAATAGCAGAGGATAAAGTACAGCCCGTGCCGTGATTATTCTGTGTCTGCACGCGGGATACAGCATAAGTTTTTATTTCACCCGCATGCGCCAGAACATCGATCGCCTCCACCCCTTCCAGATGGCCGCCTTTCAGCAAAACAGGTCGACCTGTTTTCTGCATCAATCGTGCAGCAAACTCCTTCATGTTTCCTGCAAATTTTTGTCCCAACAAGACTTCCGCCTCAGGAATGTTCGGCGTCACCAATGCAGACAGAGGTATCAACTTTTTCTTCAACGCCGCAACCGCATTATCGTTCATCAGCCTGTCTCCGCTCTGCGCGACCATGACCGGATCAAGAACAACCGGCGGCATTTTTTGCTGCACTTCAAACGCCTGCACAATCTCGTCAATCACACGTGCATCATAAACCATTCCTATCTTGACTGCGGCAATATCGCTATCGGCGAACAAAGCTTCAATCTGCCGCCCGACATACCCATTGGCAACCTCAAATACACCGCTCACGCCTTGCGTATTTTGCACCGTCCCAGCCGTCAGCGCAGCCATGCCGTGACACCCCAAAGCGCCGAATGTTTTTGCATCGGCCAGTATACCCGCTCCGCCGGACGGGTCCAGACCCGCAATACTCAAAACATTGGGTTTCATTTTTCTAACACACCTTTTTTATTTTGCATTCTTTATAAACACGCATAAATTGCTGCGCAGCATATTGCGGATCGTCCGCCTCCGAAATACTCCGCATCATCGCTATGCCATCGGCCCCGGCCGCATAAACTTCCGCAGCATTTTGCAGAGTTATTCCTCCGATACCTACAGCAGGCACAGAGGACAGCGCCATAAGCTCCACAAATTTTTTACGGCCCAGAACCGGCTTGCCCTTATCCGTCTTTGTCTCAAAAAACGGACCGGTGCCGATATAATCCACCACCAGCGGATCGACTGCCCGGACCTGCTCCGTCGTAAAGGCCGTCAGCCCGATAATTTTATCCGGACCCAGTATGCCGCGCGCCTGATGCACATCCATATCACCCTGCCCCAGATGCACGCCATCCGCGCCAATCTCGGCAGCGACATCCACCCTGTCATTGATGATCAGCAGCGCGCCCGCTTCCTGCGTTAGCGGCAAAAGCGTTTCAGCCAGTGCCCGCACATCCTCTTTAGGAGATTTTTTATCACGCAGCTGTACCATACTCACGCCACCGACAAGCGCCGCACGCGCAACCACCAGCGCATCCCGCCCGCCGCAACACGCCGGATCGAGCACAAAGTAAACGGAAAGATCAAACTTACGTTTCATTCAAATTGCTGCATAAAATACTTCAGCGTTCTTAAACGCTCAGCGCCTCATCGATAAGCCGCGTCTGCTCCTCCTGATGACGGCTATGCAGGCCCGTCGCTGGAGCAGCTGCCGGGTTACGGCCTATATATTTTGGGCGTCCGGCCTTGTGCGATACAGCCTCCAAGGCGTTCTCAAGGCGCGGCTCTACGAATGACCACGAGCCCTGATTTTTCGGCTCTTCCTGACACCACACAATATCGGCATTCTTAAACTGTGAAAGCTCTTCCGCCATATCGGCCAGCGGGAAAGGGTAAAGTTGCTCCAGACGCATGATATAAACATCCTTGATGCCACGATCCCGGCGCTCCTGCAGCAAATCGTAATAGACCTTGCCGGAGCACAAAACCACGCGCTTTATATCATCCGGGCTAACCAGTTCCTGATAATCGTCATCCCACAGGAAGCGGTGGAACGTGCTGTCGCCTGCAAACATATTCATCGAAGACACTGCCAGCTTATGCCGCAGGAGGGATTTCGGCGTCATCAGCACCAGCGGCTTGCGGAAATCGCGCATCATCTGGCGGCGCAAAATGTGGAAATAATTGGCCGGGGTCGTACAGTTGGCGACCTGCCAGTTATCCTCTGCGCACATTTGTAAAAACCTTTCCAGACGTGCGGAGGAATGCTCCGGCCCCTGCCCCTCATAACCGTGCGGCAGGAGCATCACAAGACCGGACATGCGCAACCATTTTATTTCACCGGATGCAATAAACTGGTCGATCAAAACTTGCGCACCGTTCACGAAATCCCCGAACTGCGCTTCCCACAGCACCAACGTCTTCGGATCGGCCAGTGAATAACCGTACTCAAAACCCAGCACGGCGGCTTCCGAAAGCGGGCTGTCGTGGATTTCAAAATGGTCCGGGCGATCCGTATAGTTACGCAGCGGTATATATTTCTCTTCTGTTTCCTGATCGTACCAAATCGCATGGCGCTGCGAGAACGTGCCGCGCCCGACATCCTGCCCGGTCAGGCGAACACCCAGATTGTCTTGAACCAAAGTCCCAAAGGCCAGCGCCTCACCCATGGCCCAATCGAATCCTTCACCGGTTTCCAGCATTTTCTTTTTGGCGTCCAGCACGCGCTGAAGCTTTTTGTTAATCCTAAAGCCGTCGGGAACCGTGGTTAAGAGTTTGCCGATTTCCTGCAAATTCTCTTTACTCACAGCGGTTTTTCCACGCCGCGCGCCCTCTTGCTCACTTGTTGTTTTAAAACCTTCCCAGGCACCACCAAGAAAATCCGCTTCATTTGGTTTATAAGATTTTGTGGCCTCAAACGCATCATCCAGATAGTTCGTAAACTCATCGCGGATCGCTTTCCCTTCCTCCGGTGTGATCACTTTTTCGGCAATCAACTGGTTCTCGTATATTGAAGAGGTGCTTTCCTGTTTCGCGATCTTTTTGTACATCAGCGGCTGGGTAAAGGCCGGCTCATCACCCTCATTGTGACCGTAGCGGCGATAACAGAACATATCGATCACAACATCTTTTTTAAATTGCTGACGGAATTCGGTCGCGATGCGCGCAACATGCACAACGGCCTCGGGATCATCACCGTTCACATGAAAAATTGGCGCAGCCAGCATCTTCGCTACATCTGTACAATACGGACCGGAGCGCGAAAATTTCGGCATGGTCGTAAAGCCGATCTGGTTGTTAATGACAATATGCATTGTTCCACCAACACGATAGCCCGGAAGATCCGAAATCATAAGCGTCTCAGCCGTGATTCCCTGTCCTGCAAATGCTGCATCTCCGTGCAGCAAAAGCGGCAGAACTTTCTGCGATTCCTTATCACCTTTCAGCGTTTGTTTGGCACGTACTTTACCAATCACAACTGGGTTGACAAACTCCAGGTGTGATGGATTGGCCGTCAAAGACAGGTGGATCGTATTGCCATCGAAATCCCGGTCACTGGAGGTTCCCAAATGGTATTTTACATCACCGGAGCCCAGTACACCCTCCGGCGTGGAGGATTGCCCCTGAAACTCTGCAAAAATGGTCGTAAACGGCTTGCCCATGACATTCGCCAGAACGTTCAGACGGCCACGGTGCGCCATACCAATCACGATTTCTTCCAGGCCGTCCTGTCCCCCACGCTTCATAATTTGTTCGATGCACGGGATCAAAGCCTCTCCACCATCTATACCGAAACGTTTTGTTCCGGGATATTTTTTGTGCAGAAACTGCTCGAAAATTTCGGAGGCCACCAGACGTTGAAGGATCGCACGCTTGCCATTCACGGTAAATTCTGTTTGATTGCGGGGCGCTTCAATCCGTTGTTGCACCCATGACTTTTCTTCTGGATCGCTCAGATGCAAAAACTCAACACCGATTGTGCCACAATAAATTTTCTCCAGCGCCGCCATAATCTCGGTCAGCGTCGCCGTCTCCAGCCCCAAAACACCATTCATAAAAATCGGACGGCTGTAATCGGATCCTGAAAAGCCGTAATGCGCGGGGTCCAGCTCCGGGTGGTAGTTCTTTTCTTTTAACTCGAGCGGATCCAGCTTCGCCAGCAGATGCCCACGTGCGCGGTAGGCCCGCACCAACATCAGCGCGTTTATGGAATCGCGCGTGGCCTGGCGTATAGAACCGGCATTGATATCAACGGGTGCGCCGTCTTTCGCCGCATTTTGTTCCGCCGCAGGTTCGCCCATATGATCCGTCAAATGCGCCCCCGCACCCATATGCGCAAAGCGTCTAGAGGATTTACGATTCTCCGCCGGGGTCCAGCTCGCCCCGGCCAGCTCCTGCAACAACCCGGCTTCATTATCATTCAGACCGCCAAAAAACTCACGCCAGCTCTCATCCACCTTGTCGGCGTTTGACAGGTATTCGCCGTAAAGATGAGCAATATATTCTGCATTCGCACTGTCGAGAAATGTCAGGTCTTCTCTGTTTTCTTTTTCCTGGGCCATATTTATACCGGGAGCGTCCCGCCTTCTGATCGGAAATGTTGAAATATTAAGGCTTTAATCATAGCAAAGCCTGATGTGAAGGAAAGGCTTAATTCATCTTTTACGCCTATGAATAGCTGGCCCCCAATGCGTTGGCCAGAGCATCAAGCGCCCGGCGCTCCTGCGGAGAAATATTCAGATATTCTTGAAATCCCATAGTTTTCATGCGCATGCGGGTCGCCCGCATTTTAGAGAGCTTGAACCCGATATAGGCTTTCAGGCGTGCAAACAGCGAATTCATCTCTTCATATTCCCGGAACGCCAGCGCCACGGCTTCCCCGATCTCGATCAGGTAATTGCGAAATGCCGCAACCTCCTTTTCTCCCAAATGGCTGCGCATCACATCAACCGCAAACTCACAATCCGTCAGAACGCCGGAAATATTCTTTCCCCATTCCGGCCATTGGTCTTTTTGGTGCAGTGTTTCGCTGATAATATACTGGATTTCCTCGGCTCCGAACACCTGCTCGGCAAAACCGTGAATAATCCCGGATAGGGCGTCCAGCTCACGCTGTTGGGCTTCCTTGCCGCCGGAAGTGTCGCTCTTACTGACCCATAACCCAACGCGGTAGGGTAGGCTGACAATGATCTTTTTTTGGTCGTCTGTTAAACGTTCGAGAATGTTCATGAAGATGAGGCTCCTGTTACTTTCACTGTACAGTGATTTCACAGAAGCCTCAATTGCTTGCTTTCCAATTCACGGTTAAGGGTCAGGGAGGGGCTTGGAAAGCGCTTGGGTTGGGGTTGGGGTAAACTTACTCTTGCCTGCGTCGTTTGGCCTTTCACTTAAAACGGGATATACGCGCCGACCCAGTGCCACACATCCTGGGGCACGTTCCGGTCGATGATATTCACCATGGCCATGATACAAAGTGTTGTGGCGGCTCCGTAAATATAGTTACTCATTATCTGATCTCCCGGTTTTACAAAGTGTTTATCCTATAGAGAAAGAGATGCAAGCATTATGCCAAATGCATTGGGAATTTTTTCTATTGTATTTCAAACATTTAAAGAAAAACCCGCATAAATCCGCCAGCAAAAAAGCGGCAAAAAACGCCGCCTTTCATTGCCGATCGGCATTATTTTCCGTAAATAATTGACGTGGTGTTTTTCCTAAGCTAAAGTCAAAAAAATTTAGAGAACCAAATAATATGAAGAAAACACGATATAGAAGCTTTGGCCTTATTAGCCCCCTATTTTTAAGCATTGCTGCGGGCTGTTCAAGCTTTAGAGCCTCTCCCGAGCAAACCGATCAAAAAGATACAGGTTTTTATGCTCATATTTTATATGACACAATTAGAGATGGTGGGCATCATTTAGATGCTCCAGAGCCTGACAGCAATGCTGAATTCGTGCTGAACGGATTGAGATTGAAATATATTTCTGAAGTATTTGAAGACCCAATTAAAAATGATGAAATTGATAGATTCTTAGACGATATTGAAACTCTTAGCGTTAGAGAAAAAATTGATGCCATCCACACTTTTTCAAAATCATTTCTAAAACCGAAGACAACAGATAGCTTCAATTTCTCGAGAGCCATCTCAGACAGAAGTGGTGATTGCCATGACTATAGTTGGCTCAATCTGTACTTGCTTGTTGCCTCTAACCTTAAACTGAACCAGCTTTTCCATTTGGCTATAAATTCCTACTACCCTGGCATTACACCGCCTGAAGACGCCCTATCACTTATTGATCATGCTGTTGCTGCTGTTGTTCTTGATAACGGGGACATTATTGTAATGGACCATAATATGGCGCGCCCACTTCCGCTCAGCCCGGACCTGACTTGTTATGATCCAGGAGCTTTTCCTGAAATATTACATATTAATGAAATCGCAATGGTTTTAGGCCTGTCTTTTGATCTTCAACCAGTAATGTCAAGCAATGATCTAGGCCTTCTCTTGAAAACAACACTCGATTATCCCGACTCACCCTATGCGCGAAAAATCGGAGAGATTGACGAAGCTTCTGAACTAAATTTAGGTGATTAAGCCGCCATCGCTTTCACGACCGCATCACCAAGACCGGCGGGTGATTCAGAGACTACAAAACCAGCGGAGCGCATCGCGTCCATCTTCGCTGGAGCCGTATCGTCGCCGCCGGAAATAATCGCACCGGCATGGCCCATGCGTTTCCCTGGAGGGGCCGTTGCGCCCGCAATAAAGCCTGCAATCGGCTTTTTGGTTTTAAGACCTTTATAGAAGTCACAGGCCTCAATCTCTGCCGAGCCGCCAATTTCCCCGATCATCAGGATGGCTTCTGTTTCGTCATCATCCATGAACATTTCAATGCAATCGATGAAGTTCGTTCCATTGACCGGATCACCACCGATACCGATGCAGGTGCTCTGGCCCAGGCCAACCGCGCCGGTTTGCGCAACAGCCTCATAAGTAAGCGTCCCGGAGCGCGACACAATGCCCACCTTGCCGCGTTTGTGAATATGGCCGGGCATAATGCCGATCTTGCACTCGCCGGGTGTAATCACGCCGGGGCAGTTTGGCCCAATCAGGCGGGTTTTGGAGTTCTTCAACGCCGCTTTGACCTTCACCATATCGAGCACCGGAATCCCTTCGGTGATACAAATCGCCAGCTCAATCTCCGCATTGATCGCTTCCATGATGGCCGCGGCCGCATAAGGCGGGGGTACGTAAATCACAGAAGCGTTACAGCCTGTGCGTTCCTTCGCTTCGGCCACCGTATCAAAAACAGGCAGGCCCAGATGCGTCGTCCCGCCCTTTTTCGGGGTCACGCCGCCGACCATATTGGTGCCGTAGGCAATCGCCTGTTCGGAATGGAATGTGCCTTGAGAGCCCGTGAAGCCCTGACAGATAACTTTTGTGTCTTTGTTGACGAGAACTGACATGATGATTTTCTCCTTAGATTCAAATTAAATACCGAGACTTAAGCTGCCTTCTGTGCTTTCTTTGTAGCTTCCACGACCTTCTTGGCGGCATCGTCGAGGTTATCGGCGCTGATGATCGGCAAGCCGGAATTGGCCATAAGCTCCTTACCTTTCTCGACATTCGTGCCTTCCAGACGCACAACCAGCGGCACTTTCAGCTTCACCTCTTTTGCCGCCGCAATCACGCCCTGGGCAATCACGTCGCACTTCATAATGCCGCCAAAGATGTTGACCAGAATGCCCTTCACGTTCGGATCGGACAGGATAATTTTGAAGGCCACCGTCACGCGCTCCGCCGTGGCGCCGCCGCCGACATCCAGGAAGTTCGCCGGCTCCCCGCCATAAAGCTTAATGATATCCATCGTCGACATCGCAAGCCCCGCGCCATTGACCATACAACCAATATTCCCATCGAGGCGCACATAGGACAATTCATGATCCTTGGCGAGTTTTTCATTCGCGTCTTCTTCGCTTTCATCACGCAACGCCGCGACATCCGGATGGCGAAACAGCGCATTGCCATCAAAGCTCATCTTCGCATCCAGCGCCATCACATCATCACCCACGGTGATCAGCGGGTTGATCTCAATAATCTCCGCATCCAGTTCCATATAGGCTTTATACAGGCTCTCAAACAGCGTGATCGCGCTGTCTTTTTTCGCCCCGGTCAGCTGCAGCCCGGCAGCTAGTTTTTCGCCATCGGCCTTCGTAAAGCCTGCAATTGGGTCGATCGCGACATTGATGATTTTTTCCGGCGTGTTGTGCGCCACATCCTCAATATCCATTCCGCCCTCGGTCGAGACCATGAAGGCGACCTTGCTCTGCGCGCGGTCCAAAACGACGGAGCAATAATATTCCTTTTCAATATCCACACCATCGGTGACATACAGGCGCTGAACCTCTTTACCTTCCGGTCCGGTTTGCTTGGTGACCAGAACCTGGTTCATCATCGCCTCGGCGGCCTCTTTAACCTCATCCACCGTCTTGCACAGGCGCACGCCGCCTTTGCCTTCCGGGTTGTTTTTAAACTTGCCCGCGCCGCGTCCGCCGGCATGGATCTGCGCCTTGATCACGAACAATGTCGTACCCCCCGCCTCAAGCTCTTTGGCGGCCTTTACGGCCTCATCAACGCTCATAGCCGGAATGCCTTTGGGCACAGCGACACCGTATTTTTCGAGTAGTTCCTTAGCTTGGTATTCGTGAATATTCATGAGGGTTTGATCTCCGAAAGTTGGTCGGTGAAATAAGACGAATCAAGTATGGCCGCCCGGCTCCCCATTTGCAAGGCTTAAAGCCTGTAAATACAGGAGAAACCCGCTCTTTTCTATCCCTCCCCAAGCTCTCTTGAAATTCGCAATTTCTGCCGATTTTCGCTAAAATAGATACAATATGATGATGTTTTAAAGCTTTTTTAACGAAATCCTAAGCTTTAAGGCGTATTTTCATAGGAAAAGGCGTAAAAGCCAAAACATAAAAGAATAAGACGGCAAACGGTGTAATAGCGCTCAAAACAGAGCAGAGGCGTGTTCCCATGAAACAGGATCAAAACGATCCCGTACAACAAAGCGAAGCGGCCACAGATTCCAACCAGAAAAACGGGAAATCTGGAACCGCACCTGGCGACTTTCTTTTTGAAACCGGCGCGGGCGTCACCGGTCCAGCCGGTGATATCAATGCCGTTCTAGAAGCCGGCAACAGCGGCAACCGGGGCGGAAATTCCAACAGCAACCGTCATTCCACGGAAGAAGAAAAGCGCAAAAAAGAGAAGAAAGACTCTGACATTTCCCCCGTGGCGCTGCTACAGCTCATGGGCGTGCTGTATGAAACCCAGCGTGAGATCGAACAACTGGGCAAAAAAATTGCCGGTCTAAAAATCTCGCTGAGCGACCTTTTGGAAGAACTTGGACTGATCGATTCCCAGCTCGAGCGTTTGGAAACCATTCGCGATACGCTGCCTCAGAACCGCTATGAACAGTTGCGCGAGCGTTATGGCGATATTCCGCTGCGCGAAATCGAAGAAGAATTCCTCATCCGCGACGATGCGGGCAACGCGGTGTATATCCAGCCCAAAACCGGCGAGGACGGCGAGGCATATCTCTACCGCCTTGAGGAAAACCCGGAAACCGGCGCACTGGAAAAAATTCGCTACGATGATACCCAAGCAGCCGCATTCCTCGAAAAAGCCGCTGGGCCTGACACCATGATGTTCGCCAACGAAACCATGTTTTTCAACCGTGATCCGTCCAATGCGCTGGCGGCGAACTGGCGTGAAATCAACATCTCCCTCCCGGCCATGTTTGGCGGGCTGAATTTCAAAATCGGCGGGCCGCCTGCTGAAAACGGCGATCATATGATTGTCGTATGCGATGAAACCTCCTGCCGCCTCGTTGATAAGCGCACACTGACCGAGAAAGAACTAAAACAGGTCGAAGCAAAACTGAAAGAAGCGGAAACCGAATTGCATAGGGCCGAACAAAAAGCCGAAGATATCCGTGAACAGCTCAACTCCGGTGAAACAGTCGCTCTTGATAACCCTGAACCGGGAATGGATCACAACTATAGCGAGGAAGAGCTGAGCCATATGCTCGCCGGTGGCCCGCTATCCCGCGAAGACCTTCGTGAATATTACGATATTGCACATCACCGGATTGATGAAATTGCAAACCGCCTGTCCGACATGGCCGGGCGCACGACCTCTTTTGCCAAAGCGCTGGATGAGAATAATCCCAAGGCCGGACCGGCTCTGACAGGAACGTTCCAGCTTGCAGCCGCAGAACCAACCCCGGAGATAGAAGCTCCTGCGCTCAAACTGGCCGATCGCGCCCCCGAATTGGAAGAAACAACGGCCCGGCCGGTGGTTTCGGCCCCCGGCGCTGCGGCATAGAGATGATATTTTGGAATTTTGACCTGAACAGGGTGAAAACGGTATAATAAAGGAACTTAGAAAAACGGCGAAAAGCCATTAATAGAAGCGGTGTTACAATGAATCAAACAACTCCTCAGCCGGAGCAGGACGAACTGGATCCCCGTGTCAGGGACCTGGCCGAAGGGCTCGGCCTCGAAAAACCCGAATCCATGGGTTTTTCAGGCTTTTTCAGGGGGCTTTCAAATATTATCAGCACGCTGGTGCTGGGGATTTCCACGGCGATCCCGCCTTTGGGACGCGCTTTCAACCTGCCGACAGATTATGCGGATTACCGCCTGCACCAGGATGTCCTGCAGGGTGCCGGGATTTTCCCCAAGCGCCCTGACGTTCCCCAACCGGGCGATCCCGGCTATACGCAAATGCGCGAAACATTCACCCTCAGAATGGCACAGGGACCGGAGGATGATCTAGAAGGTCACAGGGGCCGTCTGGCCGAAGTCAGTCAGAATTTCAAACTGCAATATGCCTCTGCTGCGGCTCCGCCGGAGAGCAATCTAACAAGAGAACAATCGCTCACCAGTGACATGGTGCTGGGACGAACTGCCTAAAATCCATCCTATTCTTAGGTCTTTATTTACCCCGCACGCGGGATAATGAACAAATAGGGCAGACTATTCGGGTCTGCTCATCTGGCACACTTCGTGCATTACTGTGTATCCATGAAATATTTGCTGAAAATTCTGTTTGTGTTCCTGATTTTTTGTCCACCTGGGGCCTATGCGCTAGGGCCGGATACCATGCCCAATATCATTGAACCATCACAAATCGAGCCATGCTCCGGCCCGGCCTCTTCCCTGCAACTTTCCGAAGGCGATCAAAAGCGTCTCGATCTTGCGCAAAAGCTACGCCTGCATCTGAAAATGAAGGGGCAGGACCCCGCAATCGTCAATGCGATTTATTCCGTCAGCATCCAGACCGGAGTAGATTTCGAGCTGCTGGTGCTCAAGGCCATCATGGAAAGCGATCTGGGCCGCGTGGTTGAAACCTCCAAAAGCTCCGCTCTCGGTGCGTTCCAGTTTATCGAGCCGACATGGCTCACACTCATCAAGCGCTACGGCGAGCAGATCGGTCAGGGCCATTACGCCCAAGCCGTTACCTTCAAAGGCAAAAAACCCGTTGTGAAAAACGAAATGATGCGCTCGGAAATTTTAGCGCTACGCTACGACCCGCATGTTTCCGCCCTGATCAAGGCGCATCAAATTCGGGAGGAAACCGATGTGATTCGCTCTATGAAACGCGACACCGTCACGCTGGCCGACCACTATATCGCGCATATGCTCGGCCTCGCTCTGGCGCGGGATTTTTACGATCTCAAAAACAAGAATTCCATTTTCGCGGTGGCCTCTATCTCCAACCCGCAAATGCGTGAAGCCGCCCGTCTGAACCGGCCGTTTTTCTTTGACGGCAAAACGGCCCTGACCGCCGCGCAATCGTATCAGCGCTTCGAACGCCGCGTCGCACGCGAATTCCGAACCATCCAGTCCATCTCACAAATAAAAAGAATTTCGGTCTGCAGTTAAGCCGCTTTATCCTGCGCAAACAGAGACTCCACCGCTGCGCGCTCCTCACGCAGCTCCTTGTCAGTCGCATCCATGCGCGTCCGGGAGAAATCATTGATCTGCAACCCTTGCACAATCTGGTACTTCCCGCCGCTGCATATGCACGGATAGCCGTAAATCACACCCGGCTTAATCCCGTATGAGCCGTCCGACGGCACCGCCATGGATACCCAGTCCCCTGGCGCAGTGCCCAGCGCCCAGCTGTGCATATGATCGATCGCCGCACTGGCTGCGCTGGCTGCGGAAGATGCTCCGCGCGCCTTGATAATCGCTGCGCCGCGCTGCTGCACATCGGGGATGAGCGTGCCTTCATACCAACTCTGGTCAATCTTATCCATCGCCGGTTCGCCGCCGATTTCCGCATGGTGCAAATCGGGATATTGCGTCGAGCTGTGATTGCCCCAGATAATCATTTTCTTGATATCGGTCGAATGCACATCAACCTTTTCCGCCAGCTGTGAAATTGCGCGGTTGTGATCAAGACGCACCATCGCAGTGAAACATTTAGGATCGAGATCCGGCGCATTTTGCTGTGCAATCAGCGCATTTGTATTGGCGGGATTGCCCACGACCAGAACCTTCACATCACGGCTGGCATGATCATTCAGCGCGCGGCCCTGCGGCCCGAAAATCCCGCCATTGGCGCTCAGAAGATCTTTGCGCTCCATGCCGTCTTTGCGAGGCATCGCACCAACCAGAAGCGCGTAATCCACATCCTTGAACGCCACATTCGGATCGTCCGTCGTCACCACATCGATCAACAGCGGAAACGCACAATCATTCAACTCCATCACCACACCACCCAATGCGCCCAGTGCGGGCGTAACCTCCAGCAGGTGCAGGATCACCGGCTGGTCGTCTCCCAGCATCGCCCCGCTTGCAATGCGGAACAACAACGCATATCCAATTTGACCGGCGGCTCCGGTGACGGCGACTCTGACAGGTGGTTTCATGATGGGATCTCCTTATATTAGCGATTTGATTCTGCCCTCAAGCATAAAGCACCGGGTCGTTTGAATAAACCGGAAACTTATTGACATAAACTTAAAGTCAGGCTATAAGGTGCAAAAATCACATAATACTGGAGTAAAACATGACCCAACTCGTCCCTCTTTCTTTAAAAGCCAACGATCAATACGGCATCAAGGCAACAGCTATTAAAGTAAACCCTCGCTTTATTACTGGCGCTAAAGTCTCGCCTGACGGAGATGTTATTATAGGTTTAACTAAAGAAGCCCAGAGGCTTTTTAGTAACAGTGGAGAAACACATGAGGGCATAGGTTCCACAGCAATTCTAAGCAAAGGGATTGGGGTATCTAATAATATAGATCAGCTTAAATTGTCTGATATTCCATTTACTGAAGTAAAACTGGTCACAGACGAAGAAAGCGAACGCCGATATCTTGTTAATGCTTGGCATGTGACAGGAACAATGCCGGGGGCTCAGGAAGGTACGACTGTTATTGGACTTACCGATGAAGCAACAGACTTTTTCTCAGGGCATAATTTCAGGGAAGGTTTAGTTGCAAAATCAGAAGGTCTGAACCTCTAAGCCGCCTTCAGCCCCAGAAAATCCAGCTGCCATTCCAACTCATCCTTCGTGAGCGGATAATCGGTACCGTTTTTCGGATAAATCAGCTCCTTCGGCGCGACATGCGCGATCTCTTTTTGCAGATGCAGCGCGAGGCGCATCGACAGGCCCGCCTTCCAGGCCACCGCCACGACGGGTTTCGGCGCTTTCATCTTGAATACTTTATCCACTTCACCGCGCGGCGCTTTGGCCAGATGCGCCACGGCGGCGATCACAAAATCACGCTCCCGCATGCCAATCGCATCGGAAATCGTATCCTCATTCAAATTGCCTTCGCCTATCAGGCGCTTCAGGCGCTCATCAACCGTTTCCTGCGCTTCGCCCTCATCACTCGCGAAATCCATACGACGACGGAAAATAGCGGCGACCTCTTCGGTCATTTGCTGGTCAAAATCCTCACGCTTCATCAATAAATCACGCACGGAGGCATCAACAAATTCCGCCAGCTCCTTCGCAATTGAAACAGGCAGGGATTTGCGCATCGCCATTGGCTTTTGCCATTCGGGGAAATTGCGCGCCTTCTCCACAATCGTGTGCAACAGGCCCACCGTAATCTTCGCCCCGTCATTATTAATCAACACCGCCCCGCCCGGACGATCTTCAATCTCGATAACGGCTTCAGACACATCTTCACTCACTTCGTCACGTCCGGCAATCGCCGCGACGACCCAGCTCGCCGGGTGGCTCTTGAGAATATCCAGCAAATCCTGATCCGACAAGGCGGCGCAAAAGCGCAAAATCGGCTCGGAAACTTCCCGCTCCACATCGCGGGCCAGCTGCCCGGCGACTTTCGGCGGGGTATGCGCATGTTCCTTCAGCGTACTGGACAGCGCCGTTCTAATCTTCAAAACCTCATCCAGAGCAAGCGTGCCCAGAGCCTGCACAACAAATGCGTATAATTGACTTTGCTTGTCCTGCGATACATCGGGCAACAGCTCCACCAGCCGCTTGGCCAGCTCCAGACGCACATCCACATCCGGGTCCTGCGCCAAAATTGGCGTTACCTGAACGGGGGTGGATTTGTTCTTGGTTGCCGCCTTACGCACTTTCGGGTCCGGGTCCTGCTCGGCCAGAAAATACAGAATTTCCTTATTGGTCTTGGAATCCTTGGCCAGCGACAGCCTGCTCTTGGAACTGGCCGATTTCAACTCTGCCTTCTGCGCGGAATAATCTTTCGGAGTCTTCTTACCCAGAAGTTTTTGAAAAAACGTCGCCATGCATACAAGGATAACGCAATAAGGTTAAAAAAGAGAAGAGAGAAAAAACTTGCATATTGAACACATTTTTTATATTTTACAGAAAAAGAGGCAGGCAATGGCAGATGATTCACCAGAACAGGACTTTTCCGCCATCCCGAGAATGGATGAGGAGCGCTTTGAACAAATGCGCCGGGCATCTGCTGGCTTCAAGGGATACTCCAAACCTCGCAAAAGACCACGAATAAAAGATCACTGGATTGAGGCGATTGCGACAATTTCTATGTTTCCTCTAGCTATTTGGGGCATGTATGCGCTATACGCCCCTCAAACACAAACAGCCATAAAAACCCAGGACACCCACTTGTATGGCGATGATATCCTGCGGGCCGTGCGGGCGTTCTGCATTGAAAACGATATGCTTGCCGAAAACATTCCTTCAAATACGGATATAAAATGGTTGCGCGGCATGGCTTTCTTTACCGGTGAAAAAGACGAATACGGATCTATGATTTTCCAGGTCGAAACATTGCAGGCCCGCAAGCATGCCGACCAGCAAATAACCTCCTTTATTTCGATACCCCCGCAGGATATTAACGCAGGAATTTTGATAGATTTTCATCCATCTGGTGAACCGCCGGCAACCGGTCTGAATTAATCCAAAACGTCAACTCTGCCGCAGGTATTCCTCACTCTGCATCTCCATCAACCTTGAAACCGTGCGTTCAAATTCAAATGCGTGGTCGTGACCCTGATACAGCTTGTCCGCCGCTGCATCGGCGGTGACAATCAGCTTTGTTCCGCTTTCATACAACGCATCGATCAACGTCATCAGGCGCTTGGCTTCGTTGCGGCGGTCATAGCCCAGCTTGGGTATCCCCTCCAGAAATATAGTGTGATATTCGCGTGCGATCGCCAGATAATCTTCTGCACCGTGGGGCCGTTCGCACAGCTGCGCAAAAGTAAAACGCGAAACGCCCTTGGCCGTTTTTAAAACCTTAATACTGCGCCCTTTCACCGTAATCTCCCCGCCTTCACTCGGTGCGCCATCCGTCAATCTTGCAAACATTTCATCCGCCCATCGCACAGCACCCTCTCCCAGCGGAAAATGATACAACCCCTCCTCAGCCAGAAACTGCGTGCGGTAATCGGTCGGACTGTCCAGATGCACAATCTCCATCCGGCTTTTCAGCAACTCTATAAACGGCACGAACCTGTCGCGCTGGAGGCCCCCTTCATACAGCCGGTCAGGCTCCCAATTGCTGGTTGCAACCACAACGACGCCACGATCAAACAGAGCGGTGAAGAGCCGCCCCAAGATCATCGCATCGGCCACATCGGTCACATGGAATTCATCGAAACACAGCACCCGCGATTTCTGGGCAATCAGGCTCGCCAGCGACGGCAGCGCGCCGTCGATGCCCTCGCTGAAATCGTCATCCTCACGTCTTGAATGGAAATAATCATGCACATCAATCATGAATGCATGGAAATGTACCCGGCGCTTTAGAAATTCTTCGGGCAGGCATTCGAAAAATAAATCCATCAGCATGGATTTTCCGCGCCCTACGCCGCCATACATATATATGCCCTTGGGAACGCCCTGTTTTTCCCAGAACCGCCAGCGGGTTTTCTTACGTCCGCCGGCCTTCGCATCTTCCCCCCCGGAACCTCCCGCGATTTCCCCCGTAAGTTCATTATATAAAAAATCAAGATGTTGAACGGCTTTTTCCTGCTCCGTATCCGGACGCAGGGTGTTCGAGGATAAGCGCTGCTTGTAAAGCTCAAGCGGGGTTTGGGACATTTTTATTGGACAGGCGAATAAGAAGAATCGAGAGTTCGTACAGACCCATTATAGGCACAGCCAGCAGGATTTGGCTAATCACATCCGGCGGTGTGAGAAAGGCCGCGACAACAAAGGTCAGAATGATCGCATATTTACGCTGCCGTACCAACCAGTCCGCTGTGATCAACCCCGCCTTGCCCATGAGGGTGAGCAGCACGGGAAGCTGAAAACACAGGCCAAAGGCAAAAATCAGCGTCATGATCAGATCCAGATACTCGCTCACTCGCGCTTCTAATTGAATCGGCAGCGCCGTTTCCGCCCCCGTGCTCTGAAAGCTCAGGAAGAACGGCCAAGCCATCGGGATCACAAGAAAATAAACACAGGCCGCACCCAGAAAAAATAAAATCGGCGTCGCAATCAAAAACGGTAAGAAAGCGCGCTTTTCATTTTTATACAGCCCCGGCGCGATAAACCCCCAAATCTGCAGCAGCAGAACCGGAAACGTCACAAAAACCCCGGCGAAAAACGCCACCTTCACATAGGTAAAGAACGCTTCCGTGAGGCCGGTGTAAATCAAACGCTGGGAATCCCCGGCCACCATCGCATTGGCCAGCGGGCGCACCAGAACACCGTAAATCTCTTCGACGAACATAAAACAGACCGCCGTGCCGATCGCCATCGCCGCCAGCGCCCACAACAAGCGCGTACGCAGCTCGACAAGATGTACGGAAAATGGCTGGGATTGCGCGGAACCGGCTTCATGCATTGGCCGCATCCTCCGTCTCTTCGCTCTCACCTTCAATCACATCCTCGTCAGCAAGCGCCTCATCAAAATTCTTCTCTTCGAAATTGACTTGGCGACGAATATCGTCCAGATCCGCCTCTTTTAAAAACTCTTCAAATTGTTGGGTAAAGGCGTAGCGGATATAAGAAATGCGGCGCATCACACGGCCCAGCCCCACCATCAGCGCAGGGAGCTCCTTCGGCCCGATGACAAACACCGCCACCGCCATAATCACCAGCAATTCTGTCCAGCCGAAATCAAGCATGGTCTTTCCCCATCTTGTTATTGCGAGGAGCGTCAGCGGCGCGGCAATCCAGAAAACACCTTAAAAATATGGATTGCTTCGCATACGCTCGCAATGACGCTTTAGGCAGCCTCGTCATCTTTTTGTTTGGATTGGGAAACTTGCGTTTTACTGTCATCCTCATCCTTTAGGCCCTTTTTAAAGCTCTTAATCCCCTTGGCGAGGTTTTCTGCAATGGCGGGCACGCGGCTTGCACCGAAAAACAGCACAATCAGCAAAATGACAATCAGAATTTGAAACGGTCCGGGGGTCATGATTTTATCCTTCTATCTCTTCCAATTGCTCTTCTCTATCATCATTCTCCTGCTCTGCAAAGAGGTCATCACTCTCCGGTATCGTCTCAATGGCGGGGCGGCGATCCAGCAGGCCCGAGGCCTTCAGATCATCGAGCCCCGGTAAATCTGTCAAAGCCTCTAGCGAGAAATGATCAAGGAAAGACGATGTACTGACCCAGGTAAGCGGGCGGCCCGGCGTTTCACGCCTGCGCCCTGGCTTAATCCAGCCCATTTCCATCAGCGTATCCAGCGTGCCCTTATGCGTAGCTACGCCGCGAATATTCTCAATTTCTGCCCGTGTGACTGGCTGGTGATAGGCGATAATCGCCAGTGTTTCCATCGCCGCGCGGGAGAGCTTCTTGCTCACCTCTTTTTCCATTTGCAGAGATTCGGCCAAATCCACGGCTGTGCGGAAGGCCCATTTGCCCTCCATCTCATTCAGAGTTACGCCGCGCCCATTATAATGTTTCCGCAATTCCATCAGCGCCCCGCCGACATCCGCGCCTTCGGGCATACGTTCATGCAACTCCGATGTGCTCAGCGGCTCTGCGCTGGCGAAAAGCAACGCCTCGAGCAGGCGGATGGATTCATTATCAATACTCATCCCTCTTCTCCCACTGCACTTTGCAGGGCGCGCATATATATGGGGCGGAACAGCCCATCCTGCTTTATTTCCATCTTGCCCTGCTTGGCAAGCTCTAAGCCCGCCGTTAAGGTGGAGGCCAGCGCCGAGCGGCCATAGAGCTTGTTCTTAATCCCCTCGGGCAGGAAGCTTTCCAGCGTTGTCCATACACTTTGCAGACCCTTGCGCGGCAATTGTCCCAACATGCGCGTAACGCGGGACAGCGCATCTTCCGTGCTCATCAGATGATATTCCGGCAGGTCGTAATGGCTGTTATCCTGGCGCTTTTGGATATCACCATAGGCTTTGAGCATGTCATACAGGCTGACATCCCAATGGGTATTCGTCTTGGTGCTCAGCCCCTCCGGACAGCCGCGTGCGAAGACATCCTGGCCCAGCTGCGGCAAAGCCTTAAGCGCTTCGGCTGATTTTTGCATGGCCTCCAGACGGCGGAGCTGGAATTGCAGAGCTTCGGCCATTTCGGCGGCGCTCGGCTCATCGCCCTTTTCTTCCTGCGGCAATAGCAGGCGGGATTTCAGATAGGCCAGCCAGGCCGCCATCACCAGATATTCCGCCGCCAGTTCCAGATTAAAGGCCTTCGCGCGCTCAACAAATTCAAGATATTGACGTGCAAGCTGCAAGATAGAGACCTCACGCAAATCGACCTTCTGGTTGCGGGCAAGTTCGAGAAGCACACCGATCGGGCCCTCAAACCCATCAATGTTCAACAGCAGCGTATCAGCCTCATGCGCTTTCGGCGCGGTTTGGCGCGGCGGATCTTCTTCGAATTGTACAGCAGCTTCTGTCATAAGATTTTAGCGACGAAATTGTGCAAGGTCTTCCCCGTTTCGCGCAGCCTCCCTAATTTCATCACAAGTGGCGGCCTGGGCTTTTTGCAACTGTTCTCTTGCCTCCATCAGCCCTGCTACAAATTCCTCACGAGCTATATCAGATAATCCCGCAGGATTTTGCTTTTCTTCAGTCATATCCATTTGCCTTTCTCATGCGCAAAGGTCGTGCTACGCAAAATAATGTCACGTTAAGTCGACACTTTCCGAAATTCTGCGGCATTTTGCAAGCGTTTCAGGCTATCCGGGCGCAACTTAGGCACAGTTTCAGCAATTTTTTCCATGACATCCAGCTTCGCCCAGCAATACAGCGCGGCATCATTGCCTGCCTCAATCGCCTTTAAACATCGCTGCGGAATATCCCCGAACGGATCGAGCGCCTTCATATCGACATCATCGCTCACCAAAAATCCATCAAACCCGATCGAGCCCCGGATAATGTCCCGGATAATTTTTGGCGACAGGGACGCCGGCAATTCGGAATCGATCTCTTCAAAAATTAAATGCGCACTCATCCCCCAAACGGCCTGTCCAATTTCAGATTTTGCAATTTGGCGGAAAGGAAGAAAATCAGACTCCTCTAATATACGTACAGTTTCCGAAATGACGGGAAGATTATGGTGAGAGTCCTGGGTTGAACGACCATGCCCCGGCAAATGTTTGATGACAGGAGTTACCCCCGCCTCTAACAATGCCTCACAAACAATTCGGCCAAGAATAGCCACAAATTCGGGCGTGCCGGAGAAGGCGCGATCCCCGACGGCCTCATGGGTGTTTTCATGCAGCACGTCCAACACCGGTGCGCAATTCACATTGATGCCGGCATCGCGCAATTCTTCTGCTAACCGCATGACTGTAAACCGCAAATCAGAAACCGACCGGTCGGCATCTTTGGTGTAAAGATCTCCAAATTCCTGCATCGCCGGATACGGCCTCCACTGCGGCGGCTTCAATCTTTGTACCCGTCCGCCCTCCTGATCGATTAGAATTGGACATTTACGGCCAAGTAATTCATATAGCTCGCCAATTAAAGCACGCAATTGATCCGGGCTCTCACAATTCCGCCCAAACAAAATAAACCCCAGAGGGTTTGATTCTGTAAAAAACAACTTTTCTGCGGCTTCAAGTCGTACGCCTTCCAGCGAAAAAATAGCCGCGAGGCTTTGATCAGAAATCTCGTAAGTGGCATGCGAGGTCATAACATTTATTTTTCCTGCCTGAAAAACATTGATAGAAAAAATCCGATGAATCCAAAATGAGGAGTTTTCCCCAAGCCGTCATCAACCAACGCAGAATATCTAAAACCAACAACATCCCGGCGAGGTTTTTGAATATTAGAAAAACACAAAATGAGGAGCTGAAAGAAAGGAGGTGTGCTTTTATTTTTCATAGCTAAAAATGGATGAAAGAGAGTTCAGAGACAGTGAACAAGAAAAATTAAAAGGAAAGAGGGCAATAGAAACGCAGAATAAACTCAAAGTTAAGATATTAATATCTATAGTTAAG
>CAYGSN010000009.1:54651-75239 GCA_964352675.1 uncultured Pseudobdellovibrionaceae bacterium
TCTATTGAGTGAGGCACTGGAAGCGCCCAAAAAACAGCAAACCAACAAAAAAGGAATGGAATCGACAGAAAATCGACCCAGAAATTACTTCACAACCAGGCAGCCACCGGGCTTTTGCGCCTTAATTTCATTACAAATACGATCCGCATCGTCTTTACTCATCGGTCCGGCCTGAATGCGGAAAAACGTTCCTTTCGCACCCAGATTGGCTTCCTGAACACGGTAAGAAACCCCGGAAAGCTGGGCGTTATAGGTGTTTTGAAATTTTGCCCAGCCGACCTTGGCATCGTTCTCCGTGGTCACGCTGGCCAGCTGCACGAAATAATTACCGGAATTAATCACCTGTCCGGCAATACCGGCCGCACCGGCCGCAGGTGCAATCGCGGCAACACGGGCGGCATTGTCATTCGAAGCCGTAGAGGTTCCGGACGGGCCGGAGTTCAAAACCTGTTTTGTATCCTTCTTATCCAGAACGGATCGGACAAACTCAAGCGTTTCCGGCGAAGATGCCGGAGGGTGCAGAGCCGCAGTTGGCGTTTGCTTCTGAGGCGCAGCCCCCGCCGGAACTGTACGCGATGCAAAGTTTTCAACCTTCGGCTGAACGCTTTCCACCGTCATGGGAACCTGCTGAATCTCTTCCGGCTGCGGCATCGATGCTGTTTCCGCCTGCGCGGTCTGCTCTGCAGCGTCCACACCTTCAGGGGCAGCTTCGGCCGTATCCTGGGATTGCTCAGAAACCTCAGCAACACTCTCCTCTTCTGCAATAATCTGCTCAACCTCTTCAGCGAAAGCCTCAAGCTGATCCGCAGGCTCTTCCTGTTCCAGCAAGTTTTGTACAGGCGGAGTTTCGGCAATGCGCCCCTCGTTCAAGCCCGCGAAAATCGTGCTGTCCTGATTGGGGATATCCATGCCGCCTGGCTGATCGGGCACAGCTTTATATTGACTGGCGTCCGCCTTGATAATCGGCAGGTCTTTTGGGCCTGAACCATCCTCCGCGCCTCCGCCAAAAATAAAGGCGCTGGCCAAAATTGTGCTGGCCAAGATCAAAGTCCCTGTCGCCACAAGCGGACGGTTTAAAATGCCCCTGACAATGCCTTGCAGGCGCGATTCTTCTACAAATCCCTGATGAACCGTTTTTTGCTCATAGAAGCTGTAATTATAGGGTTGGAACTGATTGTTTTGATTATTTTGTTCGTGTTGATTCATGGACTGGAACTCCCGGATACTTGAAATACGCAATAACGCTTATTTAGAGTCCTATCGCAAATCCCAGTACAGATCAAAGAGGCGTTCATGCTCGCGGATGGCATAACGGTCAGTCATTCCCGCAATATAATCCGCCACCACACGCGCCAAAGCCGCATCATCCTTGGCTCCCCCGGCCTCTTCCACGCGGCGCTGCCAGTTATCCGGCAGGACGGATGGGTTATCCGTAAAAGCTGTGAATAAATCCGTGACAATCCGCTCAACCTTCAGCCAGATGCGCTGCATCGTATAGTGTTTATACATACGCTCAAACAGGAAAGCCCGCAGATGATCTACCTTTTCGCGCATTTCATCGGAGAATGCGACGATCTGCTGGCCCGCCATGCGGATATCCTCAACGCTGGTCGGATTTACAGCCTTCAAACGGCGATTCGATTCGGCCAGAACATCTTCGACCATCACCCCAATCATCTCACGGATCATTTCCTGCACCAGATAACGCTCACGCAAATCACTATATTCGCTTCGGATATTCTCCAAAACCTGTGCCAGTAAAGGGATTTTCTCCAGATCCTTGATGGTAAACAGCCCCGCGCGCAGCCCATCTTCGACATCGTGATTATTATAGGCAATGTCATCGGACAGTGCGGCCACCTGCGCCTCCAGCGAGGCATGGGTGTCCAGGCGCATATCGCGCTGGGCTTGCAGCTCCTCAACGGCCGTGAAGATAGGTTTTCCGGACATAGGGCCGTTATGTTTGACGACTCCTTCCAGCGATTCCCAGGTCAGATTAAGCCCGTTCCATTTCGGATATTTGCGCTCTAATGTCGTTAAAACCCGCAAGGATTGATCATTATGATCAAACCCGCCATAGGGCTCCATGCAGCGCTTCAAATATTCCTCCCCTATATGCGCAAAGGGCGTATGACCCAGATCATGGGCCAGCGCGATGCCTTCGGCCAGATCCTCATTCACCATCAGCGCGCGGGCGATGG
Source organism: uncultured Pseudobdellovibrionaceae bacterium (assembly GCA_964352675.1). Classification (GTDB taxonomy): domain Bacteria; phylum Pseudomonadota; class Alphaproteobacteria; order Micavibrionales; family Micavibrionaceae; genus CAYGSN01. Next base: position 56,853 of record CAYGSN010000009.1, read on the forward strand.
AACGGGTAATCTGCGCGACCTCCAACGTGTGGGTCAGGCGCGTGCGGTAATGATCGCCCTCATGATACACAAAGACCTGTGTTTTATATTTGAGGCGGCGAAAGGCACTGGCATGAATAATCCGGTCGCGGTCGCGCTGAAACGGTGTGCGGTTGCGGCTTTCGGGCTCATCGTGAATGCGGCCTTGCGTTTGATCGGGCCGGCACGCATAAGCCGCCAGCGGGAGGGCGCAATAATTATAGGCGGGTTGTTGTTCGGCAAGGTTGCTCATTTTGCTCTTTCCACTATATAATAGAGATATGAGCATAACCATTGATGACAGCGCCGTAAAGCGCATTGAAGAATTGCGGGAGCAACAGGGAAAGGACGCCCTGATGCTGCGCGTGACCGTGGATGGCGGCGGCTGTTCCGGGTTTCAATATAAGCTCGAGCTGACCGATGATATCAGCGAAAAAGATCAGAAATTCGCCGATGCCGTTGTGACCGATGATATTTCCCTGCCGTTTCTGGATGGATCTGTCATTAAGTTCGATCAAAGCCTGATCGGATCAGAATTCAAAATCGAAAACCCCAATGCCATCTCCGGCTGTGGATGCGGGACCAGCTTCGCGGTATAGGCGCATACTAAATACTAATAGGCACATACTATACGCCTCACTCTTGTTATTTTCCTCCAATCGCATAGCATGAATTTTTGATACTGTTTTGAGGAAAACCATCATGAGCAAACAAACCTTATATGAACGCATTGGCGGCAAGGATGCCGTGAACGCCGCTGTTGACCTGTTTTACCAAAAGGTTCTAGCCGACCCGCGTATCAATCATTTTTTTGAAAATGTCGATATGGTACGCCAGCGCGGGCATCAGAAAACCTTTCTGACCTATGCCTTTGGCGGTTTGCCAAATTATCCGGGTAAAAATATGCGTGAAGCACATAAGCACCTGGATCTGAATGAAGGGCATTTTAACGCTGTCGCAGAAAACCTTCAGGCTACATTGGTCGAGCTTGGTGTGGCAGAGGATTTAATCGCCGAAGTCATGACCATCGCCGCCAGCACTCATGATGACGTGCTGAATCTTTAGGGCTTGCACCCTCCGCACCAACTGCTAGTTTCAATCCCATGAAAATTGCCTCATGGAACGTCAACTCAATCAAAGCCCGGCTGGAGCATGTTCAACGCTACCTGAGCGAAACATCGCCTGATGTTCTGATGATTCAAGAGCTTAAAGGCAAAAATTTCCCGGCCGATCAGTTTAAGGGTTACCACACCGCCGCTGTCCCGCAAAAAGCCTATAATGGCGTGGCCGTGTTTAGCAAAACCGCGATTGATATAAAGCTTGAGGCTCTGCCCGGCGATGAGTCGGATGAGCAGGCGCGCTATATTGAGTTTGAGACGAATGGGCTGCGCCTTATCAATATCTATGCGCCAAATGGCAATCCGGTCGATAGCGAAAAATATCCTTATAAGCTGAGCTGGATGGAGCGGCTTTACACGCGCCTACAGGCTTTGCGTGAAGACAATATTCCCCTTGCCATAGGCGGCGATTTCAACATCATCCCGGAAGACAAAGACTGCCATGATCCCAAGGCTTGGGAAGGAGATTCGCTGTTCCGCCCGGAATCACGCGCGCAATGGCGCCGTATCCTCAATCTTGGCCTGATCGATGCGTTTCGTATTTTTGATGGGCGCACCGGCCAGTATACGTTCTGGGATTATCAGGCCGGTGCCTGGCAAAAAGATAACGGAATCCGGATTGACCATTTCCTTTTATCCCCGGAGTTAACCGACCGCGCCGTAAATTGCACGATTGACCGCGTGCCGCGGGGATGGGATAAAGCATCCGATCACACCCCGATAACCGTGGAGATAAAATAAAATGCGAAGCGTATCGTATCTTAATATAACCGTTTTCTGCCTCGGCCTTTTCATTCTGTCTGTATCCCTTTCTGGATGCGAGACTTTGGGAAACTACGAAGATTATCTTGCAAAAAGAACGCTGACAAAATCTGACGGCCGGAGCGTATCGCATTGCCATGGATATGGTTGTAAATTCATTAAAAATTACGAATTGAGCCTTGACGAATGGGCGCGCATCGATGCCTATTTCGAGCCGCCCTCCACCAGCGCCGCCGAAGAGCGCGACAGGCTGGAACAGGCCATTGCGGAATTTGAACGGATTATCGGCCCGAAAGCCGGAACGGACGGCGATATCAAAGATACATTTTACCGTTTCGGCAGCGGCCAGCTCGACTGCGTGGATGAAAGCACGAACACCACCGTCTATATGTCGGCCCTACAGGAGCGCGGACACCTGAAATTCCATACGATCAGCGCCCCGGATGTGAGCATCCCCATCATCCATTCCCGACGCTGGCCGCACCAGACCGCCGTGATCATCGACAATGAAACCGGTGACAAGTACGCCGTCGATTCATGGTTCCGCGACAATGGCGAACAAACCGACGTGGTTCCGCTCGACACATGGAAGGATGGCTGGAGTCCCCGATGGGAAAAAGAAGGGCGATAACTTTTCAGAAGTGATTTTCCTCAAAACGCATGCTACATTGGATTCGTCATGATGAATTTTTTCAAATCCGTTCCCGTTTTTGCCACCCTGTCCCTGGCTCTTATTCTTGGTGCCTGCGTCAATCCGCTGGATGAGGAAACCGCCAAGCGCGTCAGCGCTCCGGCGCAGCTAATTGAGCGCTCCATTCCGGCCGGTGATTATGCGATCAAGGCCTTTGAGCGTATGCATGAAACTGTGGCCCCGGCCCGCATCTATATAGAAGGCGACGGCACGGGCTTTACGGTTGTTGATTATTCGCCGACACCGTCCAATCCGCTCGGCCTGCATCTGGCGGCCTATGACAACGCGGTAAATGTCGGCTATCTGGCGCGCCCCTGCCAATACACGGACAGCGCCAATGCGCCCGGCGCCTGCGATCCGGTGACATGGAAAGACCTGCGCTTCAGCCCTGAGATACTGGCTGTCTATCAACAGGCGCTGGACAACATCAAACGCAAATACAGCATCACCACCTTCCAGCTTGTCGGCTTTGACGGCGGTGCAACGATTGCTGCCCTGCTGGCCGCCAGCCGCGATGACGTGGTTAGCCTGCGCACCGTCGCGGGCATATTGGACCATAAGGAATTTACGACCTATCACCAGCAAGCTGCGCTGGAGCTGGGGCTCAATCCGCCCGATTTCTCCAACCGCCTGGCCCTGATTCCTCAAGTGCATTTCATTGGCGGACAGGATGAGCGCGTGCCGCCATCTGTCCTGCACAGCTATCTGCAGTCCCTGCCGACGACCGATTGCGTGCAATACCAGATGATTCAGGAGGCCGAACATTTTGATGGCTGGGTGAATATCTGGCCGGAATTGCTGCGAACCCAGCCTGTCTGCGCCATCCCCGCTCGTCCGGACTTCTTCGAAGAACTTGAGGCCACGCAACCGGAACGAATTTTCCGACCGCGCATGAAGCCCGGCAAGAAATAGCCCTTTAATTGTAAAAGCCCCTTTGTATGGTTTTTTGCGCCTTGAAACTAGGAATAAAGTCCTACACCTTCAACCCCATGATGCGCCCCCCACAAGAAAGAAGGACCGCAAGCATGAAACGCAGCTTCGGATTCGGCGTCGGATGCGCCAAAACAGTTTTCAAGCAGCCGATGCCCGGCCCCTTCGTCCCTGCGCCTGTAACCTTTGACGGCACGAATGATTTCTTCCTGCGCGAAGCTCCGTACATGAACGGGGGCAGCCCCTCCCGCCAGCTCACATGTGTGGCTCTCATCGCCCCGCCGACCATGAGCACCGGCGCAAAAAACCCTGTCTTCAGCGCCAACGCCATCAATAAAGACTGCCTGGCTTGCTGGGCGGTCGGCAATACCGACGATATGGTCCAGCACAATGCCTGGCGGGAGGCGCAGGCGCCCGACGCCGATCTCAACGAGGACGGTCAGACCGACAGCCCCGCAGAACGCAAAAGCTGGTGGGAAGACGCCCTGACGCGCACATAATCACAAATATGGTAAGTTTTTATTGACAAATCATTTATGGGAATGTACTGTCTCGAAACTTTTCAGTCCATAGGAATGCCCTTTGTAGAGACGTCTGCCTATAACTTGTGTGTGGGAAATTAAAAAGCAGACGGCTCCACAAAGGGCATTTTTTATTCCCCAGAACTTACCGCGTATTTTGCAAACCCGGCTCGGCCCTGAGATGGTCCGATTTATACGTTCATTATGCATAATTGTCAAGAAAAATTTTATATAAATTTCCTTGTAAGAAATATAGGTAAAAATATACACTAAGGTATGGGACGGCACAAAATATGATTACACCGCTGCAGATCACGCTTGCACGCACACTTTTAAGGCTTCAGCAAAATGAAGCAGCGGCTATGATCGGCATTTCCCCGCCCACACTCTCCAAGATAGAAAACAGCGAAAGCGACCCGCCGGTGTCCCGCATCCGCCAAATCCAGAATTTTTATGAAAGCCGGGGGGTGGAGTTTCTGCCTGGCGAGGGCGTGCGCAAGACCGAGGCCAGCGTTTATGAAGGCAAAGAAGGCTTTGCGCTGTTCCGCCGCGATATCCTGACCGAAGCGGAAAAAGGCGATGCGGATATCTGCCAGAGTAACATTGATGAGCGCCTGTTCGATAAATGGGGCAAGGGCGAGGTCAACAACCATTACCGTGGCACTATGGCCAAATTGCGTGAGAAATACCCGGAACTGCGCCACAGGACACTCTCCAAAGAAGGCGATATCCATTTTTCCGCCGGGAAACATTCCGAATATCGCTGGATACCTGAAAGCGAATTTGGCGATTTTCCCTTTTATATCATGGGCAATAAAACAGCGATGATCCTGTTTGAGGACAACCACCTGACCATCATCATCCTGAATAACCCAAAGATTACAGCATTTTACAGAAAACAATTTGAAAAAATGTGGGAAAAAGCTATCATTCCCCCGGTAAACCCGAAAGACAATGTACCGCCGGAGGCTTTTGCCCCTGAGGATGACGAATAGCCGCAAAAGGCAAAAACTGCGTAAACACTAACAATGAGTAACGAAGACACCACCATCGATCTGGTCAGGGCCTATGAACAGGCCCAGCAGGGCAGGAGACTCCGCCTCACAGCGGGCGAGAACGTGCCCTCCCCGCATCTTATTGAAGCCTTGCGATCCAGCCTTTCCGCGCGCTATGCCACGGCCAGTGGTCCGGGCGAGGGCAATGCCTGGGGCTATCCTTCTGCCGCCCTGCCCTGGCAGATTATCCAAAAAGCAGAACACACAGCCCTTGAAGTCTTTCGCGGCGCTCATGCCGATCTGCGCCCCGCCTCGGGCATTGTTGCGACCCATATCCTGCTCAGCGCGCTTTTGCGCCCCGGAGATAGTTTCCTGGCGATGGCCCCCGAAGACGGCGCGCATTTCACGACAGAGGAGATTGCGGTGTTCAAAGGCTATAACCGCGTGAACATTCCCTCTCACACCCACACAAAAAAGGTCAACATGGCCGGCACGGTCAGAACCGCAGAGCAAAACGGAGCGAAACTTATTTTCTTCGATCCCAGCATGTTGCTGGATGCGGCCCCCATTGCAAAATTGCGCAAAGAATTGCCGCATATCGTGATTGCCTATGACGCCTCGCATCCGCTGGGGTTGATCGGCGGCGGAGCCTTTCCGAACCCGCTGGATGAGGGCGCAGATCTGCTGATCGGCGGTACGCACAAAACCCTTCCCGGTCCGCAGGGCGGTCTGATCATCTCCGCCCGCAAGCCGCAGGACCACAATCCAACGCGCTTGGTTTTCGAAAATATTGAGCGTTTTGAAGTGAACTACAAACCGGGGCGTATCGCCGCGCTGGGCGTTGCGCTGGAAGAAATCCGCGATTTTGGTGAATCTTATGCCAGGGAAAGCATCAATAACAGCCGCCTGCTCGGCCAGATCCTGAGCGAACAGGGGCTGGATATCGCCCGCGCAGCCAATGGCGAATTTACCAACACGCATCAGGTGCATATTATTTTGGGCGATAGAGCCGTGGCGGAAAAAGCAGTCAACGCACTGGAGGATGCACATATCGACACCAATGCCACGCGCATTCCATTTTCCAAAGGGCGCTTCGGCCTGCGGATCGGACTGGCCGGAATCACAAGGCTGGGCATGAACAGAGAGGGCATCATCAGAATCGCCAACCTGATTGCCGATACAGTGCTGGAGCGCCGGCCGGCAGGCAGTATCCGCGAAGACGTCATGGCCATCGCCGCGGCGCACACCGCCACATTGTACACGCACAGGGACCCGGATCAGGGCCAGGGAAGAACGGTCAGTTTTTAAAAGGAAAACATGGTGCCACGAGAGAGAATTGAACTCTCGACCTCGTCATTACCAATGACGCGCTCTACCACTGAGCTACCGCGGCTATCAAGATCTGCCCTGTTTTAATGTTTTTCCGGCGGGCTGTAAAGTTTTTACTTCTTCAAATTTCTTACCAAAAACTCCATCCCCGCCTGATCCGCTTGTTGCGCCGCCTGTGCATCGCCCTTGATAAAGGCGCCGCGCTCTTCCAGGACACAATCCTGCGGATACCCATAGCCGATCGGCAGTGACGGCAAACCATCCAGATACGGGTGGTTAAAAGCATGGCCCTGCCCCTCATAGGTTTTGATCGCAATAGAAGCGCTGCTCGCGGCCAGATCCTCACATAAAGCCAGAGGCGTGATCTTATCGTGCGTTCCGGTGTGAATTTCGACCGGCACACCAGATGAGGCAGAGTCGTAGAGCCGTACGCCACACCAGGGATAATAGGCCAAATGCGCGGCAAACGGATCATGATCATAGCCAAAACGCTGATACATTGATTCATAGGCCGTATAAAGCGCAGGGGGATGCGGACATGGCGCCTCTTTACGGCTTGTGTTTCGGCGTAGCGGCGCAGGCCGCTAACACACCCAATACGGACAAAAAAAACCAGCCGTTTCATTTTTCCCCAAATCTGCATAATCGAATCTGCAAAAACCCTAGCGCTCAGGATCGTTTTCTGACTAGTCTAATAATCCATGAATAAGAAAACAAAACAGGATCTCCGCGCGGAAAAGCGCGCCGCCGCTCTGCGCGACAATCTGCGCAAGCGTAAAGCCCTGAAAAAAATCCAGGTCGGGAAAGAGAACAAGAGTAATGAAAAGGAGTAAATGCGTGGATACTGTAAAATCAAAAGCAGAAAAGTCAGGCTATGACAGCCTTATTCAGGGTCTGAATACAGGCGGCGCCCTGCCCGGCATCCTGCCCGATCATGAAATCCGCCGCCTGGCCGAAGAAGAAGGCATGATTGAGCCATTTGTCGAGGCGCAGCGCCGTGAGGGTAATATTTCCTACGGCCTGTCCTCTTACGGTTATGATGCGCGTTGTTCGGAAGATTTCAAAATCTTCACCAATGTAGACAACGCCATTGTTGATCCGAAGGATTTCTCAGCGCAAAGCTTTGTCGACCGCAAAACCGATGTCTGCATTATTCCTCCAAACAGCTTCGTGCTGACCCACACAGTGGAATATTTCAAAATCCCCGAAGACGTGCTGGTGATTTGTTTGGGCAAATCCACCTATGCGCGCTGCGGGCTGATTGTGAATGTCACGCCGCTGGAGCCGGGCTGGGAAGGGCATGTCACGCTGGAAATTTCCAACACAACGCCGCTGCCGGCTAAAGTCTACGCCAATGAAGGCGTGGCGCAGTTCCTGTTCTTTAAAGGCTCCAGCCCCTGCGAGGTCAGCTATTCCAAGCGCAAGGGCAAATATATGGGCCAACGCGGCGTGACCTTGCCGAAGCTATAATTTGCTTGACCATCTACTAAATTTTTAGTAATTTCCCGCAATGAGTGTCAAAGCCCTGCAAAAAGCGATCGATATTGCTGGCGGCCAATCGGCCCTGGGCCGCATGATTGGACGTGACCAAAAGGCGATTTGGGCCTGGATCAACACGACCCAGAAAGTCCCGGCCGAAGATGTCCTCAAAATCGAGGAAGCGATGCAGGGCAAGATCAGCCGCTATGATCTGCGCCCCGATGTTTACCCGCGCCCTAAGCCGCTCGATAAATTGAAAATCAAAGGCGGCAAGGCGCTCAACGGTGAAATCCCGATCAGCGGCGCGAAGAACTCAGCCCTGAAGCTGATGTGCGCGGCGCTGCTGAGCGAAGAGTCCCTACACCTTGAAAATTGCCCCAATGCCTTGCGCGATATCAACTCACAAACCGAATTGCTGGAACATCTCGGCTGCACGGTTGAGCGTGACGGCTCTCTCATGGCGATTAATGCCAAGAAGGTTGGCAGTGGCGACCAAACACCTGAAGCGCCCTATGACATCGTGCGCAAAATGCGCGGCTCGATCCTGGTGCTCGGCCCGCTTCTGGCGCGATTCCATGAGGCCCGTGTCTCCCTGCCCGGCGGCTGTGCGATCGGCACGCGCCCGGTCGATCTTCATATTGACGGGCTGAAAGAAATGGGCGCTGACATCACGCTGGAAGAAGGTTATATCAATGCCAAGGCACCGAAGGGGTTGAAAGGCGCGAAGATTCTGTTCCCCAAAGTCTCCGTCGGCGCGACGGAAAACCTGATGATGGCCGCCACACTGGCCGAAGGCACAACAGTTCTGAGCAATGCGGCGCGCGAGCCGGAAATCAACGATTTGGGCGAATGCCTGATCAAAATGGGCGCAAAAATCGAAGGGCTGGGGACCTCCACAATCACGATCGAAGGTGTAAAAAACTTAAGCGGAACGCGCCATGCCATCGTGCCGGACCGCATTGAAACCGGAACATGGATGATCGCCGCAGCCCTAACCGGCGGCACACTTACCCTCAAAAATGCGCGGCTGGAGCATCTGAGCGCCCTGGTCAGTCTACTCGAAAAAGCCGGGGCCCACATCGAACAAATTGGCCAAGATATAATTATAAAACGAAACGGATCGAATCTTAAGTCTGTCGATATCATGACTGAGCCCTATCCGGGATTTCCTACAGATCTGCAGGCCCAGTTCATGACCATGCTAACCTTATCCGAAGGTGCCGGCATGGTGACCGAAACCATCTTTGAAAACCGCTTCATGCATGTGCCGGAGCTGGCGCGCATGGGCGCAAATATCACCGTACAGGGCAATTCCGCCATCGTGCGCGGTGTGAAAAAACTCAAAGGCGCCGAGGTGATGGCCACCGATCTGCGCGCCTCCGTCGCGCTCGTTCTGGCCGGGCTGGTGGCCGAAGGCGAAACGACGGTGAACCGGATTTATCATCTGGAACGCGGCTATGAGAATATCGTGGAAAAACTTTCCGCCTGCGGCGCAGAAATCCAAAAAATATAATTTGCATCAAAAATTACCATAATGCTAAAATATTGGTATTATGAACACTGGTGATCCAAAAGATTTAAGTAAGCGCCTAGGAGCGCTAAATACAAATATTATGTTTGCGACGTCTGACGATGGAAAGTACGAAACACCCGAGCATACGGCCTATGTTAAAAATGCATTCAACAATGAAAAGCAACAACTGCTCTCAAGTGGCCGTGAAGCCTTCATTTATCACCCTTACATAGAAAAACACTTTTCCGCTGGCATACTAAGTCCGAGCACACTCAAAGAAATGGGGGATGCGGCAAGAATGCTAACTTATTTCAATGAGCTAGACCCATCAGAGGCACAAAACCCTGTTTTTCCAGGATTTGAGAGCACCACAGATAGGCCCGGAGAACATAAATTTCAACACCTTGATACAGACACGAGGAATACAGGATCCCTTGAAGCAATATGGAGGTTTTCCAGAGATATTAACGATGCAGCAAGAGATCATTATCACTCTTTAAAAACTGATGAATATGCCTATCCCGCGCTTGACCAGGTTACTGTTCCCGAAGGTTGGAATATCAATGAAAAGGATGGCCGTGTAAGTGATGGGGAGCTAAATGCAAAAGTTGATGAGGCCAGAGCCAAAATGGCAGATGGTGTAATTAACCCTCACCAGATGGCCGCGATATATCGTAATGGCGTTCTTGACGATGGATCTCAATTTTTTTCGTTATCTTCTCGCCTGGGCCTAGGAATACCCATCATTAGAGAGGCAGAAAACCAAGCGATTGATACATTTGGAATGGCAGAAGGTGATTTCTTTAAAGTCGATCAAGACTTAACAGACGAGGATTTTAGAAGCCTGGGATACAATGATCAGCAAATTGCCGCAGTAAAAGCGGGGTTTGATGGCACATTAGCGACATCATCTATTTCAAGTAAAATCATGGATGAAATAAACCCGATGGAAATGCTCGCCTATGCTCAGAGAATTGAGGACATTTTAAAAGAAGATTTGGATATCGACAACCCTGAAACAATACTGCCCGAAACTCTGCGAGAAATAACAAGCAATGATTTAAACAAAAAAGATGCTCAGCGTATTTCTGACGAGCTTAAGAATCTAAGTAAGTCTTTGGACGACCCTAACTATCGGGCATGTCAGGAACGCGTAAGCGTTGAGCATCATCAAAAGTCTGGTGTAGAGTTGCTGGCGGAAGAACAATCAAAACACCTTCCGGAAATTGGCACACCACCTCCCAATATAGTGGAGTCAAAAGCTGCCTCCCCACAAACGACAGAATCTGTTAATAAAGATATCCAAAATACACCGGTAGCCCCTGCAGGCCCCGGCCTCTAATAACAATTTTCTTCCTGCACTGGGTTTTTGTTGATCTCACCTCCACAGGCGCCAATCTCAAAACCAACGCCGATTTTACCAATGATTTCATTGGGACATTTAAGACCAGCCCTAAAAAAGCTGCTTGATTTTCAGCCTTACCTTCCATATAACCCTTTCATGGCAAAAGAAGAACTGATGGAATTTAAAGGGGTTGTAAGCGAAGTGCTCCCGAATGCAATGTTTCGGGTAACACTTGAGAACGATCACGTAATTTTGGCGCACACCGCCGGAAAAATGCGCAAAAACCGCATCCGAGTCCTGCAGGGAGATACCGTTGTTGTTGAGATGACCCCTTATGACCTGACCAAGGGCCGTATTATTTACCGTGAAAAATAAAGCGCTGATACTTGCTTCCGCTTCCCCGCGCCGCGTACAGCTCCTCCGGCAAATCGGGATCACCCCGGACGAGATTATCCCTGCCGATATTGATGAAAGCGAGCGCCCCGGCGAATTACCAAAGGATGCGGCGCTGCGTCTGGCTGTAGAAAAGGCGCAGGCCGTTACCAAAAAACACCCCGGCACCTTCATCCTGGCCGCCGATACTGTTGTCGCCTGCGGCCGCCGGATCCTGCCCAAAACACAAACCTCCGAAGAGACGCGCAAATGCCTGGAGATGCTCTCCGGCCGCCGTCATCATGTCTATGGCGGGATTGCCCTTGCAACACCCACCGGTCAGATACTCACAAAACTCGCTGATACTGTTGTGCAACTGAAAAAATTAAGCGATCAGGAGATTGAAACTTATCTCAAAACCGCGGAGTGGAATGGTGTTGCCGGTGGCTACGCCATACAGGGTTATGCCGCATCTTTTATTAAATTCATCCGCGGTTCACATTCCAATGTGGTGGGTCTATCTCTTTATGATACAATGAAAATATTGAATGGCGCCGGATTTTTTAACGCGCCTGAATAAAGGATAAACGCGTTGGACATTCTGATTGAAGAGAAAGATGGAAGTCTCTGGGCTGCGGCCCTGAAGGATGGCAGGCTCGAGGGGCTGGAAGTCGATCCGGCCTATGAAGAAGTGCGCTGGGGCTCCGTCTACTGGGCGAAGGTTAAAACCATCGATGCAGCTCTGGATGCCGTCTATGTCGACCTGGACGGCGAAAATACCGGAATTCTATATAATTCTGATGTGCGCCTTGAAAAAGATGGAAAAATAATCAAGGGCGGGGCGGAAGCTATCGGCAAGCAGTTCCAGCCCGGCGATATGGTTGCCGTTCAGGCCAAAACCGCCTATACACCCGGCCGTGATGATGGTTATCTGGCGCAGGAACGCAAAATCCCGCAGGTCAGCATGGATATCACCCTGCCCGGCCGCTACCTGATTTACTGTCCCACACTGGATTGCAACCGCATTTCCATGCGCATCAGCGATAAAAAACTGCGCACCCAGATCCAGAAGATGATGGATGAAATGGCGGATATAGAGGGCTGCATCCTGCGCTCTGCCGCTGCCAACACGCAAACCGATATCCTGGTGCGCGAGGGCAAGATCCTGCATACCGCCTGGCAGCAAATGTCGGAGAACTTTGAAGGCGACAGCGCCCAACTCATCATGCTCGGCCCCGATGCCATCCAGCGCACACTCAGCGACCAGGCCGGACAATTGATTGATACGATCGAAATTGTAACTATGGAACATTATAACTATGTGGAGGAATGGTGCTCCATTTTCGCGCCCGACCTCATTACAAAGATCGAGCCGATTGAGTTGGATGACGCCTCGGAAGATCTGGCCCTGTTTCACTATCGCGATATTATCGGACAGATTGAAAATCTGTTTGAATCCTATGCCTTCCTTACAACCGGCGGCAATATCATCATACAGAACACCGCGGCGCTATGCGCTGTGGATGTCAACAAAAGCGGTGACAAACGCTCAAATCTCGCCTGTAACATCGATGCCGCACGCGAGGTGGCGCGCCAGCTCCGCCTGCGCAATATTGGCGGTATTATCGTGATCGACTTCCTCGATTTCAAAGGCAAGACCGATGAAAAAGACGTCCTCGCCGCGCTGGAAAATGCCGTTTTGGACGATCCCTGCACCGTCCAGATTCACGGCAAAACAAGGCTGGGGCTGGTCGAAATCACGCGCAAACGCCGCACGCCGCCGCTGGAAGCACGCCTGGATATAGAAGAATTGGGATAGATGGTGCCCGGGGGCAGAATCGAACTGCCGACACAGGGATTTTCAGTCCCTTGCTCTACCCCTGAGCTACCCGGGCAAACGGGCTTATAGATGACAGAGGCCTACAAGCCATCGGTTATAAGAAAAACTTCTCCCAATGTCCAGCACGAACATGCGCAAAGGCACTTTTTCCCTATGTTGAGAGAATACCACCCGCAGGTTGTCTTTCTCAAAAATCTTAAGATATTTTTAGGGATATATGAGATATCCTGAATATATAAAATTTTACATAAATATAAAACGATTATTGGAAAACTAAACTATAACGCCATAGCGGGTGGAGGCGGTCTGAAACATGTATCTTCTGGATTCAAAAACATTGGGTGACTCGCCATTATATTCGCGTATAATTTTTGGCGGGGAAAAGAAAGATAAAACCATGACAAAACAGGAAGCGAAACTGTTCGAAAAGGGAGAGCGCATCATCACCAGGGGCGATGTAGCGGAATGCGCGTATCTGATCTTAGAGGGAAAGGTCAATGTCTATCTGGAGAAGGACGAAAAGAAAGTCACTTTATCCGAATTGGGCGCCGGGGCGATTTTTGGGGAATCCGCCATTTTCGAGGGCAAAACCTATTCCGCCAATGTTGATGCGGCCGAAGACACCAAACTCATGGTGATCACACCGGAAAACTTCCGCGAAAAAATCGATAAATGCGACCCCATGTTGCGCGCGATCATCGCAATGCTGATGGACCGTCAGGACCGCACAAACCAGGCTCTTCTGCGCAGCGAAACGCGCGAGCTGGTCGAAGTGGCGATGGTATAGCGCTCACGAGCATACCTCCATGATTCTATGAGAAAAATTACTAATATTAGGTGCGGTGCATAAAAAATAAAATTTTACGGAAATACTTACGAAGTTTTAACTCTTTACGTATTAATATGGAAGGGTATATCGCCAAAAGGCGTAAGCCCGTGTTGGGTGCACGGAGAAAATAAAACAGAATAATAAGTTAAAACAAATGTTTAACAGCCGATAACGGCAAATAAGGGGCGAGTGAATATCATGGCTTACACGGTTTTTGAAGACACTTCTTTAGATTTTGGATCTCTCAACCATTCCTCTGAAACACTTCAGATCACAGGCAATAGCGTTGATTTGCCTGATGCCTCTTTCGTCCGCGATGCCGATATAACACGCGACGGTATGGATCTGGTCCTGCAGGGGCCGGACGGTACAGTTGTGATCGAGGGGTATTTCGCTGCCGAGCCTGCACCAAATCTGGTTGCGCCAGACGGATCAACATTAACACCGGAATTGGTAGAATCCTTTGCCAAAAGCGGCAATGAATATGCCAGCAACGAAACAGGCGTAGATGTCAGCCCCGTGGGCGGCGTTCAGGAAGTCACAGGCGAGGCCACAGTCACGCGCGCCGACGGCAGCGTGGAAACAATCCAGGTCGGCACGCCGATCTATCAGGGCGATATTATCGAGACCACCGGTGACGGCGCCGTGAACATTATGTTTATTGACGAAACCAGCTTCGCCGTATCCGAAGATGCGCGTCTGGCGATTGATGAATACGTCTTCGATCCGGCCACAAACGCTGGCACAACGAATTTCTCCGTCCTGAAAGGCGTCTTTGTCTTTACATCGGGACTGATCGGCCGGGCAGATCCGGACGATGTGCATATTGACACACCGGCCGGTTCCATCGGTATTCGTGGAACGATTATTGCCGGTAACGTTACAACCGGCCAGATCACGGTCGTGGAAGGCGCAATTGTTCTGACCGACCTTATGGGCAACCAGGTCACACTGGCCAGCCAGTTTGAAACCGCACGCTTCGGTCTGAACGGTCAGGCCGTTGAAAATGTCGGGCAACTTGCGGCGAATGATGTGATAGCGACCTTCTCCACACTTTCAAGCGTTTCACCAAACCTGTTCTCCTCCCTGAACGATGCGGCAGGGGAAAGACACGATAATTCGTCCCAGAACAATAACAACGACGGTGATAACGGTGAAACCGGCGACGGGAACAATGATGGCGACAATGCCGGTGACAACAATAACGGCAATGACGACACCACCAATGGCGATGACGGTTTCGGCGATGGCGATACAGGCTTCGGCGACGATAATGGCGGTCTTGGCGATGGTGATGATCCCGGTGACGGCGACGACACGCGCGGCAACGATGACGGCGACAATGGCGATGACGGTGATAATGCCGGCGGCGATGATGGTCGCAGCGATGGTGATAATGGCGACGGCGGAAACGGTGACGGTGATTTAACCGACCCGAACGCTTTCAACAATCCCGGCGATGACAGAGGCGAAGCACCAATCGTTAATGACAGCGACCTGCAGCGCCTGAACGACCCCGGCAATGATTTGAACTTCTTTAGCAGTACAGACGGCGACAACTGGAGCTTTGATTTCGGCGCAATCTCTTCCGACCCGGACGGGCCGGATGCGGGCCTGCAATTCGGCCTGGGGGATAACACCATGGATATCCTGAACCTGATGGGCGCCAGCGGAAGCTTTGATGCGAACGGCCTGCTGCAGCTCGATTTCTCCGGCGTGGATTTCGGCGATCTTGCAACAACACACTATTCCGACTTGGTTGATTTGGGCGTTACGTTCGATGGCGGCCAACTGACATTCAGCCTGTCGATCAATGTGACGGATGCGGACGGTAATATCACAACGCTGACATATGATTTTGAATATCTGATGACCACAAACGAGTTCTCTGCGGCTCCTTCTCCGCTGGGTGGTACCGGCGCTGAGGTCTGGGTTGAAGATGCAAACGACCTGGCCTCAAACCTGACAATTGCCGGTGACAACAAAACTGTCTTCCTGAACAATGATGACAATACCGGCGACACCGTAGTGATTAACGGCGGAAACGACAACACCATCTATATGGGCGACCTGGCCGCGGCAGGATCAAATACAATCCAGCTTAACGGCACAGCATCCAACAACACCATCTTTGGCGGCGGCGGGCGTGAGGAAGTTTCCATCAACGGCGCAGGCACAGGCAACGAAATCTATACCATGGACGGCGATGACCTGGTCACCGTCGATATGTCCGCAGGCGCCAGCATGGCCACACTGGACAGCGGTGTGATTGATATGGGCGGTGGCGACAACGATACGCTGAGCTTTACCGGTGTTGGTGGGACTATCGACTTCACCACAATCAGCGACAACATCCATAATGTTGAGGTCCTGGATTTTTATCAAAACGGGGCGGCTCTTGCATCAAACGGACAAACAATAACACTCAGCGATACCGACGTCATGAACATGACCGATGGTGACAACAGCCTGATTATCGAACTTGGTACAGGCGACACGCTGAACCTGTCGGGCTTCACCGATATGGGACCACAGGGTGATTACGAGTTCGTTTTTGTAAACGATCAGGGCGTAACGCTTTACATCGACACAAACGGCACGAACGCGGCTGTAAACGCATAAGGTTTAAAAACAGACATAAAAAAGGCCCTGTTTCGAGGGCCTTTTTTTTATTCTTATACGGATAAACTACATATCGTTTGCCGGAGCACTATCACGGCGGCGGCGTGTGGCATAAAGACCGGAAGCAGCCAGAAGAGTTGCAGAAGCCGGGGCCGGAACGACCGTCAACGAGAAATTGTCGATCGTCCAGTTCGCTCCTGTGGAGCCCGCATTCAAAATGCCCAGATCCTGGAATTTACCGTCTTCAACGGCCTGCATTGCATCCATGAAATTCTTACTGGTCAGAGCCTGGCCGGTTGGATCGTCAAACAAAAACTGGATAAGTTCCAGCGTACCGGAATTATAGGCCGGGAAATTGCCGTCAACGGAGCTGATATGCTGCGGACGTACTGTAAACGCCACAGCATCATAACCTGCTGTATCGACAATTTCAATTTCTGAAACGTTACCGCTAAGAGTAATCGCACCCAGATTGATCGTGTAGGCCGTTGTGCTGTTGAAGTAAGCATCGCCCTGTGACGTCACGGTTGTCGGCGCAGCATTCGAATCAATCGACCAATCGGCGGTCACGATTGAATTCGGGCCCGACGCTCTGAAATCAGAACTTCCGAAGTTATTCACCTGGGTTGCAACACCTGCCATATCGGCAAAAAGGTTCGGCTCAGCCTGAGCCGCTCCAGCCATCGCGGCCACTGTAAACGCAGCGCCTGCATTTCTTACTTGTGCTAAACTCATATTCATTCTCCAAACTTGTAAATTATTTTTAAAATTCCACGCGCACCACACGCATTGTTATTTATGGGCGCACATTACGCCTTTATGAAAAGAATGTCAAGAAAATTCCCTACACTTTAGGATAAGCCCGCCAGCACCTGCGCCACTGCGGTTTTCCAGCCCGTATAAAGCACATCGCTTTCCGCAGCTTCCATTTTTGGCCGGTATTTTTTATCGGCTTTCCAGGCATCGCCGACCTGCTCCAGCCCCTTAAACAGCCCGGCCTGAATGCCCGCCAGAACCGCCGCGCCCCAGGCCGTGCTTTCCGTCACATGCGGCAATTCCACCTGTTTTCCTGTCATATCGGCCAAAAACTGGCACATAAACTCGTTGGCCACCAGCCCTCCATCGGCGCGAATCACTTGTGGGTCCTGCCCGCTATCGGCCTGCATCGCCTCCAGCAAATCCAGCGTCTGATAAGCCTGCGCCTCCAGCGCCGCGCGCGTGATATGCGCCTTGGTTGTTTCACGGGTGAGGCCGGAAATCATCGCCCGCGCATGCGGCTCCCAATAGGGTGCCCCCAGCCCCGTGAAAGCCGGGACAAAATACACATTATTGTTATCAGGAACGGAGGTTGCCAGCGCCTCGCTCTCCGGCGCGCTGGAGAAAAACCCCATCCCGTCGCGCAACCACTGGATCGCTGCCCCCGCGACAAATATCGATCCCTCAATCGCATATGTGATTTCTCCGTCCAGGCGATAAGCCGGTGTGGTCAGGAGGCGGTTTCGCGATTGCCTGAACTCCGGTCCTATATTCATTAAGGCAAAACAGCCGGTGCCGTATGTCGATTTCATCATGCCCGGCGTAAAACACCCCTGCCCGATCAACGCGGCCTGCTGATCCCCCGCCATGCCGCCAATCATGATTTTTGCACCAATCTCCGATGCCTCGCTATATCCGAACTCATGCGCGTTGTCATGCACCTCCGGCACAAGCGAGGTCGGAATGTTGAAAAGTTCCAGCAATTCCTCATCCCATTTTTGCTGCACAATATTATACAGCATCGTGCGCGAGGCGTTCGTGATATCGCTTGCATGGACCGCGCCGCCGGTCAGCTTCCACAGCAGGAAACATTCCACAGTGCCAAAGACCAGCGTGCCGGCCTGCGCCCTCTCCCGCGCGCCATCGACATGATTGAGTATCCATGCAATTTTCGTTGCCGAAAAATAAGGATCGAGCAATAACCCCGTCTTTGCTGCAATCTTTTTTTCATGTCCCTGCTCTTTCAACTCTGCGCAATATTGCGCAG
>CAYGSN010000010.1:0-15648 GCA_964352675.1 uncultured Pseudobdellovibrionaceae bacterium
CTTCAGTGGATTGCTATTTTATTGAAAAAACTTTTTTCGCGGCGTTAAAAGTGTCGGTTCGCATTCTTTAATGATGACACGAATTGTCCTAACGAAAACTTAATTTAGACTACATTTACACTGTGAATTTAACGCCCTGCGCCAGTGGCAGTTCGCTTGAGTAATTCAATGTCTGCGTCTGCCTGCGCATATAGGTTTTCCAGCTGTCAGAGCCGCTTTCGCGCCCACCGCCTGTCTCCTTCTCGCCGCCGAATGCGCCGCCAATTTCTGCCCCGCTGGTGCCGATATTTACATTGGCGATCCCGCAATCGCTTCCGGCCGCACTCAGAAACCGTTCGGCTTCGCGCATATCGGTTGTAAAAATTGCAGAAGACAAACCCTGCGGCACAGCGTTGTTTATCTCAATCGCTTGCGCAAGGTCCTTGTACTTCATGACATAGAGAATGGGCGCAAAGGTTTCATGCTGTACGGCCTGGCTTTGCTGCTTCATCTCAACAATCGCCGGCTCCACATAAAACCCACCTTCCAGATCCTTAGCCACGGCACGGTCACCGCCAACCAGCAAATCTCCGCCCTGCTCTATCGCCTGGCTCAGGGCCGATTGCATAGCGTTAAACGCATCTTCATCAATCAGTGGACCAATCAGCGTTTTGTCTTCCAGCGGATTTCCGATTCGCACCTGTTTATAGGCTTTGACCAGCGCCGGAACCAGGTCCCCGTATATATCTTCATGTACGATCAGGCGCCGCGTCGAGGTACAACGTTGGCCGCATGTTCCGACCGCACCGAACAAAATTGCGCGTACCGCCATCTCCATATCGGCAGACGGCGCAATCACCATCGCATTATTCCCGCCCAGCTCCAGCAGGCTGCGCCCCAGCCTTGCCGCAACCTGTTCGCCCACTGCGCGTCCCATGGGCACGCTGCCCGTTGCGCTGATCAACGGGAAGGATTTATGATCGACCATAGCCTGGCCGACCTCACGCCCACCGATCAAAACCTGCGAGAGATTATCGGGAATCTCATGCCCGGTCGCTTTGAATTTTTTTGCGGCCTTATCAAAAAGCTTCTGGCAAGCCAACGCCGTTAACGGCGTTTTCTCCGACGGCTTCCAAACGATAGAGTCGCCGCAAACCAAGGCAAGTGCAGCGTTCCAGCACCACACCGCCACCGGAAAGTTAAAGGCCGATATGATCCCGACAGGCCCCAAAGGCTGCCACATCTCACGCATATGATGGCCGGGGCGTTCCGAAGCAATTGTCAGACCATATAACTGCCGCGATAATCCGACCGCAAAATCGCAAATATCGATCATCTCCTGCACTTCGCCCAATCCCTCGGAATAAATCTTCCCGCATTCCAGCGTGACCAGACGGCCCAGATCATCCTTCGCCACACGCAGCTCGGCCCCCAAAAGGCGTACAAATTCACCGCGTACGGGCGCCGGTACACTGCGCCAGACTTTAAAAGCCTCCTGCGCCTTGGCCGCCATATTCTCAATATCGCCGGGCGTGTGCTGCTTGACCGCGCCAATCCGGCTGCCATCGATCGGTGTAAACACCTCCAGATCGCCCTTGCCGAGATCTGTCAGGCCGTTGACCTCTAAAATATCCTCATATGCGCTCATGATCCTCTCCAAAACTTATCTGACACTGCCAAAACCCGTATAATTCTTCAGCCATTCTTCCTCTTCCGGCGTAGATACCCGCCCCAGCGCCTTGTTGCGAAACGGATAACGACCGAATTTCTCGATAATCTCTATATGCTGCAACGACACGCGGTAAGCCAGCGGGTTTTCCTCTTTCATCGCCTCGAACAGCTTCACGCTCTTGCGCTGGTTTTCCATCCGCTCGCTATGCTCAAATGGAAGGTAAAAGAAAAAGCGCTTTTCGTGGCTGAACATCTGGTCGAAGCCTCGCGCCACCGATTGCTGCGCGATAAACAACGCCTTCTCATCCGTCGCATAGGCTGCGGCCAGGCCGCGATAAATATGCCTGGGAAACTGGTCTAAAACCAGGCACAGCGCCAATGCGCCTTCCGCATCAACCGCCCATTTATCACACAGCCCCTCTTTGGCCATATCGTAAATCACGGAAAAGCGGTCACGCACGCGCTCATCAAACGCCTCATGCGGCTGGAACCATAGCTGGGGCTCCGTTTCTTCAAACCAAAAATGCAGGATTTCTTGCTTCGTATCGCGCATGCATCGAGTCTAGCACAGCGATACGAGGGGAAAAAGCAGAAGCTCTAATTAGTGAACGTCTGCCCAAATTTTCTTCTTATAAGCATACATGACGCCCGCGAAGACAAGCAGGAACAGGATCACTTTAATACCTGTCTGCTTACGCTCCTCCATATACGGATCAGCCGCCCAAGCCAGGAACTCCGCCACATCCCCGGCATATTGTTCCACCGTATCGGGTGAGCCGTCTTCATAAGCAATCTGTCCATCCGATAACGGCTGTGCCATTGCTATGATATGGCCCGGCATATAGATATTGTAGTGCTGGCCGTCCAAAAGCTCTACGCCCTCCGGCGGCTCCTCATAGCCCAAGAACAACGCACGGATATAATCCGGCCCATGATGACGCGCCTTGGTAATCAGAGAGAGATCCGGAGGATAAGCTCCACCATTGGCGTATTTGGCGGCCTGACTGTTTTCAAAAGGACTAGGGAACTTGTCGCTAGGCCGCGCTGTGCGCTCAAACATCTCGCCCTCATCATTCGGGCCATCAGTCACGGTATATTGCGCAGCGATATTTTTCACCTGCGCCTCATCATAACCCAAAGCCTCAAGATTGCGGAAATAGACGCGCTCCAAAGAGTGACACGCCGAGCACACCTCGCGGTAGACTTTTAAACCGCGCTGCAGGGCCGCCTTGTCATAGGTTCCGAACATGCCGGAAAAATGCCAGTGATGATGCGGCGGCTCTTCGGAATCGCCTGCAGCCTGTGCTGCAAAAGGTGCGATAAAGACACATAACAGGGTCAAAAGGATAAATCGTCTCATGCCTTTTCTCCCTTTTTATTCTTATCCAAAACAGCCTGATGAATACTGGGCGGTAAATCGCGGCCCTTCTCATGGCGGCTGAGATAAGGCAAAATCACCAGGAAAAAAATGTAGTAATAGGATGTCGCCGTCATACCCCACATTGTCATCGGCAGCCCCAACAAGGTCGCATCAGCAGACTGTCCGCCAATATATCCCAAAAAGATAAAATTAGCGGCAAACAAGAGAAAGAACTTTTTGTAAAGCGGGCGATAACGCGCGCTCCGAATAGGGTTCGTGTCCAGCCATGGCAGTATGAACAACAGACCAATAGAGCCAAACATGCAGATCACTCCGCCCAGTTTCGCATCAATCAATACAATTTCGGTAAAGGGGATACTGATTTCAAATGTAATGGCGCGCAGCATGGCGTAGAACGGCAAGAAATACCATTCCGGCACAATATGCGCAGGTGTCACCATCGGGTTGGCCGGAATATAATTATCAGGATGCCCCAGATAATCCGGCGCGAAAAAGACAAATACGCAAAACAGCGCGAGGAACAATATTAAACCGAATGTGTCCTTGATTGTATAATACGGATGGAAAGGAAGTGTATCCTGCGGCCCTTTCGGCTCAATCCCTGTCGGGTTGTTCGAACCCGTTACATGCAATGCCCAGACATGCAGGAACACGACAGCAAAAATCACAAACGGAAGCAGATAATGCAGCGCGAAAAACCGATTCAGCGTCGGGTTATCAACTGAGAACCCCCCCCAGAGCCAAGTCACGATACTATCCCCTATAAACGGAATAGCGGAAAAGAGGTTGGTAATCACCGTAGCACCCCAGAAACTCATCTGACCCCAAGGAAGCACATAACCCATAAAGGCCGTTGCCATCATCAGAAGGAAAATCACCACACCCAAAATCCACAGCAACTCACGCGGCTGTTTGTATGAGCCGTAATACATACCACGGAACATATGTATAAAAACCGCTATAAAGAAGAAGGAGGCGCCGTTCATGTGAATATAGCGAATCAACCAGCCGCCATTCACATCGCGCATAATGCGCTCAACCGAATCAAAAGCCATACTGGTATGTGCCGCATAATTCATTGCCAGTAAAATTCCGGTGATAATCATGGTCACCAGCATAACCATAGCAATGGCGCCGAAATTCCAGAAATAATTGAAATTGCGCGGGGTCGGGAAGACACCGTATTCCTTTTGCATCATTGTAAAAATAGGGAGACGGGAATCCACCCACTCCACAATCACATTATCAAAAGGTTGTCGTGTTCCACTTCCCATACTTCTACCCTTATCCGATTTTAACCAGCGTATCGCTTACAAATTTATATTCAGGAACCGCAAGATTGCGCGGTGCCGGGCCTTTTCGTATACGCCCGGATGTATCATAATGCGAACCATGGCACGGGCAGAACCAACCACCAAAATCTCCGCGGGATTCGCTTTGCTTCTGACCTGTCGGAACACACCCTAAATGCGTACAAACTCCAACCAATATGAGCCATTCCGGCTTTTCCACCCGCTGATCATCCGTCTGCTTATCAATCAGAGTAGATACATCCACGCTTTCTGCCATCTTGATTTCTGCTTCCGTACGTCGGCGAATAAAAACTGGCTTTCCACGCCACACCACCGTGATGGACTGCCCAACCTGGATAGGAGATAAATCGACCTCAACAGAGGCTAGTGCCAATGTATCTTTGGCAGGATTGAGAGAGTTTATAAATGGCCAGGCGACGCTGCCCGCTCCAACCGCGCCGAAAGCAGCCGCTGTCAGTGCCAGAAAGTCGCGCCGTGTTTCGCTGCTTTTCGGGTCTAAACCCAAATTCTTTGACGTCTTTGTATCTGCGCTCATCAGGTTTTTCTTAATTGTGGTGGATAAACTAAGCTATAGATGTGAATAATAAAATTCTCTTTATTTATAAATCATTGTTTTCAGGATATCCACCATGTTGTAAAAAAAGTGGAATTTTTCTCACTTGTTTTATAAACCGTCCTCATGGAGGCTCGCATGGTCGATATTGCTTTATTCCAGCCTGAAATCGCTTTGAACGTCGGTGCGCAGATCCGTCTGGCGGCATGCATGGGTGTGGGGCTGCGCATCATAGAGCCTTGCGGTTTTCCCTGGAATGAACGGAAAATTAGACAATCTGCTTTGGATTATTTGATTCATGTCAATTACGCCCGCCACAACAGCTGGCAAAGCTTCAAAGACGACACACAGGAACAACGGGTGATTTTAATGACAACAAAAGCAAGCCGGAGCTATATTGATTTCGAATTTAAAGAAAATGACATTCTTCTGGCCGGCAGCGAAAGCGCAGGCGTTCCCGATGACATACATGATGCTGTGGAGGCCCGCATTGCTATTCCGATGCAAGGCGGGTTAAGGTCCCTCAATATCGTCAATGCGACTTCCATGATTTTAGGAGAGGCATTACGGCAAACCAGATGGAGATAAAATGCAAAGTGCACAGAAATCACAAGCCGACTGGGACAGCAAAAAAGCCGAAGCAGCCGCGTGGTTCAAAACTCTGCGTGACCAGATTTGCGCTGAATTTGAAAAACTGGAAGACGAGCTTTCCGGCGGTCCCAAAGCCGATATGAACCCCGGAGAGTTTGAGCGCACGCCCTGGAACCGCGAAAACTCTAGCGAGCCCAACGAATCAGGCTCAGTCCTGAAAGGCGGCGGAGAGATATCTCTGATGAAAGGCCGTGTCTTTGAAAAGGTCGGCGTGAATATCTCCGAAGTGCACGGCACGTTCTCTGAAGAATTTGCTGCCAAAATTCCCGGCGCGGATGAAAGCGAAGGGGAGTTCTGGGCCGCTGGCATTTCTCTGGTCGCCCACATGCAATCCCCGCTTGTCCCGGCCGTGCATATGAACACGCGCATGATTGCGACCTCCAAATCCTGGTTCGGCGGCGGGGCCGACCTCACACCCATGTTCCCCGATGATGCAGACACAGCCGCGTTCCACAGCGCGCTGAGAGAATGCTGCGAGCGTCACGGCAAAGACCATAAAGAATACAAGGAATGGTGCGACCGCTATTTCTTTCTGCCACATCGGGGTGAACCGCGTGGTATTGGCGGCATTTTCTATGATTACCTCCAGGATGACTGGGATGCAGATTTCGCCTTCACTCAGGATGTCGGGCAGACCTTCAACACGATCTATCCCGCTCTAGTGCGCAAATCCATGCATAAGGATTGGACCCAAGAGCAGCGCGAGCACCAGCTCATCAAACGTGGCCGCTACGTGGAGTTTAACCTGCTCCATGATCGCGGCACCCAATTTGGCCTTAAGACAGGCGGGAATACGGAGGCCATCCTGATGTCACTACCGCCGGAGGTTAAATGGCCTTAAACCCAGACTCAATCCATGCCTGTTCGCGCTTGGTCAGTTCCTGCCCCAAAGCCGGGCCCGTCTCAAACCCTTCCTTGATCAAATCATCACCGCTCACGGGAAAATCAGGAATTTTCCAGTTTTGAATGGTTTCAATCGCTTTTGGTGCAAATCCATTCATCACGCGATCCTGAATCAGCTCAATCATCAAGGCTTGCGCCGTTGTTATGCGGCCAAATTTATAGATCGCGACTTTCACATTTTGCTCGGCGTTCAAATCCGGCAAATCAAGGATCTTTGCAATTGCATCAATATCCTTCAAAAACACTTTGGGAATCAGCAAGAACTCTTCAAGAACTTTGACATTCCCCAAATCCAACCCAGCCAAAACCAATAACCGCGAGGCCAAAAACGCCAAGCCATAACGATTTTGTAATTCACAAAAATGCGTCATAAATTCAGGATCATAAACTTCAAAGTTAAAGTTACCCAAAACCTTATGATCAAACATCAGCCGCAGGATTTCTGCTGGCGCATCAACGCTCATAATCTTAAAAAACTCCTGCGTGATTCGCTCCTTCGAAAGCGTGGAGATTTTATCGGCTGCCGCTTCACAAGCCTTTAAAGCGTTCTCATCCGCTTCACCTTCGCCATAAAGCGCATGAAACCGAAAGAACCGTAAGATGCGCAAATAGTCTTCCGCAATCCGTTGTTCCGGCTCGCCAACAAAAATCACGCGGCGAGCTTCCAAATCTGCCAAACCTTGACCGGCCGGATCATAGATGTTGCCTTGCGCGTCAGCCAAAAGCGTATTCATCGTAAAGTCCCTGCGCTGCGCATCCTCTGCCCAGTCCTCGGCAAAGGCTACAACCGCCCGCCGACCATCGGTCTCAACATCCTTCCGCAATGTCGTAATCTCAAACCCTTTACCGCCGGACACGGCTGTCACCGTTCCATGCTCGATTCCCGTCGGCACAGTTTTAATCTCCGCTGCGCCCAACCTCTCCATCACAATATCCGGCGAGAGTTTCGTTGCGATATCTATATCCTCAACCTCTTTGCCGAGTAATACATTGCGCACGCAACCGCCAACGAACAAGGCGTTCTGCTCCTCAGCATTAAGAACATTCATAATTGCTGTGATTTCTTCCGAAATCATCCAATCCTGCACATCGATTTGTTTTGCTGCTTTCATGCGCTCTCACCTAGAGGAAGTTTACGATCGCCAATGGATATCTCGCTTCCAAACTCCTCAATCATATTATAAAGCACCGAACGGCCAATACGGGCGAATAATCCATTGCGCACTTCAACATAAGGAATCCCATTGCGCAATTCCCAAATGCTCTGTTCACCAAGCTTTATCGTATCCTCCATATTCGTCCGCAGCGCCAAACCGTTATAATCCACAACCACAAACGGTACATCCTCCACCTCCACCGGGTACTTCTCAAACGGAGTCTGCAGCCAGTATTGACCCGCTTCATCCACTTTCAAGGCCCGGTCGGAAAACAACTTCGCCAGCGCCGCACGCTTAATCGGATCACCCTCATGATACCAGGTGCCGTCACGCGCAATTTTAAAATCTGCTGTTTGCTCTTTGCTGTTCATGAAACTAGGTTAGTATATATGACCGATAACGCAAACGCAGGAGTTCAACATCCGTGAAATCTCAAGACTTTGAAACCGCAAAAACCCACCTGGCCAAAGCCAAGGCCGAAATCGGCAAGGTAATTTTCGGACAGCATGAGGTGGTGGAACAGACGCTGATCTCTCTGATTTCCGGTGGACACGTCCTGCTCATCGGTGTGCCGGGCCTGGCCAAAACGCTTTTGGTAGATACAACAGCTAAGGTTCTGGGGCTGTCGTCCAACCGCATTCAATGTACGCCAGACCTCATGCCCGCCGATGTTGTCGGCTCCGAGGTTTTGGAAGAAAGCGATAAGGGCAAGCGTAGCTTCCGCTTTATCAAAGGCCCCGTCTTTACCCAGCTTTTGATGGCGGATGAAATTAACCGCGCCAGCCCGCGCACCCAATCTGCGCTGCTTCAGGCGATGCAGGAACATGAAGTCTCGGTGAGCGGCGTCAATCACAAGCTGCCTGAGCCGTTCCATGTCCTGGCCACACAAAACCCGATTGAGCAGGAAGGGACCTATCCCCTGCCTGAGGCACAGCTCGACCGTTTCCTGATGCAGGTTGATGTTGGCTATCCTGATGAAGCGACCGAACGGCAGATCATTCTGGCGACAACGTCCAATGATGCACAAAACGCCCAGGCTGTGATGAGCGCCAAGGAACTGATGGGGATACAACATCTTGTGCGTGATATGCCGATCGGCGAAAAAATCGTGGATGGAATCCTTACCCTCGTCCGCCGCGCAAGGCCGGGCCCGGACGCGCCATCTTCTGTTAATGACTACGTCTCCTGGGCACCAGGACCGCGCGCATCTCAGGCGCTCACGCTGGTCAGCCGTGCCAGAGCTTTGCTAGATGGCCGCGAAGCGCCCTCAATGGAAGATGTTATGACCCTTGCCGTACCCGTTCTGAAACACCGTATGGCCCTGAATTACAAAGCCAAGGCCGATGACGTGTCGCTCGAAGATGTTATGAAGGATTTAACCAAAAACCTGTAATGCTTTTACGCTTTCGCAAAACAGCCGAAGAGACCGCCGCCGCCCTGCCCGCTCTGATGGCTCTGGCACAAAAGGCTGCGTCATCAATTCTGCATGGTGGGCATGCGCGGCGCAAAGCAGGCAGCGGTGAAAATTTCTGGCAGTTTCGTGAATACCAAACCGGCGACCGGCCCCAGGATATTGACTGGCGGCAAAGCGCAAAAACCGACCGCGTCTTTATCCGCGAGCGGGAAGAACAGGGAACGCAGGTTACAGCGTTCTGGATGGCCGGGCACAAAGGGATGAACTTTTCTTCCTCTGCAGAATTTTTAACGAAAGCACAAACTGGAACCGTAATCGCACTGGCACTCGGTATCCTGCTGCAACACAGCGGAGAGCTTCTGGCCGTATTTGGCCAAAAACAACCTGGGCGCTCACAAGGCGCTCTGGAAAAAATTGGCAGGGCGCTGCTTGATGAAAATCGGGGAGGCCCTATACCGGATTCCATAGAGTTTACACGCGGAGCCATGACCGTCCTGATCGGAGATTTCTTGAGCAATATCAATGAGATAGAAACATCCATCAGCCAGATAACCAGTAAGAGCGCGGATATTCTGCTGATCCAAATACTTGATCCGGCTGAATGCGACCTGCCTTACGGTGGACGGGCGATATTTGAAGATCCCGACAGCGAAACCATCGAGCCAATCGCCAATATACCCTCCATTCGTGAGTCTTATAAATCCCGTATAAACAATCACTTAGATGATGTAGAATCGCTGTGTGCGCGCCATGGCGTGCATTACTTTTTCCACCGTACGGACCGCCCAGCGGCGGAGGTTTTGAGCCGCATCCACCTTCGCATCGACGATCTGAAACAGCACGGGAGAACAGCATGAGCAGCATTCTCGGAGCCGTGAGTTTCCTAAACCCCTGGATTTTAACCGGGTTATTGGCTCTGCCGCTTTTGTGGTGTTTGCTGCGCATCATGCCGCCGCGCCCACAAATCATCGCGCTGCCGACTACGCGCTTTCTGATCGGGCTGGTTCCCGACAAACAAACGCCGCATCACACGCCGTGGTGGATTTTGCTTCTGCGCCTGCTGATCGCCGCTCTGGTTATCCTCGCGCTTTCACATCCGGTGCTCAATCAATCCAGCCAGATTACAAGCCAGGGCGCAATCAGAATTCTCATCGATAACGGCTGGAGTGCCGCCACAAATTGGGAACAAAAAACCCGCACGGCGCAAGATCTTATCACCGAAGCTGGCCGTCGGGGAAAAGAAGTTCACATCGCCACAACTGCTCGGCAACCTGGGTCGGACCACATGCTTTATCAAGGTCCCGTCAGTGCTGCTGAAGCGCTATCACTGCTTAGAGCTCTCACCCCCCTACCCTGGGCGGCGGATTATAAAACACTTCAAACACTGATTGAGGATAAGCCGCCAACACGCTCCCCGCACAGCTATTTCCTGTCGGACGGGCTTGACGGTGCAGGGCTGGAGCCTCTTATGCGCAGACTACAAAATCAAGGCGGACTGGATATCTTTAGACCAGATGATGCGCATCTGCCGCTCATTCTCAAAGCTCCGCACGATAATAATTACGCCCCCCTTAAAACCTCTATCCATGCACCGCGCGGTACGACGCATACCAGCGGCGGATATGTTCAGGCCCTCTCCGAAGACGGGCGGATCCTGGATCAGAAAAGTCTGAGCCTTGCTCCGGGAATCATGAGCGAAGATATCTCTTTCGATGTACCGGAGAGCCTCCGTAACGAAGTGGCACGCCTGCGGATTTCCGGGCAAAACAGCGCGGCTGCGCTTTACACTCTGGACCAGCGGTTTCAAAAACGCGATGTCGGCCTGATCGGCCCGGAGGACAAGCAAAGCATCAAACCATATATCGAGGCGCATTATTACCTGATCCGCGCGCTTGAGCCTTTCTCAAAACTTCATCAGGGCGGGCTGGAAACGGTTTTGGCGCACTCTCCGGCGGTTATCATCATGCCGGATATCGCAAATATCAGCACCGCACAACTCAACACCCTGGAAGAATGGACAAAAGACGGCGGCTTGCTTTTGCGTTTTGCCGGGCCGAACATGGCCGATGCCAGCGCGGACAACGCTCTCACCCCGGTTAACCTGCGGCGCGGCGGGCGAGCGCTGGATGGTGCACTGACATGGAGTTCTCCAGCCAAGATTGCCGCATTCAGTTCCGAAAGCCCCTTTTACGGGATTGATTTATATGAACCCGTCAGCGTGCGAAGACAAATCCTGGCCGAACCTTCGGCGGAGCTGGACCGGAAAACCTGGGGCAGGCTTGAGGACGGCACGCCGTTAATAACCGCCGACACGCTGGGCAAGGGCCTGATAGTGATGGTTCACACGACCGCCTCTCCCGATTGGTCGGATCTGCCGCTTTCCGGCGCATTCGTAGAAATTCTGCAACGCGTGGTCAATATGGCCGGAACATCCAGAGCCAAAGTTACAAACCAAGGCGGCCCCCTGAAACCAATCTGGGTGTATGATTCAGAAGGGCGGATCACAGCGCCGGAAGGATGGGCACAGTCCATCGATGCGGCCGAATTCTCAAAAACAGCGCCGGATTCCCGTCACCCGCCGGGCCTCTATGGTTCGTCCAGTTTCCAGCGCGCCCTTAATCTCGGCCCGCACCTGGAACCGGAAGTCCTGCCCTCCCTGCCCGCAACAATCGGCGTGCATCTCTATGACCGGGACTATGAAACCGATCTTCTTCCCCTCCTGCTCTATGCCGCCGTCATCTTGCTGTTGCTGGATGGGCTAATCACCTTTGTGATCTCCCTGAACCTGCGAAGCCTTGCCGCCCTCACAGCCGTTCTTGCCGTCCTGATGATCACACCCGCACAGGCCCAGGATACGGATGTGAGTCCTGAAGACATCACCTATGCCGACGGATTATATCTTGCCTATATTCAGACAGGGGACGAACGCATTGACGCTTTGAGCCTTCGGGGTCTGGAGAATCTGGGCACTGTGTTAAAGCGGCGCACATCGGTGGAGCCAGACGGCGTGGCCTCCCTGAATCCGGAGATCGATACGCTCGCTTTTTTCCCGTTAATTTACTGGCCCGTCACCCCGGCCCAACCGCCTTTGTCCAATGAAGCGCTGAAAAAGCTGCAGGACTACCTGTCCCATGGCGGGACAATCCTGTTCGATACGCAAGAAAGAGATACGAACGGCTCAAACTCAGCCGTACTGCGCGACCGGCTGGCGGGGCTAAATATCCCGGCCCTTGCGCCGGTGCCGGACAACCATGTCCTGATGCGCAGCTTTTACCTGATCAACAGCTTTCCAGGCATTTATAACAACACGACTTTGTGGATTGAGCAGCAAAGCGTAAGCGGACGCGACGGCGTCTCTTCGGTTATTATCGGCAGCAATGACTGGGCCGGGACGTGGGCGGCGGGCGGCAACGGACCCGGCAGCTTCATCGGCAGCTCCTCGCGCCAGCAAGAATTATCCTATCGTTTTGGAGTCAATCTGGTGATATATGCCCTGACCGGAAATTACAAAGCCGATCAGGTTCATGTCCCCTACATACTGGAAAGGCTGGGGCAGTGATGATGAAAGACAGCGCCAGTATCTCCATCCACTTTGACCCGCTAGTGCCGGATCTCTGGCTGTACGCGGCCGTCGCGGCGGCCCTGCTGCTGTTCACCGGGGAGCTCCTGCAAAAACGCAAGCCAGGCTTGTTTAGACTCCTTACTGTCGCCGCTTTTATTGGTGCACTCCTCAACCCATCAGTATTAAAAGAACAACGCGAGAGCGTTCCGGATGTCGCCGCCCTTGTTGTTGATCAAAGCCCCAGCCAGAATTTCGGCCTGCGTACCAAACGAACACAAAGCGCTCTAAGCTATTTCAAGGAAAAGCTTTCCGACCGCGATAGCCTGGAACTGCGTATTGTGGAAGGCAATACCGATCCCCTGGCCGATGAAACATCGCTGTTTGACAGGCTGGAAAAAACCATGGCCGATGTGCCGGAAAACCGCCGCGCCGGAGTTCTAGTGATCAGTGACGGTCAAATTCACGATATCCCGGAAACACTGGAGAAGTACAACACGCACGGCCCCATTCATCTCCTGCTGAGCGGGGAAAAGGATGAACGCGACAGGCGCATTGTGATCGAAAACGCCCCCGCCTACGGGATTGCCGGGGACGAGGTCACTGTACGCTTCCGTATTGAGGATACAGACAATATCGGTGCGCGCGATGCGCTGGTCACGCTGGATATTTTTGGCGAAAACCCGGTCCAAAGCATTGTACAAACCGGCAAGGCGCAAACTGTTACACTGCCTGTTTCCCACGCGGGGCAGAATATTTTTCAACTGCGGGTGAATGAGGTTGAGGACGAAATCACCCTGGCCAATAATTCCGCTGCAATTGTTGTCAGCGGTGTGCGTGACCGCCTGCGGGTCCTGCTTGTGTCAGGAAGGCCGCATGCGGGGGGGAGGATGTGGCGGGATTTACTAACCTCTGATCCCGGCGTTGATCTGATTCATTTCACCATTTTGCGGGAACCGGAAAAACTGGACGCCACGCCGCGTGATGAGCTTGCCTTGATCGCCTTTCCGTTTCAGGAATTGTTCGAGGTTAAACTTCATGATTTCGACCTGATCATTTTCGACAGATACAAGCTCAACCGTATTCTGCCGGATTATTATTTCGACAACATCGCCCGCTTCGTGCATGAAGGCGGTGCCTTGCTGGAAGCCAGCGGACCTGGATTCGCCGGTGAGGATTCCGTGTATCTGACCCCGCTGATGAATGTTCTGCCTGCCGCACCCACAGGTGAAATTTTCAAAACCCCCTTTATTCCGCACCTTAGCAGAGCCGGAAACCTGCATCCGGTCACACATGGTATTTTTGAGACAGGCGCGCCGCCTCCCGGCCCGTGGCTGCGTCAGGTCGGGATACAGCCCGATCGGGGCGATATTCTGATGGAAGGGCTGAACGATGCTCCGCTCCTGATCCTCGACCGGGTGGATGAGGGGCGCGTCGCGCAAATCACCAGCGATCATTTATGGCTGTGGGCGAACGGGTACAAAGGCGGCGGGCCTTATCAGGAGCTGTTGCGGCGGATTGTTCACTGGTTGATGAAGGAGCCAGAGCTGGATGAGAAGGCGTTGGACATCCAGACCGACGGACGCACCATCACTATCGCCAGCCGCAATTTCAGCCGCGATACAATGAATGTCGAGATCACCAAACCTGACGGCACAATGCAGAATATAACGCTGGAGAAAAATGAAGACGGAAGCTTGCGGGCCTCTGTAGAGGCCGACCAGATAGGCGTTTACGGTTTTAAAGATGACACAGGACAACAGCGTTATGCCGCCATCGGATCGATGAACCCGCGGGAACTGGCAGATGTAAAAACCAGCCCGCAGAAACTTTCTGCCTGGATAAAGGCCAGTGGCGGCGGTGTTTTCTGGCTCGCGCAAACCCCGCAACCGGATATACGAAATTTCAGAACGCGAAAGCCATACGCCGGATCCGGCTGGCTGTCCCTGCGCGGCAATCAGGCCTATAATGTGACGGGGCTGCAGAGCCGGCCGCTGCTTCCGGCCTGGCTTTCCTGTCTGCTTTTGTTTGGGTTGATTACCCTGACATGGTGGCGTGAGGGACGGAATTAGGCATTTCTTACCCAAACAGCATCAGGCCGCTTCACCCCTCTTTTTATTGTCTGCCAGAACCCGCATTATCTTCTGTTTTAATTCGTCTTTTTGTATGGGCTTTCTTAGAAAAAACCGAATAGCCGGATGGTCATCCATTGCGTATTTTAATTCCTGCTCACCATGCCCGGACACCAGAATAAACGGCAATTCAGGTTGGTCAAAATAGACCTGGTAGATCATCTCCAACCCCGTCATAACAGGCATATTGTGATCTGTGATAACAAGATCAAAGGCTCCCGGATTTTCACGCAACACCTCAAGTCCCTCTAGTCCCGTTTCGCAGGTATATACCTCAAAACCCAAACGCTCTAACATATTGAGCATCATATCCCTAACCTCTTTTTGATCCTCCACCAGCAAGATGCATGCCTCAACCTCTTCTTCCATGGCGATTTGACCAGCAGTGGATTCTATCTGGCTTTCCTTTAGAACGGGGAAGAGGAGTTCAAAACGCGTGCCTTCCCCCAATACGCTTTCAATGATGAGCGCCCCCTGATGGGATGCAACAACACCATGAACTGTCGCCAGCCCCAGGCCAGTTCCTTTATCAACAGGCTTGGTTGTAAAAAACGGTTCAAAAATATGCTCCATGATCGCCCGGCTCATCCCCGATCCGCTATCTTTAATTTCAAGACTTATATAATCCATATTTTCAATGATACAGCCCAAAACAAGGCGTGTGCGGCCAGACCCTAAATCGTCGATATGAATATTAGGGGTTTCTTTCTGATCGGGAAATGCACTTCGCATCTCCACATAGCCGCTATAAAGATCGGCCTCTACGGGTTGCAAATGAATATGCAGCGTTCCTTTGTCTTCCATGGCGTCTTTGGCGTTGACACAGAGATTCATAATCACCTGTGATATCTGGGTATCGTTGCCTTTTATAATTGCATGCAGAACGTCTATGTCTTCAACAACCTCAATTGTGCGTGGCAAGCTAACCTTTAACA
>CAYGSN010000010.1:15658-69109 GCA_964352675.1 uncultured Pseudobdellovibrionaceae bacterium
AACATGGACAGGCTTTCCCGCAGCGGAGAGACTAAATCTACAGCTTGAAAATCATTCTCCTTGCGTCTTGAAAAAGCCAACATTTGATCCACCAAATTCCGGGCCTGTCTGCCTGCCTGCAAAATATTTTTTGCGAACTCTTGCTCTTTCGAGCCTTCATCAAGGTCTTCACACAGAAATTCTGCGTACCCGTTCATTGCAGCAAGAATGTTGTTAAAGTCATGTGCAATGCCACCAGCAAGCCGCCCAACGGCCTCCATTTTCTGCGCCTGGTAAAACTGGCCTTCAAGATCCTTTTTGTCTTTTTCTGCTTGAACTTGATCCGTAATATCGCGCGCTGTACCTATAAAACCGCCATCAACAAGGCGTGTGAGCGACAAATCTGTATGAACGACGCTCCCATCCAATCGTACGATTGGCGAGATACCTCGCCAATACCCTGTTTCGTGAACTGCAGGCAGAACAACATTTTTAATTTTCTGTCGGCCCTTTTCCGTATACAGGTTGGCCCAGTCTTGCCCTATATATTCACTCCTATCAGCCTCCATAATTCCATGAAGGCGCATAAGAGACTGGTTCATATAGGTCAAACAACCTTCGGCATCGACAATCCCTATGCCGTCATAGGTTGCCTCCATCGCCGCAAGTCGGTTTTCCAACAGTTTTAAAGTCTGCTTCTTTTCTTTGTTTACAATAGAGAGCTTTGTCAGTTTGTCCGCATTTAGAAGCACCATAATAAATCCGCACAAACCAACGGCAATAACGGACCAGTAGAGCCAGCTTTCACGACTTCGCATTTGAGTCAGATAAGCAGAAGCATGATCGTCATCATACAAATAGCTCCAGAGACCTTCAATCTTGTCATGGATCGCAGCCGTTTTCTGATAGTCAGAAACCTTAACATCTGCAAGCGTTTTAATGCTTCCAACAAATTGAGATAAGACAAGCACGTCGCCTTCTATAGAAAAGAATGCCTCCTTGTAATTTTCTGGCAATTGTTGTTCAAGAACTTTTACCTGCAGTTCGGAAAAGTAGAGTCTTGCAAATTCTTTTAGCCTGAATTGTAAATTCTCAAGAGTTGAATCTGCATTGCCCTTAACGGCCAGAAATAATTCCTTCTCAAAATCATTATACGTTTCCTCCAGCTCTAAAATTGAACGGCTTTCGGTTCTGTAAATGCTGAATAATTCCTGTTGTTCACGAATCAAGGTCAGCCAGGAATACAAAGCGAGCATGCCAAACACCAGCATGACCAAACCCGGAAGATAATTCAGAATAATTAGCCAAAAATTTTTGCGAAAAAAAAATCCGGAGGTTTTCTCAGAAAAATTTTCAGACATCAGGAGGCAATACCCATTTCCTGCGCCTTAAGCGCGGCCTGGGTTCTGTTCTTGGCGTTCAGTTTTTTACAAACTCCGCGCACATGTAATTTTACAGTGACCACCTGCAGGCCCAGTTCATTGGCGATTTCCTTGTTTGAGGCGCCTCGTGCCAGATACCCCAGAACCTCTTTCTCACGCGGGGTAAGCGAGGAATTGCCGCCATTGGAAAAACCGTCCTGCGTTTCCTTCAAACCGCTATAGATATCCAGGCTGGGCTTGCGGCCGCCATCATCGTAATAGGTCGGCATAACCTTATTGGTTTTGCTGTCTATCGGGATGAATTTTTCACCGGTCAAAACCAGCTGTATGGCTTTTAACAGAGCCTTGCCCGATAACGTCTTTGGAAAATACCCAACCGCACCCAGCCCCAATGCCGCCTCTACATCATGGGCCTCGGCAATCCCGGACATCAAGGCGACCGGCACATCCGGATAGGTTTCACGCACGCTGCGAAACCCCTCCATCCCGTTCATGCCCGGCATACGCAGATCCAGAAGGATCAAATCCTGTTTGGAGTTCTCCTTCATCCGCGCCATGACTTCCGGGAAATCCTTTGCAAGAGTGACCTCGGCCTCAGGCTCCGCCCGTTCTATGTATTGAACAAGGGCGTCCCGGAAAAGTGTATGATCATCTGCGAGTAATAGTTTCATGCAACCTTGAGTATAATCCACAATACTTAAAAAAATCTATACTTAGGAACTATCACACTATCAAAAATAAAAAAAATACCAAATATAATTCCACCGTATTCAGTTGAATCTTCTAATAATTTCTTTGATAGGCAATATGAATAGGCGAGGTTGCCGTTTTCTGAATATTCTGCAAACGCAGGCGGTAAACATACACGCTTTCCAGCACCCTCTGTACATAGTTGCGCGTCTCATAAATCGGCATAAGTTCAATGAAATCAATCATATCGATCTGCCCTAGACGCGGATCGCCATAGGTTTTTATCCACCCGTCAACACGCCCCGGCCCGGCATTATAGGCCGCAATCGCCAGCGGATAAGAACCACCGTAACGTGTCAACAAATCCTGCAGATACGCTGAGCCCAATCGTATGTTGTGATCAGGCCGGGCTGTCAGCCAGGACGTTTGATGGCTCAACCCTTGTTCGCGCGCCACCTGCTTCGCCGTTGCGGGCATAAGCTGCATCAGGCCCATCGCCCCGGCTGGGCTTTGCGCATTATCATCAAACATACTTTCCTGACGGATAAGAGCATGCACCAACGCCCATTCCACCGGGACAACGCCGAGCTTCTCCGTAATAGTTGGATAGGATTGGGCCGTGAGAAACAAGCCTTTCTGGGTTGCGTTTTTGGCAATGCGCACCGCATCGTGATACTGCTTCATATCAATCGCTATTTCCGCCCCAAACCTGTACCCCTTCGGGGTGTCATCATGACTGACGAAGGCCTGGAGAAACCGGCTAGCTTCTTTCCGCATACCTGCCGTATGAAACAGCATAGCCGCTTGGACCAATTCCCGCCGCTTAAAACTGTCCAGGTCCTGCGCACTTAAGACCGGCGGCGCGGCATTCGGAAGCATATGACCCTGCCCCAGCTCCGCCCCGGCCATCTGCCCGTAAAACACTGTTTGGTATTTCGCCGCTTCTTCAAACCAGCGAACCGCCAGTTCATTTGATCCTAGTTTTTTTGCAGCCCGTCCCGCCCAATACGCCGCGCGTGCGACACTGATCGGTGAATCCACTTTCGCATGCAGCGTTTCAAAGTGCTGATATGCCGTTGCCGGCCTCTCCAGAAAACGCAGGGCCAGCCATCCCGCCAGCCATTCCGCCTGGGCAAACGGCAGGCCGCTTTTCTGGATATGCGTGCTGGCAAGATCGTAAGCCTGACTATATTTTTTCTCCTCCAGCAGGCGGCGGATAATAATATGACGCTCCTGCCACCACTGCGCCGGGTTTTGTATGGACTTCTCCAAGGGTAGAGCAAGCTTGAGGATTTCGATTGCACCATCGTTCAAATCATTCTTTCGACGCCAACGCAACCGTTCGTAAAGCAAGCCGGGATCTGTCTGCAAAGACGCGGGAACACGAGCGATCAACGCGTTAACATTGCCGCTTTTCTCGGCCAGCCCGATGCGCGCATCGGCCAGAGCGACATAGCCCGGCCCCAAAACCTCTGCGATTGCCTTTGCATTGCTGTATTGTCCGGCATAGAGCAGCATATCATAACGCTTGGCGTGGGCCTGACGGTCAATAAAGGCGGCATATTTGCGGTAAATCCATTTCTGGTCATCGCGTGAGAGCGGCGTGTTCGCCCACCACTTCGCCAGAAAAGCCTTAGCGCGGGCCGTATTTCCGGATTCAATCAGAGCCTGCAAAAACCGGTCAAAGCCTTTGGCCGTTTGCGGCGGGTAATCATTAAACCACGCAATAACATCTGCGTTGCTCATCTGTGCCGGAATATCCTTCTCCGCCTTGCTCTTCATCCCCGGAATGCCCGGCCATTCCGGATTCATGCGGATAAACTGCGCCAGATGCGTAAAATTCGTCTCCTCCCGCCCTTGTGTGAAAACCATCCAGTAATACAATTTCGCGGCCAGGGGATCTTTCGTCGCAGCAATGATATCCCGCCCCACACTCCAGCGGTTCTGGTTCATCGCCTGCAGCGCCTTTACCGTCTGGCGTTGCGCCGCAGCGCTCTGCATTTCATGTACAGGCCCTTCAGCGGCGTGCACCGCCGGATAGACCCCGGCAGCGCCCAGAATTAAAATCGCCGGAAAAAGCACGGCCTTCTTGCATAAAAACCCTAATGGTCCTACATTACAGGGCAAATTTAAGGAAGGACAACCATGTTTAAAGGATCTATCCCCGCGCTGATCACCCCGTTTCAAAACGGTGAGATTGACTGGGGCGCGTTTGAAAATTTTGTTGAATGGCAAATTGAGCAAGGCTCTCATGCTTTGGTTCCCTGTGGCACAACGGGAGAATCCCCGACTTTGAGTCATAAAGAGCATAATAAAGTAGTCGAACGCTGTATTCAAATTGCGAATAAAAGAATCCCCGTTATTGCAGGAGCGGGTTCCAACTCCACAGCGGAGGCCATTGAAATCACCAGCCATGCGAAAAAAGCGGGGGCAGATGCGGCATTAATCGTTACCCCCTATTACAACAAACCCACGCAGGACGGAATGTATGCGCACTATAAAGCCATTCATGATGAGGTCGGAATGCCGATTATCATTTACAATATTCCCGGACGCTGCGTTGTAGATATGAGCGTGGAGACAATGGCAAAACTCTCAGAGCTGCCCGGCATTATTGGCGTGAAAGACGCGACAAACGATCTCAGCCGTGTGGTGGAGACGCGCCAGGCCTGCGGCGAGGATTTCTGTATGCTCTCCGGCGAAGATCCTACGGTTGCCGCCTTCCTTGCCCAGGGCGGGCATGGAATTATCTCTGTTGTGGCCAATGTGGCCCCGGCCTTGTCGGCGCAACTGCATCAGGCGTGGTGGAAAAAAGATATGAAGGAGGTCGCGCGGATCAGGGATCTGCTGGCGCCTCTCTCCCGCGATATTTTCTGCGAAAGCTCTCCTGCGCCGATCAAATATGCGGCCAGTACTTTGGGCTTATGCCGGGATGAGGTCCGCCTGCCTTTGCTCACCGCCAGCGCAGCAGCCAGGGCAAAGGTGGATGCGGCGATGGCGCATGCGGGCCTGTCCGGCGCGAATGCTGTAAAATCCGTTAAGGCGCATGGCTAAAAATAAAGACCCGAAGAAAAAAGCTCTTATCTCCACCGACAAAACAGTGGCCAAGAACAAGCGCGCCTATTTCGACTACGCCATTGAGGAGACCTTTGTGGCAGGGATCATGCTGACGGGGACTGAGGTCAAGTCCCTGCGGCACGGACAATGCTCGATTAACGAGGCCTATGTCGGACCGAAGGAAGGCGAAATCTGGATATTTAACGCCAATATCCCGGAATACCAGCAGGCCAGCCAGGCCATGCAGCACGAGCCGCAAAGGGCACGCAAGCTACTCCTGCATAAGCGCGAGATCGATAAAATTTTGGGAGCCTCACAACGCGCGGGCTATTCGATTGTGCCCGTTAAACTTTACTTTAACGGACGCGGCATGGTTAAGGTTGAAATCGGTCTGGGTAAAGGAAAGAAAGAACACGATAAGCGCGAAACCAAAAAACAGCGCGACTGGGGCCGGGATAAACAACGGATCATGAGGGAACACACATAGACCTGCCGGTAAAGCGCATAGAAAAATACTCCGGCACAACACATTAAAAAAAGGCCTCATAAAACGGCCTTTTTTTGATTATTGATAAGAAAATGTTCTTACTTCTTTGTCTTCTTCTCGCTTTTTTCATCATTAGCAGGAGCGGATTCAGGCTCCAACTCAGCCTCCGCAGCCTCTTTCTCATCCTCTGGCCCCACCAGCAAGGCATCAGCCACAAGCCCGGCATTGGCTCTGATTTTCTTTTCAAGCTCTGCAGCCACTTCCGGATTTTCCCGCAGGAACGTCTTGGAGTTTTCGCGGCCCTGACCGATACGCAGATCCCCATAGGAGAACCACGCCCCGGATTTTTCAACAAGGTTTCCGGCCACGCCCAGATCGATAAGCTCGCCAAGTTTTGAAATCCCCTCACCATACATGATGTCAAATTCCACCTGACGGAAAGGCGGCGCCATTTTATTTTTTACAACTTTTACACGGGTTTGATTGCCAACAACCTCGTCACGATCTTTAATCGCGCCAATGCGGCGAATATCAAGACGGACGGAGGAATAGAACTTCAGGGCATTCCCGCCAGCCGTTGTTTCAGGAGAGCCGAACATCACACCGATCTTCATACGAATCTGGTTGATAAAGATCACCGTTGTGCGCGATTTAGAGATTGAACCCGTTAGCTTACGCAAAGCTTGTGACATCAAACGCGCCTGAAGACCCACATGCGTATCCCCCATTTCCCCTTCCAGCTCCGCACGCGGCACGAGAGCCGCAACCGAGTCAATAACCAAAACATCCAGCGCGCCGGAACGCACGAGCGTATCCGCAATCTCAAGCGCCTGCTCCCCCGCATCGGGTTGAGAAATGAGAAGGTTATCAATATCTACGCCCAGCTTTCTTGCATAGCCTGGGTCAAGTGCATGTTCGGCGTCAATAAAAGCACATGTCCCGCCATTCTTCTGCGCCTCAGCCATAATGTGAAGCGACAACGTCGTCTTACCGGAGCTCTCCGGTCCGTAGATCTCAACGATACGGCCGCGCGGAACGCCGCCAATTCCCAAACCGATATCAAGCCCCAGTGAGCCGGTTGAAATGGATTCAACACTCATCGGATTATGCTCCCCATTCAGTCTCATGATCGAGCCTTTACCAAATGCGCGTTCAATTTGCGAAAGGGCCGCATCCAAAGCCTTGTTCTTTTCTGCTGAGTTCTGTGCCATGTTATCGTCTTTTCTTAAGGGTGTTACGCTCATTGTTATTACTCCTCTTCTTCGCATGTTTTGATGCGCGGTGCAATGGGTTCACAAGGTTTAAAAACTTTCCTGCCCCCATAATGATCATGCTTTGTTCTCATGTCAATCAAAAAGAACAAAAAAAGAACTTTTATTTTTGCGTCGTTTGAAAAACAGGGGAAAAGCGCGCCCATAAACGCCCATCAATAAGGATAAGTCCCAAACCTAAAATCAACATGCCGATGATTTGATTTCCTGTCAGGGTTTCGCCCAGGAAGAATCCTCCCAATGCTATCGCACTTACGGGAATCATAAAGGCAACCAGGGACACGTTGTTCGAACCGATACGCGAGAGAAGATGATACCAGAGCACAAAGGCAAAAGCGGAAGACAAAAGTCCGCCGCCGATAATGGCTCCAATCACCGGCAAGCCAAGCGATTCAATGGTCCATGGCCGTTCAAAAAACAAGGCCAGGGGCAGGATCAAGATCGCCGCCGCCGTAAGTTGCCCTGTTGCTGCAACAATCGACGGCACTTTGAGGCGAGAGAAGCGCCTGCCATAAGTGACGATGACGGAATAGCACATCACAGCCAGTAAAACCGCACCCTCCCCCATCAAAACAAATATATCCGTCTCTGGTGCGATAGCGCCAGGGCCAATAATAATCGTTACACCCATAAAGCCAATCATCAGCGCGGCGATTCGCACGGGCGTCATTTTCTCATCTGCGGTAAAGAGATGCGTTAGAATCAGTGTAAAAAACGGCAAAGTTGCGTTGAGAATTGCAGAGAGGCTGCCCGTGATATAAATCTGCCCCCAGACAATAAGCGAAAACGGGATGGCATTCCCGATAAACCCCATGAAGAAAAAATGTTTCCAATGCGCTTTATAGTGAAAGAGAGTCTGCCCTTTTAGCGCAATCCATAAATTAAGCCCCAGGGCAGCAAGGCCAACACGGCTAAGAACCACCGTGAAGACTCCCAACTCCCGCAAGGCAACTTCCATGAATAAGAAAGATGCCCCCCAAAGACAGGAGAGCAAGATAAGCTTGCTCCAATCCACGAGGCTTATTTGGAAGGCTGTGCTCATTTCAAGTGTTTTGACAGGTGAGCTTTAAAAGATTATCGACACTGGTATTGCGCACAAGCTTCCCGTTGATTTCAAACGTTGGAAAGCCATAGCGGCTGAGCTTTTGCTTGTGTGCTTTTCGTTGGAGTTCTCTATCTTTGGAGCTATCCTTATCAATATAATATTCCGTGAAGGTTACGGATTGCGACTTCATTTCCCGTCTTTTAATAGTACAAAAGCCACAAGTCGTTAGAGAATACATTATGATTGGCGCGCATTGCTGAGAATTGTTTGAGGCAAATTGGAGGGCTTTATTCTGGGCGGCCTTTTGACCTTGCGGATCAACAATCAACAGGACAATAACAATCATGCTCACAATTCCGACAGCAGCCAAAATTAATTTTAGAAACTCCACCATATCCTATTCCTCTAAAACCTCTTTCACTTTTGCCGCCAGTTGTTTCAGCGTAAAAGGTTTGGGCAGGAAGTAAGTATTTGCGGCCATATAGTCTTTGAGCTTGTCCTCCGTATAACCCGAAATAAAAATGATCTTCAGGTTCGGAGAGTTCTGCCGCACCCGCTGGGCCAAAGTCGGGCCGTCCATATTTGGCATCACGACATCCGTGATCAGAAGATCCAGCGGCTTGTCGGGTGCCTTTTCTATCAGGGCCAGAGCGGCATCCCCGCTTTCCGCCGCCATGACGTCGTAGCCTTTATTGCTGAGCGCCCGCTGGCTGAAGGTCCGCACAGCATCTTCATCTTCCACCAGCAATATGCGCTCTGTGCCTGTAAGATCGCGAGTTTTATCATCCTCGATACTGATGATATCCTCAGCCTCCTCCTCGGCCTCATTCGCGCGGGGCAAGTAAATCAGAAAGGTCGTACCCTTTTTCAGCTTGCTCTGCACATCCAGAAAACCGCCCGTTTGCCTGACAATCCCGTAAACGGTGGCCAACCCAAGACCGGTGCCGTGCCCGACTTCCTTGGTGGTAAAGAACGGCTCGAAAATACGGGTGAGGTTTTGCTTCTCAATGCCGCAGCCGGTATCGGTTACCTTGATCAACGTCCAGTGACCAGGCGGAAGCTCCTCAGACACCAGCTCCAGCGGCTCTCGGTTTGTAAAGTTCTCGGTGGCGATTTCCAGACTCCCCACACCATCCATCGCATCACGCGCATTCACAGCGAGGTTAATCAGCACCTGTTCCATTTGGCCTTCATCAACCTTCACCAGACCAAGCTCACTGCCATGGACAAGGTTAAGATCAATGCTCGCGCCAATGAGGCGACGCAGGAGGTGCGAGAGCTCGGTCAGAATATCCGTTACATCCTGCACACGTGGTCGCAAGGTTTGCTGCCTCGAAAACGCCAAAAGCTGGCGCACCAGATTGGAGGCGCGGTTGGAGTTCTGCTTGATCTGCATGATATCAGAAAAAGACGGATCGCCGGGCTTATGGCGCAGAAGCAGCAAATCACAAAACCCTATCATGGCGGTCAAAAGATTGTTGAAATCATGCGCCACCCCGCCGGCGAGCTGCCCAATTGCCTGCATTTTTTGGGATTGTACAAACTGCGCCTCCAGCGATTTTTGCTCGGTTACATCAATAAAGTGCAGAACGATATTCCCGCCATCGCGGAATTTGCGAGCGTACATCTGGGTCGCGGCATCGCCCTTCTTACCCGTCAGCGTAACATCCAGCGGCGCTTGCATTTGCTGCCCACGTTCGATTTCACCGATGGCCGAAATCACCATGTCGCGGTCTTCTTCATGAATAAGTTTTTTAAAGTTTGCGGCCTCAATTTCATCTTCTTCCATGCCCAGCATAGCCGCAAAGGCATGATTGCAGTCGGCCACAATGCCTTCCCCGTCAATCTGGATAATCCCCAGCGGGGCTTCCTCAAAGAATCTCTGGAATCGGTCTTCCGAGGCTTTGAGCGCCTGACGCATTTCACGCTCGGACGTCAGGTCATGAACAACAGCACGCGTGCGCACGCGCCCGTCCGGTTCCTTCACCACAACCTGGTTAACCGAGGCCAGAAATGTTTTTCCGGCGGCGCCCTTCATGCGAAGCTCTACGACCTGACGCGGCTTGCTGTCCTCCACCAGATCATAGGGTTTGGCATTGTCCGGCGGTTCGGCCAGATAAGTATGAAGCGTTCCGTGCTCCAGCAGGCTGCGCAGATCCTCCCCCACCCAGCGCGCAAAAGTGGCATTGGCGAATACAAAACGGCCACTCTCATTGACCGAGAAAAACCCCACAGGCGCGTTGTCGGTAAAATCAATCAGCTTCTCCCGCTCTTCCCGGATGGCACGGTCAACCGTATGTTTTTGCGTTACATCGTCCACACGCCAGTGCACATAGCCTGCATAGCCCGCCACTGGCTGCGCAGTGATCATCAGCCAGCGCTCCTGATCTTCATATTTCGAAAACAGCTCTACAGAATCGGTTAATCCCTTCTGCGCCTGATCGGCCAAAAGCTGAAAATGTGCGGCACTTTCCTTGTGATTGTCAAACAGGCGTAAGAGAGTCTCCAGACTTGGCTCCCCAACATCTTCGCAAAGCTTTTCAAATTTCTTGTTGAGGTAAACAGTCTGGTCTGCAAGATCGGTAATCAGGCGGGCGCCGCGACTT
Organism: uncultured Pseudobdellovibrionaceae bacterium; assembly: GCA_964352675.1. Lineage (GTDB taxonomy): Bacteria > Pseudomonadota > Alphaproteobacteria > Micavibrionales > Micavibrionaceae > CAYGSN01. Next base: position 26,176 of record CAYGSN010000010.1, read on the forward strand.
CCCTCCAGCACTTCACGGATAAGGGAAACTTCCTCTTCATGCTGCGCCCGCAATTTATAGGAGCGATACGCCAGCGCCGTCACGATCAGGGAGAATATACCTGCAGTCAGGCTGGTCATGCGTATGATCGCATCAATATTTGTAAGGGTAGCAACCAACAAAAACGCCCCGGCAAAGACGAGCAAAATAAACACCGCAAAGATGCCCTCATAATCAGTTGCTTTTCCGCTATCAACAGCTTTGGGCTGGGCGGCTTTATGGTGCCGGGCAATGAATTCGGAATAATCGATTTTCATTCTATTACAATGCCATAAAGAAAGGTGGAGAAACAGGTGTTTAATGTAGTCTTTTCTTGAGTTTAAAGACGTAGGAAATCACCTCAGCCACAGCCTTGAAGTGCTCGGACGGGATGGTGTCGTCAATATCCACGACATCATAAAGCGCGCGGGCCAGCGGCTTGTTTTCGAAAATAACAATATTGTGTTCCTTGGCCACCTCGCGGATCCGCAGTGCCACTTCGTCAATTCCCTTCGCCACACAGACAGGCGCATCCATCTCTTCCGGTTTGTATTTCAGGGCGATGGAATAATGCGTCGGGTTGGTTATCACCACGTCGGCCTGCGGTACGGATTGCATCATCCGCTGGCGGGCCCGCTCGGCACGGAGTTGGCGCAATCGCCCCTTCACATGCGGATCCCCTTCTGTTTGCTTGTATTCATCCTTGACCTCCTGCTTGGTCATCCGCATTTTCTTATAATGCTCGTAACGCTGATACGCGAGATCAACCACCGCGACAATCATAAGAACCACCAAAACCCCGATCATCAGGTAAACAACCAGAATCTTTAACTCCTCCAGCACCATATCCAGCGGCAATCCAACCAGGTGTTCGAGCTTGTCGAAATACGGATAAATAATCACAACGCCGACCAGACCGATGATCGTGATTTTTAAGATCCCCTTGGCAAACTCCATCAGGGAGCGCATCGAAAACAGGCGCTGAAAACCCTTCATCGGCGAAATCTTGTCCAGCGTCGGCTTTATTTTTTCTGGCGCCATGAGGGGGCCGACCTGTACGAACGGCGCTAAAAATGCCGCCAGCATTAACAGGATAAGCGGAAGCGCGATTGCCGAAAGCACATCCCAGAACGCATGGGTCAGGGCCACAGCCACCCCCGGCGCGCCCGAGGGGATATCATGCGCGCTGGCGATATAAAACTCCATCACATTGCTGAGATTGCTCAGAATATAGGGTGACATGGTGCCGATAATGATTGTGGCCATCAGCAGCATAACCCAATTGTTCACCTCACGCGAAAGCGGTACATCACCTTTCTTGCGCGCATCCATGAGCTTCTTCTGGGTCGGCTCCTCGGTTTTCTGGGCATCGTCCGGCTGTTCACCATCACTCATAAGACTACTTTACCTTGTTCAAGCTTTAAAAGGACTTAAGGGGTGCTCAGGAAAAACACCATCGCCTGTTCAAATTCACCGATCCAATAAAGATAGGCGGCCGAGAAAATCAACATCAATGTCACCAGCGCCAATAAAATTTGCAGCGGTAGCGCCAGCAGGAACACCTGGACCTGCGGCATCAGGCGGGAGAGAACACCCATCCCGACATAAATCAGCAAGGTCATCACAAAGAAGGGGGTTGCGATTTTTATACCAATCGCAAAGGATGTGGAAATCGCGCGCGTGATTAACTGTGCCATTGATCCGGCATCGGGTATAGAGCCGAGAGGAAAAAGCTCATAGCTCTCAATCATGCCTGCAATCAGCAAGTGGTGCAGGTTTGTTGCAAATAAAATTACAACACCCGTAACCGACAAAAACGCACCGACCAAAGAACCCTGCGTTGCCAAAGATGGATTGAAAAGCTGCGCATTACCAAGGCCCGAAGACACTGAAATTGCCATACCGGCGGTATCCATCGCCATCATAAATATACGGGCAATCGTTCCAAAAAACAGGCCGATGATAAACTCCATGACGATCAGCAAAACCAGTGCTGCGGTTCCCGGCAACGGGTCCGGCAAATAATTCACAGTCAGTGGAAACAGCGCAAAGGTCAGCCCGACGGCAAAATACAGGCGCACCTGCGACGGAACAAAAGAATCTCCAATACCGGGCAGGATCATAATTGCCGTGCCAATGCGTACAAAAGTCAGGATAAAAGCAAGAACACCATTGGCCAGGAAAATGTCCAGAGGTTCGGGCATTTCAATTCACCCATCCCGCCTACCCCAGACCGATCATACGATCCGCCAGGGATTCCATAAAAACCACCAGAGTTTTCATCATCGAGGGCAAAAACACGAACAGCGCCAGGAAAATTGCCAGGATTTTTGGCACGAACACCAATGTGATTTCCTGGATTTGCGTCAGGGCCTGCAGCAATGCAATGCTAACACCGACCACAAGCCCGATCAGCAGAATCGGCGCGCCGATCTGGATGGCGATTAACAGAGCTTCCCGGGCGGTATCAATAACTTCGGTTTCGTTCATAATGATTACAGGATATGGAGGTTGCGCTTTTGACGCAAGTTATAATCCCTTTGGACTTTAAACTCTGGGCCTAGATCGGCATGCGCATAATTTCCTGATAGGCGGAAATCATACGGTCACGCACTGCAACAACGGTTTGCAGGGTCAACTCGGCAGAAGTTACCGCCGACACAACATCGGTGATATCGGCCTCTCCCGTAACGGCTCTGGCCGACATTTTCTCTCCGGTTTTCAGTGTATCAATCGATTCGACCGTCTTCTGGCGAAGAAAATCGGAAAATGTCACCGCGTCATCGTCCCCGCCAGCCACCTTGCGGGTAGCTATATTCTGAGAATTGGCGTAAGCGCCTGCGGCAATATTGGGGTCGATCATTTTGTCCATGGTGAGAAAAACTCCTTGTTCCTCAGTATATCATATTTAGTTGCGTAACAAATCAATGGTTCTGAGCACCATCGAGCGCGATTGTTCAATTAGCCCCAGATTAGCCTCATAGGACCGCTGGGCTTCGCGCACGTCCATAACCTCAATCAGCGCATTCACATTCGGCATCTTCACATATCCGAACTCATCGGCCGCTGGATGCTCCGGCATATAACGTGTAGGGAATGGCGTTTTCATATCCTCACCGATTTCATCCACCTCTACCATTTTTGCGCCCAGTTCCCGGTCCATCTGGTTTTTGAAGGTAATGGTCTGGCGGCGATACGGATCGGCCCCCGGCGCCGTCCCTGTTGTATCCGCATTGGCCACGTTTTCCGTGATAACCCGCAGGCGTGTTCCCTGCGCGCGCATACCCATGGCGGATATTTGCATGGCATTGAGAAGTTCTGAACCCATTGTCTTATCTCCTTTTATCCTGGCCTGTTATCCTTATGCCCCGATGCCCAGAGCCGTTTGGATCATGCCCACATTTTTCTGGTACAAATTGGTCATCAGGTTGTAATCCATTGTGTTGCGCCCGGCCTTGATGAGTTGCTCCTCCATGATCACCGCATTGCCTTCCGGCGCGACTTCATAGACTTGCTTTTGTTCGCGGTTTTTTGGATCAACCACCGTGCCTGGCGTTGGTAAGTGACGCGCCTGCGTGGTTTCCATACTGACGGATAATTTATCCTGGTCGATCACCTTCTTCAGGACGCGGCCAAAATCCGCATCACGCAGGTCATGAGGCAGATAACCTGGCGTATCGGCATTGGAAACGTTCTGGGCTATAATCCGCTGGCGCTGGTTTAAAAAATCCATTTTTGCGCCGAGGGCTTTAAAAAGAGCAATATTTTCTGTAGTCATAGCTTAGTACCTGTTTTTTATTGTTTTTGAACCTTGCGGCTCCCACCTGGTAAGGACATATGCAGAAAGCGTGCCAAGATGGATGAATATGATGACGGCCGGAAAATATCGGAGGCCGAAAGGATAACCCCTTCTAATACAAGGAAAATTCCCAAGAGAAAGACGGCCGTATCCCTGAAAGACGGCACTGCGGAGGGTAAAATTCCGCACATCACAGCCGCAGGACGGGGAAAAATTGCCGAGAAGATTCTTGCCCTGGCTTTCGAGAATGGAATCAAGGTGCGCGAAGACAGTACATTGGCAGAAATGCTCGCCAAAATAGAAATCGATAGCCCTATTCCCTCTGAGGCATTTATGGCCGTTGCGGAAATTTTATCCTATGTTTACAAAGCGAATGGACAGCCGAATCCATTTGAACGGCCTCTTAATCATGATAAGAAGGAATAATGACCAAAGAGCAGGATTTAAGAAACAGACTGGAAGCGCTGAGCAGCTTTCTTGAGAAGGTTCTGGAAGACATAGAGAATCATAAAAAAATCCCCGAACTGGAAGTCATGGAGCAGGATGTCGTGAAGCTTTGTGCTGAAATAGAAACCCTGGTGCCGGAGCTGGCCCACACCATGAAGCCGCAAATGGGCGAAATTATTACAAGACTTGATACGCTGGCGGATCACCTTATGGCACTCAAGGAAGAGGAAAAGAAAACCCAATGATAGAAGGCTCCATGGATCCCGGATTTTTTCCACAGATTTTCAAACTCTTCTTCGCGCTCAGCCTCGTGCTGCTTCTCATGGGCGGGTTGTATTACATCCTCAAAAGGCTGGGAATGGGCGGAGGTCTGCCCGTCAATGCTACGCGGCGACGCTTGAAAATCATTGAAACGCTGCCGATTGATGCGCGCCGCCGCCTTATGATTATACAGCGCGATGAAAAACAGCATCTTGTGATTCTGGGCACGAATAGCGAAACTGTGGTGGAAGCAGATATTGATGTTCCACAGGCCGCGCCCGGAAAACCCTCAAAGCTCAAAGCTATTCATCCGCCGCGCGGAATCTCTCAAACCGGAGTGGATAACAATGGCCAAGCAAAAAAGATACTGGATTACATAAAATGAAAAACAAAGGCAGAACCACCCGTTTCCTTATCGCCGCTATAGCCGCCCTTGCACTCTGGCTTGTGCTGCCTGTTGAGGCGCTTGCGCAGTCGGTGAATATCGACTTCGGCCAGGAAGGCGACGGCACGGTAACCGGGCGTATTGTCCAGCTAGTAGCACTGATGACAGTGCTTACGCTGGCGCCGTCGATCCTGATTATGATGACCAGCTTCACCCGAATTGTCGTGGTCCTGTCTTTCCTGCGCACCGCAATCGGGATTCAGCAAACTCCACCAAATACCGTCATGTTATCTTTGGCTCTCTTCCTGACATTCTTCATCATGGCTCCGGTGCTGGAGACGGTATATACCGATTCCGTACAACCCCTGATCGAAGAACAAATTGATGAAATAGAGGCATTTGACCGTGGCATCATTCCGTTTAAACGCTTTATGCTTCAACATGTTAGGGACAAAGATCTCAACCTTTTTATGAACTTGACGGAGACTGAATATCCCGAAGATCCTCTGGCTACCCCCCTGCAAATTGTTGTTCCAGCCTTTATGATTTCGGAGCTCCGCCGTGCCTTTGAAATTGGCTTTATGCTGTTCCTCCCCTTCCTTGTTATCGACCTTGTAACAGCCTCAATCCTTATGTCCATGGGGATGATGATGCTGCCGCCCGTAACAATTTCCCTGCCGTTCAAGATTATATTCTTTGTTCTGGTGGATGGGTGGTATCTGATTGCAGGCACCATGCTGCAGAGTTTTGACCAGCCGCCGCTGGTCCAACCTTAAACAAAAAACCTAGTTTGACTCTTTTGGTGGGGTCTTATAGCTGTTGAGGAAATCAGAGAACAAATCCACCTCCGACATAATAGACATTAATGTCTCCCGATCCGCCAGCGCCGAACTCTGACGTGGCCGGGTAATAACCTCAAAAACGCGGGCACGCTCGGTCTGAGCCATTGCATCGCTGTATTTCTCCCGCATATTCGCCAGCCCCACACGGTCGCCGGCCAGATTCAAGGCCACGGCACGGTGGAGGATCAACGCGGCTTGTTCTTTCTCAAGCGGCCGGGTCAGGGATATATTCTCATCAATAATAACATCGGCCAATGCCTCGCCCGCATCATCCCAATACCCTGCATTCCAGGCAATGTCGGCGCGCAAACGATTTACATTCGGACTTGGACCCAGATCGTTCAGGAATGCAATGGCCTGCTCCGGCTTGCCTTGTTGCGACAACGCCCGAGCGCGCAGCATGGAAATTTCACGGAACCGGCTCTCGGTCTGCAGCTCTTCCGGTAAAACCTGCAGGATAGAGCTGGTTTTGTTCAGAGCCTCAACGGCTTTATCCGGCTCTTTGTCCAATAGCTGGATTGCCGCCAAACGCGTACCGACACGAAAGGCATCCAGCCCCCCTGCCCTGTGATTAAGTTGATATTCCAGCAATTTTGCAGCACGCGTCAAAAGTTCGCCCTTCACCAAATGCTCTGCCAGCTTCTCGGCCACTTCATCCCCGCGCGCATCGAGCGGCAAAAGCTCGGAAAATTGTTCATACAAAGCCGCAGCCTCCAAAGGCGAAAGTTTCTCCAGATCAGGGCCGATAAAAAGCTCGGCAAAAACATTTGTCATTTCGCTGGTGATGCGCCGCCCCAGCTCTGTCCCTGCCACCTGTTCGGCCGCCTCCCGCATAATGTTCAGGCCCTTCACATGCTCGCCAGCCTCAAAATAGGTCTTGCCCAGCCAGTAATTGATCTGCCCCTCCAGTTCATCCCCGCGCCAGGAGTAACGCAGCCGCTCAAGCCTGTCGATCGCTTTCTTCGAATCTATTTCCTTTTCATCGAGTAAGAGCCGTGCCAACGCAAGTCCGGCTTTTGCGCGGTATAAATCGTCCGGCCCGGTCGTAAGTGGTTCCCAGAATTTTTTGGTGGCCTCAACATCGCCGCGCTGGCGGGCTGCTTCCCCCTTCAGATAATCAAAATAAGCCTGTTGTTGCAGCGATAGCTTATTCTTGTTTTCAGCAATCAGACCAAGAATATCCTCTCCCGTCTGCATATCCCCGGAGCGCAGGAAAATTTCGGCCAAAACCGGTGCCAAGCGCCCCAGAATTTCATCCGGATAATTCGCCAGAATATCAATATTTTGCGGCAGAACTTCCGTGGCTTGTTGCCAGTCCCCCAGATCGGCCAGCGCAAAGGCCCGCCAGAAACCAATTTCCTCAAAGGCCTCCAGATCTTTGTCTGAAAGCAGCTTAAAAGCCTCTTCGCTGTTCCATCCCAGCGCGTAAGTCGCCCCGGTCAGAGCTTTAAAATCAGGATTGCTGGCCAGTTCAGGCAACTCCGCCTCAGCGTATTCAATAAAACCCAAAGCCTCAGCCCACATGCCGTTGGACAGATACATCCGTGCCAATGTGATCAACCCTTCGATCTGCGCTTCTTTTGTCAACGTGCCCAAGGTGGACATGACAATGTTTTCATTATCATTCAGCGCATCAACACCGCCAATCTGCCAGTTTTTAAAATCATAGACATTCTTGACGCTGCTGCGCCCTTCCTGCTCGCGCTTATCCTGAGCTTGGCGCAAAGAGGCAATCTCGGCAATGGTATCCTCGGCACTCAGCGCAAGACCGCCAGGACGGGAAATTTTTACACCTTCCTCAGTAATCTCTACATTCAGATCGTCCACCTTCGGCAAAATCGCAAGACCAACAGGGGAATTCAAAAGCGTGAAATCAACAAAATCTTTGGACGGCCCAGAAAATTGCTTGGCATCCAGAACGGTGACCGCCTTAATCGTCTTCCCCGTGGCCGGATCGGGGAGATCAATAACAGTTTGGGGTTCCTGCAGGGGCCACAGAATTTCAGCACCTCTTGCTCCATGCCCGTCAGTCCCGCTGCGCAAAGGGGCTATAGGCTCAGCATTGCTTGGCTTTTCCGATATAATCAAACGCCAGAGCAACCCGCCGCCCTGCCCCTTCATAATACCACCGGGCAGAGACTTGACCTGAAACAGTTTCCCCTGAGCAACATCTGTCGCAGAAACGGGCAGCATAGTTTGTGCATTCGGCCCACTTACCTGCGGACTGAGCAAGGTATCAGCAGCATTGTTCACAATCCAGATTTTTCCGGCATGCTCAAAAATGCCGAGACTGGCTGCTTTGGTGGAGGAAACCGTCACCAGGTTCGTACCTATATCTGCCGAAGCAGACTCCGCAGCGGCCTGGTGCTCGGTCAGCTTTCCCGTCACATCCGAAATATCCTGCGAATCTCCGTCTTCTTCGCCTTCCTGCGCCGGAGCCAGATCCTCTTCGCTCGGCGGAATAACGGAATCATTATTCAATTGCTCAATCTGCGATTTCAGAAATTCAAGCTCTTTGTCTTGAGAACTGCCCGCAGCCGCAGGCACGTTTTTAGCCGCTTCCGGAGGCTCGGCCTTTTTAGGTTGCTCTACCGGGGGGGGCGCCTGCACCGCCGCGGGGGCATCTTTGCCATTATAAATATCCAGCACCAGCCGACTGCCGGCTAAAAAATCGCGCACACGATTACCGCCGGAAATTTCAATGCGTACGGATAAAGGCGACTCGCTGAGAACGCTCACGGCACTTACATTGCGCAAGCCATCAACATTCACACCCGATATATCAAGCTTTCCCGGCGATTGAAAACGGACCTCCACGGCGTCGTTCGAAACCACAGCTTCATATCGCGGCACAGACGGCCAGTCAAAGACCAGACGTGAATACTCCTCATGCGCACCTCCCCGCACGGTCACACTCGGCGCAGATGCGCTTTGCGCCTGTGCAACGAAAGGCGCAAAAACAAAAAGCAATACCGTGAAAATCCGGACAATCCGCATCTAAAAATGCTGCCACAGGGCGGGGGGAATCACAAGGTTCCACAACCGATATAGAAGAGCTTATCCAGAGCCATCCATCTGCATCATCATGCGCTGACTCCCGTCGTCTTTCAGAACTACAATATCCACCCGACGCGACAGGCTGAGGCGATCCTCCTCACTCATATCTTCCGGTAGATCGTAATAACGTGCACTGGACAAGCCCCGCACAGTGACATGCCTCTCATAACCTACATTCTCCAGCACAGCCGCAACGTTGGCGGCCCGCACCAATGACAACTCCCAGTTCGATGCAAATTCACCTTCCTGGGAACTAATCGGCCGTGGATCGGTGTGCCCAATCACCTCAATACGGTTGCGAATACGGGTTAAAAGATTGCCCACCGCATAAACCGCGCGCTTCCCGGTCAGGCGCATATCCGCCTTGCCCGATTCAAACAGAACAGCATCGGGAATGGAAATAATAAGCCGGTCATGCTGCAGAATCAGCACGACATCACCCAGACGTTCATCCTGTGCTTTTACATCTTCGATCAACGTCTTGAGATACGGCAAAGCCAAAGCGCGAGAAAAATCGAGTTTATCGATATTGATCTCCTGCTGCGCGCCTTCAAAAGTCTGCTTGCTGTAAAATTTGCTAAAGCCCTGATTGATCGTAGTGGTCAGCTCTTCCCATTTGTTTTCATCCGGCGTAGACATGGAATAAAGCAGCACAAAGAACGTCAGCATCAGCGCCATAATATCGGTGAAAGTGATCAGCCACAGCGGAACCGATTCCTCCTCAACCGGCGGCGTTTTTTTCCTTGAAACAGCCGGAGGAAGCATCAAGGAAAACTCGGCCTGCTCTTCATCAGCACCGTTCTGCTCATCCTTCTGCTCTTTTATCATTTTATCCTGGGTCACTCGGGTTTTACTCCCACGGGATTAAAGGGTTCATAACGCCGGAAATAAAGATCAATTGTTTGGGATTCTCCATCGCCCAACCCCGCCGTCACAAGATAGGGCGGCAATCCCGCCTCTTCAATTTTGGCTGCAAAACCGGATACTTTCTTTCCAGCCGTGCGAATACGCACCGGGTCACTATTCTGCAGTTCTGCAGGGTTGCCGTTGAGATTCAAAACCATATCCATGCGATACGGCACATCGTTTTCCGCGTCCAACAAAGAAACCAGAGTTGCCATGAACTCCGTTCTTTCTACCTGCGACAAATCACCCTCTTTTAAAGGCTCCAACAATTGTGCTTCAAAATCTTCTAGATTGAGGCGCAGAAGCATCTCCGTCCCCAGGCGGTTTTTACTAGCCTTAATTCCTGCAATTTGTGCACTAAAAAGCTTGTTCAGGCGGTCCAGCGAATCTCCCTCGCGAAAAGACTCCATCGTGTCTTCCTCAATATTCGGGGCCAGCTCGGCTTCGTTAACGGGCTTCGTGGAAAAAGAAATCGACAGGCTCTGGATAATCGACTCGGCCTTCAACTCCTCATAGCTCGACATTGAGTTGAGGATAATAAAAAATGACAAAAGCATTACGAACAGCGAGAGCGCAAGAAATTGATTGGCCATGTAATCAGTATAAGCGCTAAACGCTCAAAAAAACAGGCTTGAAAGTACTGAAAATAAAAGCGGACGCGCTCTAGTCAAACTCCTCCAGGAGCTTGTCTATGTCCGACTGTGTGATGGCTTTATCGGGCATCTGTGGACCGTTCAGCAAGGCCGCATCGCCCGTAGGGGCCTCGGCCTTTGTAGCAGAGATACCGTCTTCCATCCCCGGCAACTTGCTGCCCAAGACCCCCAGAAGGGCGCTGACCTTTGCCTCTATGGTTTTCAGCGTGCTTACAACCTTGGTAATACGTTGCCCGGTAATGTCCTGAAAAGAACACGCCTCATAAATCTTCATGGTTTCGGCCATAAGAGCATCGCCATCTGGGCCACCCACTTTGCCCGCGACTTCCTGAATAAGATCACAACTATCCATAATGGTTCCCGTGGCCTCGGCCGTTGCAGCAACCACAGCATCCAGCTCATCGGTGGCAGTCGGAATATGCGTATCGTTGATTTCCTTCGGGCTGGATTGTCCCAGCTCCTGGCGTGCTTCTTCTATAATGTCCTGAAGCTGCTTGAGTTCCTTATATATAGCTTCGCGAGATACCTCTCCAGCCTGCTCCACTTTGGAAATAACAGATGAAATAATCTGCACGACTTTATCACGGCCAAAACTCTCCGCATGTGGTTTTTTCGCAGCTTCAGTCATTTAAATAACTCTCCTCATATCAGCTCTCAAAAATATTTAAAACAAACCCCTAAAAATCGCCGATCACACTGGCCATTTTGGATTTCAACGTTTCAGCATTGAACGGCTTAACAATGTAATTATTAACTCCGGCCTGTTTGGCGGCGATAACGTTTTCCGTCTTGCTCTCCGCCGTCACCATAATAAACGGGACGTTTTTGATGTTATCGTTCGATCCGCGCACCTGCTTCAACAGGTCCAGCCCCGTCATCGGCTCCATATTCCAGTCCGATATAATAAGGCCGTAAGTTTTTTGCTTTATTTTCTCATAGGCCTCTTCACCATTCGTGGCCTCATCCACATTGCTGAATCCCAGCTGTTTCAGAAGGTTTTTGATAATGCGCAACATCGTGTTGTAGTCATCCACAATGAGAATGTTCATGTTTTTATCTACGGACAAGAGATATCTCCTTTAATATGTAGAAATTATAATACCAAATTCAGTATGTCGAAAAATCCTTAATGCTTGGTAAGCACATCTTTACTGTATAAGAAAACCCAGAAACTTTGTAGCAGCTTACACTCTACAGGAATACATCAGCATGAAAAAGGGGATAATTTTCTATGACAGCAAACGAAGATCAGCGCTCCTCAAGCGTAGGGAGCTGTTTTTGCTCGGCCAGCATGATTGTAACGGTGCGGGCGCGCTCCGGATTCATATTCGCCAGAATTGGTGATAGACGGCGCTCCGACATATTAGAGACAACTGAAAGCAGGACATCAAGATCAAGCGTATCAAAAATGCGGGCAGCTTCCTTCGGCTTCATCCCTTCATAAATCTTGACCAGACTCTGGACGCGCCCCTGCTCTTCCTCTCCCTGCTTTTCAAGCAGCTTTTCTATCTCCCCGCGCAATTGCGAAAGCTCCTGATACTTGCGATCCAGCTCTTTTTCTGCGGCAATGAGAAGGGCCTCACGCGTTACCAGATCCTGCTCGCGCTTTTCCAAACCTTCGCGGCGCGTCACAAGATCTTCAAACAGATCGCTGCGCACCTTTTGATACCCCAGATCATCATAGGTTGCGTCCTGCCAGTCACTTTCGTCGCCTTCTTCAAAAACCAACGCACCATCTTCCGCGTTTTCTTCAGAATGTTCGTCAGCGGCATGGCTCTGCGCCATGTCTTCACCGCTCTGCGTGCTCATGTCTCCATGCTCATCCATCTCTTTGTCCTGCGCCATGCCCTGTTCATCATCCGCCGCCTGTGCTGCGCTGGTCAGTGTGCCAATATTCTGCGCAACATCGACGAAACGTAGCGAGAAAGAAAGAAATGCCACAAAAATAAATACCGGCAAAATCCGTATATGTTTTAAAAACTGCATTGATTATCCTGCTTCATCCTGTCTTCTTATTTTTCTGCAGGGCGTCGTAAAGCTCCTGCTCGGCCTTGCTGGCAAATGCTTTTTCCTCACCGCCGCCCTCATCTTCGGCTTCATCAATGTCCCTGTCCTGTATAAAAAAAGATGGCGGGGGGTCTTCCTGCGACTGTGTTTGTGAAGGCTCCTTTTCCAAACCTCCACCATCTCTCTCATATCCCTTGGCATAAAATTCCTCAACTTCACCATCATCTTCCTCAAGCCCCTGAGCAATCCGGCGATTTCGTTCGGCAAGCCCCTCCAGCCTTTTGGCCAGATTGTTCCCGGCTTCATTCATCAATTGCAACTCATCAGCAAGCTGTGTGGAATCATCAATCAAATCCTGCAAATGAGCGCCTGATTGCTGCGAAGCCGCCTTAAGAGATTCTACGGCATTCTGCGCATCCGTAATACTGCTTGACACATCCTGTATCAGTTTTAAAAACTCCTCACGATACGATTTAAAATTACTCAGGCTTTTTGAGAGCCGAAAGGCATAAAATATTGAAACTCCCAAGCAAATTAAAATAGTAATATCCAGAAAAATACCCAGTAACGACTCAGTCATTAATCATCCTCTTTCTCAGGTTCAAGATAGGATTCAATACGCACGGCAATATAGCCCTGCTTTTGCCCGACAGGGCCCTGAAACACCGGGAAGTTTCCACAGCGCAGCTCCAACTCATCACTTGTCTGCGTCTGGAAGAAGACTTGAGTCCCAACTTTCCAGTTTAAAATATCACCCAGAGACACAATTTTTTCGCCCAGAATCGCCTGAAGCTGAACATCAGTCTTATAAAGCTCATGTGTCAGGTGGTTTTCCCAAATGGAATCACGGCCAAACTTCTCCCCCATGAACATCTGCAAGAGAAGTTCACGGATCGGCTCCAGCGTCGCATAGGGAATAAGAACTTCGGCGCGACCGCCGCGATCCCCCATATCCACACGCAAACGCGCCAGAACACAAGCATTTCCACTTTGCGTAATGGTGGCAAAGCGCGGGTTGGTTTCCATCCGGTCGAGATTAAAGCTCACCGGAGATAAAGGGTCAAAAGCCGAAGACAAATCGCCCAGCGTCACCTGCACCATCTTTTCCACCAGCTTGCTCTCAATAGTGGTATAGGGGCGGCCCTCCACCCGAATGGCGGGCGTTCCTTTTCGTCCGCCCAACAACACATCTACAATCGAATAGATCAAGGCGCTGTCCGTGACGAACAGGCCGTTATTGTCCCACTCCTCGGCCTTGAACACGGAGAGCATGGCGGGAAGCGGAATGGAATTCATGTAGTCACCAAAACGTACGGTGGACACCTGATCCAAGGACACCTCAACATTATCACTGGTGAGATTGCGCAGCGATGTGGACATCAGGCGCACGAGCCGATCGAAAACGATATCAAGCATCGGCAGGCGCTCATAATTCACCATCGCCGAATTGATCAGAGCCATGACGCCGGAGGTTTCACCCCCGCCCAGGGAATCATCATCAAAACCGAGAAGCGAGTCGATTTCTTCCTGGTTCAAAATCCGTGTTCCGCCATCCTCGTCCGGACCAGCATCAAAACCCGGCACAGCATCACCTTCCGCCGCGCCGTCATCCGTCTCACCGTCGGCATCACCGGCCATGGTTTCCCATTCCTCCATCATGGCCTTTTCTTCGTCGCTCATCTGGTCGAGCTCTTTTGTATCGGTATCGCTCATCGATCTGCTTTAGCTTTTATAACTTTGTTATATTTGTATTTCTTTAACCTTAAAGATATCAAAGCAAAAATCATGCCTTACTTTTCATTATAACATTATTGGATCAAAATTTCCTGAAACAGAACATCTTTAACCTCAGTCGGTGCAGCGGCCTGATTCACCCGCCACAAAAGCTCGGTTTGCAGGCGGTAAATTCCGGCTGAGCCACGAAGATCCTTCACGCGCAATTCCCGCAAATAGGTCTGAAACTGGTCGATTACCCGCGGAATCACAGCCTCAACGGCGGCAACATCGCCGGGATTATTCATCTCAAGCTGCACAGTTAAACGCAAATAGCGCGGTGTACCGTCTTCGGTGCTCAGATTAACAATCATGGTCGGGATTTCCAGGAAAGACGTTGCACCACCACCATGGCCGTCTCCGCCCCCGTGATCCCCTCCACCACCATGATCACCCGGGGCAGAGGCATGTTTATCGCCTCCCCCATGTCCATCGTCATGTGCTTCTTCAACAGCCTCACCGCCGCCCAAAAGCCCGTCTAGCATCCCGGTAAAATATGCCCCTGCTCCGCCGCCACCCAAAAGAAATAACGGCAAAACAACAAACAATATCAGCTTCTTGGCATCGAAGCCGGATTTTTCTTCCTCGCCTTCACCGCTCTCTTCTCCTTCAGCTTGACTTTCTTTATTTTCATCTTCGGGGGCTTCATCTTCATCTGACATGGTCTTATTCCAAAAATTACGGGGTTAAACTGTTGAACTCATAAAGAATATATATCTTTCGATTATAAGACAAACCCGCCCCTGCGTCTAACACAACTGTTGGCCTATACACGTCTTCTTTGAATCTTGGAAAAAGAAAAGCACTATGAGGAAAAAAATTCCACATTGAGTATCTTCTTTCTGGGCCGAAGATGGTGCATTGCCCCGAAGCCAACTCACAACACCCGATCTAATTAATTGATTTTCAATGATATTTTGAAATGGCACAGCATATGCAACCTCTCACCCACAAGAACACGAAAACCAATTCGTGAGTGTTTAAAAATTTAAGTGGGTAAGGACGTATAAAATGGAAAATACAATCTATTTGGCATTGTCCAGACAGACCGTTTTGAAAAGCCAGATGGACATGGTGGCCAACAACGTGGCGAACATGAACACGCCAGGTTTCCGGAGCCAACATATCCTCTTTGAGGAATATATTTCCGACCCGAAGAAAGCGGACGATCCATTATCCTTCGTTTACGATGTGGGACAGTTTCAGAGTGAAGCTCCCGGCCCGGTAACTTTTACCGGCAATCAAATGGATATCGCTCTGGAAGGCCCCGGTTATATAGGCGTACAAATTGCCGGTGGTAATACCGCCTATACCCGTGCCGGAAATTTCCAGCTCAGCGCCGATGGGGGCCTCATGACATCAGAAGGTCTTCCCGTGGCCGATGCGGGCGGCGCGCCTATCAATATCCCGGCGGATTCAACAGAAATTAATATTGATAAACAGGGTTTCATCTCCAATCAAAACGGCGCTTTGGGACAAATCCAAATCGTTGAGTTCGCAAATCCTGAAAATCTGGAGCCGATCGGCAGCAATCTATACACCAGCGCCGAGCCTTCTGTCCTGGCGGAAAACACTACTGTCCAGCAGGGCATGGTCGAGGGATCAAACGTCAATCCGGTACAGGAGATGACCAGCATGATCGAAATCCTGCGCAGCTTCCAATCCACCCAGCAATTAATACAGGGTGAAAACGAACGCTTGCGCAACGCCATTCGCAAACTGACAGAAAGCTAATTGATTAAACATACGGATTAATACGAAGGAGAAAAACCATGAGCAGATCTTTAGACATTGGCGCGACCGGCATGCTGGCCCAGCAGCTAAATGTGGATGTGATATCCAACAACATCGCCAACATGACAACCACAGGTTATAAGCGCCAGCGTGCAGCTTTTGCCGACCTGATCTATCAGAATATAGACAAGCCCGGCTCAACCTCTTCAGATGTCGGAACAACCGTCCCCTCCGGCCTGCAGCTTGGTCTCGGTGTACGCGCCGGCGCGGTCTATCGTATGCACGGCCAGGGCGCTTTGCGCATCACAGAAAATCCTCTCGATGTTGCCATCACGGGAGAAGGCATGTTCCAGATCCAATTGCCCAGCGGCGATACAGCATACACGCGCGACGGCACATTCCAGATCAATGAAAATGGTGAGCTTGTAACAACATTGGGCTTTATCGTGGAGCCAGGCATCACAATCCCACAAGATGCAACATCCATCGACATCAATGCCGAAGGTGAAGTCATGGTTACCATTCCGGGGCAGACAGCCTCCTCAAATCTTGGCCAGATTGAACTGGCGAACTTTATCAACCCGGCCGGACTGGATGCAATCGGGGACAACATGTTTCTGGAGACAGACGCTTCCGGCGCACCAACCACAGGAAACCCCGGACAGGATCAATTCGGGACGGTCCGCCAGGGCGCATTGGAACAATCCAACGTTAACGTGGTGGAAGAAATTACCGAGCTGATTTCCGCCCAGCGCGCTTATGAGATGAACTCGAATGTGATCTCCACATCCGATGAAATGCTGCAAACCGTCTCACAGCTGAGATAAAACGAGAAGTAAAAGGGTAGCAAGATGACAATGAAAAACAAAAAGAACTGGCAAAAACACAGAGCGATATTTTTATCCCTGCTCTTTGCCACCACGCTTCTGCTGTCTGCCCTGGCTCCGCAGGCCGGATGGGCCGTCTCGCTGAAGAAAAATGCAGTCATCAGCGGTGACAGCATCACGCTGGGCGACCTTTTTTCCGGCCTGACGCATGGAGAAGACCGCGTGCTCGGCCCTGCCCCCCGCCCGGGACAGGACATGGTGCTGAACGCCCGCACATTGCTGCGTGTGGCCCGCGCCCTGGATTTGCCATGGCGGCCGGTCACAACGGCGGATTACATTGTCGTCAAACGCGCGGCGTCGGTCATCGGCCGCGCCCAGATCGAAGACGGTCTGCGCGCCGAACTGGCCGAACAAGGGATTGAAGGCAAATATAACCTGATCCTCCCCAACGAAGCCGCAGAAATCATTTTACCGCGAAACCTGCCGGCAGAGTTCGAGGTTGCCTCCTTTAATCTGCGCCAGCAAGGCGATTGGTTCGAAGCCACACTGGTGGCACCCTCCGCCCAAAACCCGGTTGAAACACTCAATCTGCACGGCTCAATAGAGCGCCTGATCGATGTCCCGATCCTAAGCGAAACCATCCGCAACGGCGTCACGATCGGCAAAAATGATATCTCTTATCTCGAACTGCGGGAAAAAGATCTGAACCACGACATTATCATCAACGAAGACAATCTGATCGGCATGACCGCGCGGCGCATGGTTCTGCCCGGCAAGCCGATCCGACAGTCCGAAATCGAAGCACCACAGATCGTCAAGCGCGGCGAATTCGTCACAATGGTTTTCCAAAGCGGCACGATGCAGCTCAGCGCGCGCGGCAAAGCGCTGGAGAACGGCTCCAAAGGCGACTCCATTCGTGTGGTCAATACCGGCAGCAACCGGACAATCGAAGGCATTGTTAGCAATGTCGGCGAAGTCAAAGTCATCACGTATTAACTTCTTTAAATGTGTAAACCTCAAAAAAGGTGGGTAGTAAAATGAAAACAGAAACCAAAAAGAAACTAACAAAACTGAGCCTGACCCTTCTGGCCTGCAGCGCTTTAACAGCCTGCGGCGCAGTCGACCGGGTGGCCAACATTGGACAGGCACCGGAGACATCAAAAATTGTCAATCCGACAACCCAGCCGGATTATCAGCCCGTCAGCTTGCCCATGCCCACACCGAAAAATGCAAATCGCCAAAGAAACTCTCTATGGGCCGCCGACCGTCAAACCTTCTTCAAGGACCAGCGGGCTTCCGATATTGGCGATATCATCACCGTGCTGATTGATATCCAGGACGAAGCCACGCTGGATAATGAATCCGAGCGCACCCGCAACAGTTCCGAAGATGCAAGCCTTGCATCTTTTCTGGGGTATCAGAATGCTCTGGACCGCATCCTGCCCGAAGACATCACCGATGCCAATGGCGATCTCACCAACCCGGATATTGTCGGTTTGAACGCCGATTCCGTTCATAGCGGGCAGGGCAGTATCGAGCGCGAAGAAGAAATAGCCGTGCGTATGGCTGCCCTTGTTACACAGATCCTGCCAAACGGAAATATGGTCATTAGCGGCCGCCAGGAAGTCGTGGTGAACTTCGAAAAAAGAATTCTGCAGGTTGACGGCGTAATCCGTCCGCAGGATATTTCCACGGCCAACACGGTCTCCTCCGACCAGATCGCAGAGGCCCGCATCGCCTATGGCGGCGAAGGCCAGATCACCGATGTGCAGCAGCCGCGCTACGGCCAGCAGCTCTATGACATCGTGTTCCCGTTCTAAAGAAGAACCCCTAACAAAAAGAGCTTACCCACCCAACCTCATCACCGGCTCTTCCTCCACGGAAGGGCCGGTTTTTTATTTGACGTAAGCGCACCAATGTGCTTTTTTATGCAAAAATTAGAAAGAGACAAAATAAATGATTGGCATTCAAAACCTTGAAGAAACATTTACCTCCCCTCAATTCAACGCAGCCGCAAGACGCGCGCTGCTAAATCGCCTGCGTCATGCACCTCAAGGCATTTTAAGATACCAGGACAGCGACCCGGCTCAGGCGGAAGCAAAGCTGGAATATCTGGACGATTTTTATGCGATGGCCTTTAATCGTGTTGTTGCAGGGCTTACACGTGAAAAAATGGGATTGAAACAAGAACAGACCACACTGGATATTGGATGCGGCACGGTCCCAGATTTTATTGAATTGGCAGGAGATAAAAAACACTCAGGAACAATTCTGGCGGTCGACAAAGATCGGCTCTATCTGGATGAGCTTCAAAAAAGACTTGTTGCAACAGGCATACAAGATGCCCCTCAATTTCAAATAATTGAAACGGATGCCACCGATCTTTCAGCAATAGAGGCCAATTCCGTCGATCAAGCCCGCATGATCCGGGTGTACCAATATTTGCACCATGATAACGCGACACCTAGAGCTCTCGCAGAAATTGCCCGGGTTCTAAAGCCAGGCCGCCCGCTCGTGATAGCGGAAGAAATCTATAGAAAAACGCAAGTGGTCCTGGATGAAGGTGTAGATTTGGGTTTTGATTGCAATTCTTTTCTCTGGAATATCTTCACGCGAGGGAACGGCAAAACTTCAGTTGTTAACAGTGATGTTGATGAAACAATTGAGCCGGATTTGACAGAGGCCGGCTTTGTCTCCGATAGTGTCGTTATCTATACAACCTATTCTCACTCACCGGATGATATGGACCACCTGTTCGGCTGCCAGGCACGCATGGGCGATATCGTAGAAAAAGGGCTTTATACCGCAGAGGAATGCCAAAACTACCATGACAGAATCGTTGAAGCGCTTTACGCAAGAAAGGCCCGAATGATGAGACCATTCATTGTCTACACCGCAACAGCCCCAATCTTACAGATTGAAAACTAATCATCTCTTTGCGTTTTTTCCTTGCGCTCGTGGCGTTCCTGCGCTTCGAGGCTAAGAGTTGCATTCGGGCGGGCCTTCAGGCGGGCAATGGAAATCTCATCGCCAGTTTCTTCACAATAGCCGTATTCACCATCATTTATACGATCCAGCGCCTGGTTGATCTTGTTGATCAGCTTGCGCTCGCGATCGCGGGTGCGCAGCTCCAGCCTGTGGTCCGTCTCGGCCGAGGCGCGGTCTGTCAAGTCCGGCTGTTGCAGTTCCGTGCCCTGCAACGTGTTTTGAATGGTTTCCTGAGATTCCTTTAAAAGGCTTTCGCGCCAGGCAATCAGCTGCTGGCGGAAATACTCCAGCATCACCGGGTTCATAAACTTGCCCTTATCCTTTTCCGGATCATAATCGGGCGGGACAATCACGCTACTTGTAGAACTCATAATAAAGCCAATCCCCTTTAAATACACCTATTGTCAATAAGAGAAGCGAAAATATACGCATCCTTCAGGGATAAAACAACATAAAAAAGGGTTTTATGAGGCCGTTTTTTGTGAATTGCGCGCTTCCTGCTTATCCAAAGCAACCCGCATTTTGGCCAGTTCCACCTGCGCGCGCAGGTCAATTTCATCCATAATGGCGGTCAGGGACGGATCGGAAATTTTTTCCCTATGCTGGGCCACCACATCGGCAACATCAATCATATGACCTACTGTCAAATCCCCTCTCAGCATAGCCTCGCGAAGCCCCTCCAACTCATCGAGCAGCATGTCGGCGCGCTTTCTGGCGCGTTGCTTGGCCGCCCGGGCTGTCGGATCCTCAGCCCCCTGAATAGCCAACAGGGAATCCACCATCGCAATCGACTGCGTATTGGTGGTTTGCGCCTTTTCCTGGGGGGCAGAGGCGATAAAATCCTCGAAACTCCCATCGGATTTCTGTGCGTTATCCTTCTTTTTTGTCTTTGACGGGCCTTGGGTTTGGCCGGGACCGGTAACTTTCATACAGAATTATCCTTTCACTTAACTTCATTATAGCGCGTTTCAGGAGCGGCGGAAAGAATTGCCGTGAGTTTTCTCATGAAAATCTTTCCTTACAACCCCCTCAAACCTATGAAATCCGTCATTTTCTGTGAAAAAGGCCGTTTGGGCAAAACTGGCACGCCATTCGCATAGTAATCTTGTGAAGACGTGTTTTTAAAGCATCACATGACATAAGAAAGAAAAGCGATGTTCAGCGTAAAAAATAATAGAAAACAAAGCAAGGTGGGTATGATCCGGTCGCCGATCCTGAAGGATTTTGGATTGTTATTGGTGACCGGACTCTTTTTCTTTTCAATGATTTCTATGGCGCATGCCAAAACTTCCCGCATCAAGGATATCGTTGATATAGAAGGCGTCCGGGATAACCAACTCGTCGGATACGGCCTTGTGGTCGGTCTGAACGGCACAGGCGACAGCCTGAACAACTCCCCGTTCACCGAGCAAAGCCTGATCGCGTTTCTGGAGCGTCTGGGCGTCAATATCCGCGGCCTGAACCTGAACACGGGCAATACAGCGGCAGTGATGGTTACAGCCACCCTGCCCCCATTCACCAATCAAGGCTCACGCATTGATGTGAGTGTATCGTCCCTCGGCGATGCCACCAGTCTTCTGGGCGGGACATTGATCGTGACCCCTCTTTTAGCTGCCGACAGCGAAGTCTATGCGGTTGCGCAAGGCGAAATCAGCGTCGCCGGATTCAGCATCAGCGGAGAAGCTGCAACATTGACCCAAAACATTCCGACATCCGGCCGCATTGCCGGCGGGGCAATTGTCGAGCGTGAAATCGACTTTACCCTTGAGGAGTTACAGGAAGTCCGCTTATCTCTTAAAAACCCGGATTTCACCACATCTCGCCGCATCGCGCAGGCCATTAACGGCTTTACCTCGGCCAATATTGCAGACCCCGAGAATTCCGCCAGCATCATCTTGCGCCGACCCTCAAATTTTGACGGCACGATTGTGGATCTGATTACAGATATCGAACAGCTGCCGATCCAGCCCGACCAGCCTGCCCGTGTGGTTATAAGCGAGCGCACAGGACTGGTTGTGATTGGTGCGGATGTCCGCATCAGTGATGTGGCCATCGCACAGGGCAACCTGACAATCCGCGTCACCGAAACACCGCAGGTGTCGCAGGCAAATCCTTTCTCCGAACAGGGACAAACCGTTGTCGTGCCCCGCAGTGACGTGAGCGTCAATCAAGGTGAAGATGTCCGCCTCGCCGCCCTTGAGACCGGTGTAACACTGCAGGACCTTGTCACCGGCCTGAACAGCCTGGGTATGCAACCCCGCGATGTCATCACAATTCTGCAGGCCATCAAAGCCGCCGGGGCCCTGCAGGCTGATATTGAGGTGCTTTAAGCCATGAAAGATTTCCTGAGCCCCAACACATCGATTGCCCTTATGCAGGCCTCCAACGGAGATCTCGCAGCACAGACAAAAAAACTGGGCACGGCAAAAACTGCCGGGCTTAAAACGCCGAACGCGGAGAATATCGCAGACAACAAAGAGGTTCGCGGTGCTACCGAAACGGCGCAAGAGTTTGAAGCCGTATTCATTGCTGAAATGATGAAGCCGATGTTTGAAGGGATCAGCACCGAGGCGCCCTTTGGCGGCGGCAAAGGCGAAGAGGTTTTCCGTGGCCTGCTGCTCCAGGAATACGGCAAGCTGATGGCACAGACCGGAAGCATCGGCCTGTCTTCACAGGTGCGCGACCAGATTATCCAGATGCAAAGCGCAGCGGATCACAACAAAACAACCCTTAACCCCCAAGACGTAACGGAGATGCCTGATGAATAAACTTGCCGCCAACACGACTGAAAAAATTTTACCACCCAACGCAACTGCGGCGGTGCAGGACCTCATCAAAATG
Organism: uncultured Pseudobdellovibrionaceae bacterium; assembly: GCA_964352675.1. Lineage (GTDB taxonomy): Bacteria > Pseudomonadota > Alphaproteobacteria > Micavibrionales > Micavibrionaceae > CAYGSN01. Next base: position 48,714 of record CAYGSN010000010.1, read on the forward strand.
TCAAAAATCCTGCTCGATCTTTCCGAGAAGGAAACCCAGACCCTTTTGCAAAACGACATGATGGGCTTCGCCTTCATACAGGACCAAAAGGACCGCGTGGTGGCGCGCTATACAAAAGCATCCGAAGAATTTCGCAGCCGCATCCGTGAATTCCGCACAGTTAACAAGGCGCTTCTGGACAAGCTGGAAGAGTTGCAAAACATGCTGGGTGAAAAATCAGAGGCCAACAATCTTCTGGTCCTGCGCATGAAAGAGCGGTCACAGCGCAACACACAAAAAACCCTGCTGACGGTTCAGGAACTGGCACAGAAAAAACCAATGCGTTTTGACCGCGTTGAAAATCAAACACAGGCTTAACAAAAAAGAAGAGGACGACATGAACAACCCGTATCAAGACAAAGCTTTATCAAACAAAGCTCCGCGCTCCAGACCAAGCGCCTCCGCCTTCATCCTGTCGAAAGATCCGAAAAAGGCGATGCAGGAAATGCTCGAAACGATTGAGAATTTACAAAATGTTTACCAGGCCGAAAACGAAGCGCTGGATGCCTCCGATACAGCTACATTCCTGAGCCTGCAGGACAAAAAGCTGGAAATGGCACAGAAATACCAGAATGGCGTGGAGCAAATCCTCTCACGCAAGGAAGAAATGCGCGATGTGGAGTTTGACCTGAAAAAGCGCCTGACAGATATGCAGGAGCATTTTTCAACATTGGCCCAGAAGAACCGTAAATCGATTGAACGTATGCAGCGCGCGACAGAGCGGCTTGGCAATACCATTCGCAGAGTTGCGAAAGAAACAGCAAAAACAAGAACAACATTCAGCTACAACGAAATTGGAACCGTAGATAGTGCAGAGCGGAAATCCGTTTCCATGGGCGTTAATGAAACGGCCTAAAACAGGTTGAAAATTTGAGATTAAAAACGAAAGACGATAAATGAGCATAGACAGCTTTTTTACAATTACAAAAACCGGCGCGGCCCAAGGATTTAATCCTTCCGGGAAGCAAGGTGATTTGAACGCTCAAATCGCCGCCTTCGGTTTTTTTGAATTCTGGCTGGCGCAGGCGATTGAAAACGAGAGAGCGCAGGATATTGAAGATTTGCAGGAGAAGGCCGAAGAAGAAAGAGAGTCTTCTTTGAAATCCGACAACCCGCTTCTTGCGGAAAAACCAAAGCTCGACATCGTCGAGATGCTTGCCGTCAATGACGACGTTAAGGAGCAGATCGGGAAATTCTCAACCGAAGAAACCAATGTCCTGAGCGACACGCTGGCGTTAAACCAAACGGCCCTTATCCGCGAGCTCAAACCCCTGCTTGAGGACGGCCTGCTGGCTGACAAAAATGTAAATCCTGAAGATCAGGAATTTGGCAGCCTTGCCAATCCTTTCGCCGCGCGCTTTGAAGACGGCGAATACAAAACTTTTCTGGAACGCCTTGAAAAACTGATCAATGACGGTGGATCACCAGAAGGCATCGTGGCCAACCTAACGCCGGAACAGCGCGTCATTCTGAGACAGAAGCTGCAGGCTTTTCAGGCACAAAGCGAAGGCACCGAAAAATCTCAAGCGCAGATCCTGGCGGACGTTGCCGCCTTCGAAGACCTGGAAAGCCTTGATGAAATCGATGAAAGCATTCTGGCGCTGATCGCCATCCAGCTGGTCCTGCCTGCGCAGAGCGCAGAGAGTTCCGGCCCTGACAGCATTATTGCAGCCGATCCTGTCGCCGCCCTCGCCGCGAGCCAGGCCGCCGCATCACGGGCATTGAGCAAACCAAATGAAGATGCCAATAACGGCACGCGGCGCGATCTCGGCTCCTATCTAAACAACATTGATCCCGGAACAGGAAAAAGCTCTACCCTCCCCTCCGAAAACTTTGAGAAAAGCTTACGCGATATAGCCGGAGCGCCGCGCGTTGAAAATGCCTCTGCAGACACTGGGAAAACTGCTGTATCCGCCCTTCCTGCATCACAAAATGCGGCGGCAGCAAATATGAGCATTCTGCAAGGTTGGCACTTTTCAAGCGACGGATCACTACTCTCCCCACTAGGACTGTCAAGCGATAGCACTGACGGCTCCTTTGCAGGCAACCTGAATTATCACAGCCTACAAAATGCAAGCCTGACCAGCCTGGTTACACAGGCTCAAGGCGCGCAACACCCCCACCCGGCCACGCAGATGATTGCGGTCAGCATGACCCGCGCCGGTGTTAAAGGCGGCGACCAGACGATGAGAATTCAACTCGATCCGCCAGAACTGGGCCGTGTTGAAATACAGATGACCGTTGGAAAAGACAAAAGCGTCAAGGCGCATCTGATTGCGGAAAAACCTGAAACCCTAGGCATGCTCCAACGCGACGCGACGCTTCTGGAGCGTGCATTACAGGATGCAGGGCTAGAGGCTGACGGCTCATCCCTCACCTTTGATTTGGCGGATGAAGGATACAATTTTGATCAGAATGGCGGGCATGACGGCAGCCGCAATGCAGCCGGACAAGGTGATAACGGCGAAGAAGAAATCGAAATCATTGATAGCACGATGACATGGCATGTGGATTCCGAAACCGGGCATATGCGCTATGACATTCTGGCTTAACGGATACAGAAAAGAAGAAAGAGAGATGCAAAATGGTAAGCGACGTTAATATAGGAACAGCCCTGAACCAACAGGCAAACACAAATAACGCCCAGACGGGCCTTGCGCAGGACTTTAACCAGTTCCTGATTTTGCTGACCACACAACTGCAAAATCAGGATCCGCTTTCCCCCATGGACACCACGGAATTTACAAACCAGCTCGTGGCCTTCTCCGGTGTAGAACAGCAGATCAATACCAACCAGAAGCTCGACTCTCTCGTATCACTGAGCCTGGGGAATGCTGTTGGCAACTCGCTGGGTTATGTCGGCATGGATATCAGCTATCTCAGCTCTGAATTCAATTTCGATGGCGCAGAGCCTGTCAAGCTCAACTATGCCTATAACAGCGAACCGTTCGAAGCAAAAATCCGTATCGTCAACGAAGAAGGTGAGACCGTCTATGAAACCGATGCTGAAAAAGGTCTGGGCAATAATGAATTTGTTTGGGACGGCACAACAAAGGACGGAACGATCGCACCGGAAGGAACATACGAAATTCGTGTAGACGCCTTAGATTTTGATGGCAATGCCGTAAGCACCACCACCGTTGTGAACGGCCGCGTACGCGGGGTTGAATCACAGAACGGTCTGATCTTCCTGTTGGTCGGTGAACGCGCCGTATCGCTGGGACAGGTTCTGAACGTCTCTGTCCCTGAAACAGACCCGCTCCCGCCTGATGACGATGGCGATGACGGAGATGATGGCGACGGCGGAGATGGTTCCGGTGACGGCAGCGGCGACCCGTAGGAAAGGATTTTAAGAGGATAAGACAATGAGTTTATTCGGATCATTATATTCAAGCACGACAGGGCTGCTAGCCAGTTCCCGCTCGACCGACATCATTTCGCAGAACGTGGCGAATTTGAATACGGTGGGATATAAGCGCTCATCCGTGGCTTTCCGTGATCTTGTCTTCTCCTCAAAAGGCAGCGCACGCGACACGCTGGCCGGTGTGTCTACAACACGCCTTCTACAGGCCAATCAAGCAGGTTCCATCTTCCAGACCAGCTCTTCAACCGATGCCTCTATCAGCGGCGAAGGTATGTTTGCTGTGAAACGCACGATTGATCCGGCTGATGATAATTTCTACTTCACACGCAACGGTCAGTTCGGCGAGTTTGCCATCCGCAACACCTCGGATAGCGGAGCGTTTACCACTGAAAACACAAACGAGGAAACCTACCTTATGAACTCTGCAGGATTTTTCCTGTATGGCTGGCCGCTGGATCAGGACGGTAATATTACAGGCGGAACCACACTTGATTCCCTACAGCCGATCAATGTCGGCATTTTCGAGAGCCAGCCTATCCCTACAACCGAAGTGAATTTCGGGGTGAACCTGAACGCCAGTGAGAGCGATTATGATGGCCATGCCTTCACCGTGCCCCAGCAACTTCCAATGTCGAACCAGGCCGCCCATTTCTCCCGCAATTTAACCGTGTACGACAGCGCCGGAACACAGCGTGCCGTCACAGCCCAATTCCGCAAAGTGCTGGGCCCCATGGCGCATTTCACATCCAACACCTCGCCTCTGGATCGGGAAGATGTCCTGGTGGACAATGCAGGTGGGCCAACGCCCGGCATTACAAATGGCGACATCTTCCAGATATCTGACGGCACAAACACGCTGAATATCACTTTTGTAAATGGTGTGGCAGATACTTCGCTTAACCAGGCAAACACTGTGGATGATGTACTAAGGGTTATTAACAACTTCACAGCAGGGGCCCCCGCCACGCAGCAATTCGAAGCCCGCATAAGCGAGAGTGGCCGCCTCCTTGTCCAGGCCAAAGACCCGACAGTGACGCTGAACATCTCTGGTTCCGATGCTCCGGTTCTGGGCGCAACCGGCCTGAACTTCGTGACCGACCCCAGTGATGGGGATTATATCTACGATCCGGATTACGATATCACAAATCCTGGTTCTGCGCCTTACACAGCACAGGGCGATTTCCCTGCCTTCGCTGATACAACCACACCCAATACACAGGGCTGGTGGGAAATGACCCTGCTTATCCCTGATCCGGCAAACCCCAGCGGTGGCACACTCACCACGTTGCGCCAGGGGCTGATAAACTTTGACGGAAGCGGCGCGCTAAACGCCTTGCCCGGCGCGGATGGAGAAATCAGCATTGATCTGTCCACCACGCCTATCAATTTCGACAATGCCGGGACGGATGACGATACATCGCTGACTCTGAACATTACCAATTTCAGCCAGTTTTCAGGCAATTACAACGTCCTGCTCTCCCAACAAAACGGCGCAGGGATCGGCACACGCAACAATATCGAGATCCAACGGGATGGAACGGTCACAGCCGTCTTCTCAAATGGAATCCGCAGCGATATCTATAAAATCCCGCTGGCCACATTCGCGAATGTGAACGGCCTGCGCGAAGTCAACGATACCGCCTATGTCCTGACCGACAACTCCGGCGATGTCGTTCTGCTGGAGGCCGGAACGGGCGGAGCCGGAATTTTGAACCCGGCCACACTGGAGAATTCGAATGTGGATCTGGCCGAAGAATTCGGATACCTGATCGTCAGCCAGCGCTCATTCTCTCTGAACTCTCAGGTCATCAACGCCGTCAATGAAATGACGCAGGTCCTCAGGGATCTAACATAGGAAAAAACATGAACAACAAACGATTTTTAAATTTTAACCGAAACCACAACCAAAAACCAAAAACGAAAGTTTGATTTATTTGCTTAACTTGAAAGGAGACTAACCATGGGACTTTTTGGATCATTATTTACAGGTGTATCGGCACTGTTTGCGCAGAGCCAGAACACGGCGATTATCTCCAACAACATCGCCAACGTGAACACAAACGGTTTTAAGCGTTCGGAAGCCAGCTTCAACTCACTGGTGACCACAGAAAGCCGTCTGTCACGCTACTCTCCGGGTACGGTTTCCGTGAACCGGATCCAGCGCGTGGACCAGCAGGGCTCGATCCAGCAGACATCCTCCGCCACCGATGCGGCGATCTCTGGAAACGGATTCTTCCCGGTCAAACGTTCCACCGATACCGGACAGGAATTCCTCTATACCCGCGCCGGACAGTTCTCGGAAGATGCACAGGGATTGCTGCGCAATGCCTCCGGCTTTGTTCTATATGCGTGGCCGATTGATGCAGATGGCAATCTTCCTGCCAACCAGGGCGACCTGGTTTCACTGGTCCCGGCCGATGTGGCATTCCTCGGCGGCTTGACACGGCCGACAACAACGGCGGAACTGGCAATTAACCTGAATGCGAACCAGGCCGATTACAATACCGGAACAGGCGGCATTGCATTACCGGTAGCCCGCACAAACGCGGCGCATTTCTCACGTGGCCTAACAGTGTTTGATGCCCTGGGCTCTGCTCAAACGGTTACATTTGAATACCGTAAAGTTACAGGCCCCATGGCCAATATTACAACCGGGAATCAAACCGTCCTTGAATCAGATGACGTGCTTGCCGGTAGCGCGCCAGCCTCAGGTTCGCTTGCGGGCATTTCGCACCAAGACCAGTTCTCAATAACCGTAGGAGCGACAACAGAAACGTTCGAGCTCTTCGATAGTACTGTGGGTGCATCAACCGGTACAGCAGACTATGATTCCGAAACCGTACAAGAACTTCTGGACAACATTGAAAGCTTTAACGGCGGCGGCATACTAGAAGCCCGCCTCACAGATAGCGGACAAATTATTATCCAGGCCGTCGACCCAACCATTGACTTTACGGTTGATGATGTTGCGGGAACACCGATTTCAGGTGGAGCAACAACTCTTAACCTCGGTGCAGCTTCCGTAGCCGTAACCCACACCGATATCACGACAGCATACGCCGATAACGGTAATGGCGTCTTCCCTGATTTTGATGACCTTACAGGAGCCAATACCCAGGGATGGTGGGAGTTAAAAGTCATACACCCGGATGGAAGCACCATTTCCGAGGGTCTCTTGAACTTCGAAGGCGACGGAACGTTAAATGCCTCCGCCGATGGAGAAGGCAATATTGACCTCGCCCTTGCAAATATTGATTGGGGCAACGGCTCCAACTTGCAAGACTTTGATATCGATATTGAGCGCTTGTCCCAGTTTTCCGGGAACTATGACGTGATCTTCTCCGACCAGAACGGTGCAGAGCTTGGCCTTCGGACCGGGGTGGAGTTAACCCGTGACGGCCGTGTGGTCGCCCGGTTCTCCAACGGTGCCTCGGCGGATCTGTATCAAGTTCCCTTGATTACCTTTGCCAACTCCAACGGCCTTACCGAAGTGTCCGGCACGGCCTATTCAGAAGCCGAGGAGTCCGGAGAAGAGAACCTGCGTGAGGCCGGAACAGGCGGAGCCGGGTTTATCGAACCCTCCACGCTCGAAGCCTCCAACGTGGATTTGGCCGATGAGTTTGCACGGTTGATTATCTCCCAGCGGGCCTTTGGCGCCGGTACACGGGTGATCAATACTGTGGATCAGATGACCCAGGATCTCCTGAGTCTGAGATAAAAAAGAAAGGAATTGGCTTAAGGCTTAAGGTGCTTTTTTGGGATATGCTACCCGGCAAACCCTAACCTTCCCAAAGATAAGTGCCTTAAGCCTTACCCTTTCCATGCAAAAGATCACATATCCAGAATGGGTTGGGATAAGCATGGAAAGCGGGCGCATCGGGCATTGCCCGTAAATGCAAACCAGAACGGTTGCTATTGAACCCAAACCGCTCCGGTGCGCCCCTCTTTTTTTCTTTTGTTTATTTTGGAAAAATATTAAAGCCTAAAAAAAGCCAACAGCGTTTTTACATCAACTTCTTACCCCAGGTATCGGGGAGTTTTTCATTGTGAATTTCAATATCCAGATGGTAGCGGAATTTCCGCGGTCCGGTTCCCCGGATCCACTGCGCCATAGACTTAAGACCATCATCGAGCGACATTTTGGTTTCATAGCCCAAAAGTTTCCGCGCCTTATCCGCTGAACAGGTTGCATGCTTCACCTCCTGCGGGCGACCGGGCATATAAATCGGGTCTTCCTTAAAACCAACCAGTTTCATCAAGCGCTTGGCCAAATCATTGATCGTTACGAATTCCTCATCCGGGCCAATATTAATAATTTCGCCCACAACATGCGGGTCATCCATCATGCGGATCAAACACTGCAAGCAATCTTCAACAAAAGAGAAACAACGCATCTGCTCACCATCGCCATAGATAATCGGAGGCCTGCCCAGCAACATACGATTAATCATGATGGAGGCCACATTACGGTAGGGATCATCAAATTTCTGTCTGGGACCGATAATATTGTGCGGTACGGCAATCACATACTCGACGCCGTGAACCTCACACAAATTCTTTAAAACATCTTCGGCAGCGACCTTTGCAATGCCATAAGGGTCCTGAGGTTTCGGCGTATATTCTTCTTTAAAAGGCACCTCATTCGTTCCATAGCGCGCCATTGAGGAGCAAAAAACAATGCGTTTGGCCCGGTTTTCAATGGCTGCTGAAAAGACAGAGACAGACGCTTCAAAAATATTTTTGGTTACAATATGGGGTGAAAAAACAGAAAGCCCCTCATAGGCAGTTGCAGCACAATGATAAACAATTTCACACCCCTTTGAAATTTTGAGCATGGAGTTGAAGTCACAGCAATCATATTGATAAAAATCAACCTCCGGAGGCACATTCACAAGCTCTCCTCCCAGCAAACTGTCACATCCCACAACTTCGTGCCCCATCTCTATCAGGCGTTCGGCCAAATGGCTTCCCAAAAATCCGGCTACGCCGGTGACGAATACTCTCATAGCTCTTATCCTTTCCTGATAAGCGTAGCACGGATAGCCTGCCCACCCTTGTTATCGTAGAATTTCATATCTTCAACTTCAAAACCCACTATCTCCGCAATCGCACGGATTTTTGCATCGGTATAGCCGCTTTTATGATACTGCCCGGCACCGTTCTGGTTTCCAAAAAACATCGTGGTTACAATGCTCCAACGCTGATCCAGCGCCCGACCATTGCCGAAATAATGATCTAATGAACCTAACTGGTAAAACTCTTTAAACTCGTCCTTGGCTTCCAGAAAGGTTTTGCAAACCCATTCGAAATCAGGGACTTCCATGACCAGCTTGCCTCCAGGCTTCAAAACACGATAGCACTCGGCCCAAGCCTGAGGCTCTTCACGAAAATCCATATGCTCAAAAATGTGCTCCGCCAGAACTTCGTCGACACTGCTATCTTCAAAAGGCATATCAATTAACGTGCCCTCTTTGACCGCATCTGTTTGCGGGACAATATCGATATTCTCGTACCCTTCTAAAAGGTTTGGGCCACAGCCTACATTCACTTTAATCATCATATTATCCTATTATTTTATTGTGTTAGATCTTGCAAATTTCATGCCTAAAATCCCGAATTTCGGTTAAATCGAATTTATCACCCAAAACCGTTTCTATACCCATGATATGATTCGACATATAGTATTTAAAGCTGGACTTTGTAATTTCAGGTGCAGCTTCAGCAGTCGCTAACCTTGCAAACCCCCTGAATTGGGATTTAAAATAATTCAACTCTTCTTGAACTGAATCTTTAAAGCGGTTCACAAGAACCTTCATAAGCTTATCAATATAAGCCAACCTTAATTCTTCTTCGATACGCACGACTCTGGCCATATCCAAATGACCAATAATCATGGTGATAATTGGTGTCATAAAAGTAAAATCAGAGGCAATAGAATTCATAGGTAGATCGCGGATGTGATGCAATGTCGCTTTTTTAGCATTATCAAGAAGCGGCGCCCCGCCTCTGGCCCTATGAAACAAAATCTCATCAATATAATCTGTCTTCCCATACAAGGCGAGCTCACACATAACAATGTGATCAAACCCGTTGCAATACGGTATAGGCTGAAGCTTGGACACAGCATTACGCCTGTAAACACCCCAGTATGAGGGGGCAACAGCATAAGTTGCAGCCATTCTTATGGACCGCATCAATGGATCATCGTCAAGAATTCTCAAATTAAATTGATCGTCATAGGTTTGAACAACCTGACCCATATCATCCAGAACTTCAGACCCTGTATGAACCATCGCAAGCTCAGAGTCTTCCTGGAGACGCGCCATACATTTTTCAACATAGGTCTTATCAATCAAATCATCCGATGATTTGGGCATCACAAACTCGGAATCTCCCAGCCAAAAAGCACGCTGGAAATTACCGATATATAGGCGGTGTTCATTACGCGTGTAAGAAAACCGAGGATCCTTCTCAGCATGTTTTTTTACAAGCCCGGACGTACCGTCTGTGGATCCATCATCAATGACAGTGACTTTAAAATCCTGGAACGTTTGCTCGGACAAACAATCTAACGTTCTTTGGAAGTTCAGGCCGCTATTACGGCAAATTACATTAATATCGAGCATGGAGTTTGAAACCTTAAACAGAATTAAGACATTGAAAATAATATTTTTTTAAGGAGCTGTAAATGGGTTGACAGCTTAGAGGCTGAACTTTAGCGTAAATTCACATTTTTTAAAGAAAGAGAGATCAATGGCAAATATTGTTCGTACAGAAATTTTGTTAGATGATGGAACATTCTTCCACTTTACGCCGCAGCAACAAAACAAATACAACCACATGGCCGACCGCTTCAGCGTATGGGGACAAAAAATTTCTTACCACAAGAACTATAATTTTGAAGCTCTTTTCCAAGAAATTTTGAAAGAGCGGCATGAAAAACTGAAAAACCCAGACCTTAACAAAATCGCCTGGCGCGCCCATGTTGCTGCGTCTATTGCATCGCAAGTAAAAGAGCTAGGATCAACCTTCGTAGAGTGCGGCGTGAATATCGGAATTTTATCCGGTTCTATCCTGAAGCTTCTTGAAAAAACAGGGTACGGAAAACTTGATAAATTCCTTTTGTTTGACACCTTCACAAACATACCCGAGGAACAGTTTGATGAGAAAATTGAACCTCTAGGTCGATGGCATAACACCAATAACTATACCGAAGATATTTATGAATACGTCAAAGGACAATTTGCAAAATATGATTTTGTTGACGTGATACAGGGCAAAGTTCCCGATGTGCTTGAAAAATATAAAGATGTCAAAGATGTCGCCTACTTATCTCTTGATATGAACGTGGTCTTCCCTGAAAAAGCTGCCATAGAATTTTTCTGGGACAAAATGGTGACCGGCGGCGTGGTCTTACTGGATGACTACGGCTATATAAACCACGACCCACAACAGGATTATTTTGACGAGTTCTGCCGAAAAAGAAACTGTGTACCTATTCAAATTCCGACAGGACAGGCTATCATTATAAAAACTTGATGTGATCGGCGTCCTATTGCTGTAATGGCTTCAAGCCGATCATCATGCCCTTGCCCACAGCCTTCACGCCGACAATGCTGGCACTGCCGCTTTCCTGCCATTGCTCCATGGCAAAGATCTCTGGGTCGTTATAGCACTCATCCATAAAATAGGCAGCATTGGCAGAGGCATATTGATTAAGGATCGGCACGCTCAGCGTTTTGGCAAAAGACGCGCCCGACATTGTTTTTTCATCCGCCGGTCCGTCAATAATGATCATATCCGGCCTAACCCCGCCGCACGCCACATGCAGCTTTCCCTCATCAAAATCAAAGCACGGCATGGCTTTTTCATCCAGCGAGAATTCCGCCCCGATTTTATAACGCACCAGCGGCGTATGCAAAAACTCCACCAGCCCTGAAACACCGGCCTTTTCTGCATGAGCCTTCGTTGCATCCAGGACCTCTTCATCCTGCTCCAGGCATACATAATGCTTTGTCCCGCTGCCGTTGCTCAACACGGATTTCTGTGCCGCCGACAAAATCAGTGTGCTCAGCCCACAGCCAAGCTCCAAAATCATGCGCGGCTGGAACATTTGAATAACCTCTTTCAAAAACAGCAAGCTGTCCGGCTCCATCGTAAAGGATGAAAAGATATAATCTTCGCCCAGCTTATCCATGACCGGATCCTTGCGCAATTCATCCAGCGCCCCCGTATCAAAATTCGTCTTCGGTTTGAACGCGCTGCGCCCACCGATCCGCTTACGCATACGCGAAAACTCGCTTATAGGCATGATATCGGTGCTCAAATGGCGGCCCGGCGGCACACCCGGCTCCTCCCATTTTAAATTCAACCCAACGGGTAACTCTTTAATATTCATACACTTTTCCTATTTCTTTCTCTTCTTCTTTGATGCAGTTTTCTTTTTTGGCCTGGGCGGCTTAATCGACTTAGAAGGCGCCGCAACATCCTCACCTTTCCTCAAACCCTCTTCATACTTCACTTTTTCTTCGCACCAATCAACCCACATATGCCGCAAAGCCTTCTCCAGGTTCCTTGCAAAACGCGGGCCATCGGTCAGGGGAGAACTTCTGACCTGCTCCCGCATTCCCGCGCGCAGCTTGGCCAGCGCCTCCAGATCATTCGCCCATTTCACCGCGATATTGACGTAGTCATCCTCATCCTTGGCGATCCAGTCCTGATAACCGGCGTGATAGAGATGCGTGGCCGCATGCCGCCCGGCAAAGGTTTCCCCCGGCAAAGTCACAACCGGAACACCCATCCAAAGAGCCTCACAGGTTGTTAAGCCGCCTGTATAAGGATGCGGGTCAAGGGCGATGTCACAACGACTATGACTTTCCATGAAGGCTTTATGTGGCTCCCCGCCCTCCAATATTAAACGCTCAATTCCGATTCCATGAGCAGCAAAAGACTCTTCCACATGCTTCTTAGCAAAGGGGGTATCCATATTCTGAACCTTCATCAAAAGCCTACTGCCCGGTACTGATCTTAATATTCTTGCCCACAAAGAAATTGTATAAGTGTTTGTTTTGCATAGATTATTTAAGTTTCCAAATGTGACATAACCATTTTTCAGCGCGGGTAGTGGCCGAACACCATGAACGTAAAATGGCGGCTCATAGACAATATAATCATCTGGCATACGGTACACACGCTCCGTGTACCATTTCTCATCGCCCTCAGGAATTTGGATTTTGTCACCGATCAGCCAATCCATTTGCGGCACACCGGTCGTATCAAACAAACCGCCTACCCACTTGGTCTGAACAGGGGCCACCCGAGCAGCGGTAATCGCCAATCGCCGCCCCCCTTCCGAATGGCCGGTTAGCTCAATCAACATATCCAGCTCATCCTCACGCATTCTTGCCACAAGCTCCTCGTTGGACATACCCTTGATTTCATGAACCTTATCGCACATGCCGTAGTATCGCCTTGTAACGTCATCTCTTTTTGCTGCAACAATATCCGAATATAGAAAAATCTCATGTTTCTTTCTGTCTAAGTTCTCAATAGCAGCCAAAGTCATCCATGTTGCGGGGTGGCGCTTAAAACTATTGGATATCAGCCCGATACGAAGCGCTTTGTCAGCTTCCGGCACATTCTCAAAGCTTACCCTTGGCTTATCGTCTATCTTAGAACAGGTCTGTTTGTACCATTCATTAATCGTTTCCAGTATCTTTTTGCGCTCAAAACCGGGGACATAATGAACATAAAAAATATAATTGCTCGCATAAATAATGAAGTTGGTAAGGTCCTTGACCTCAAGAAGCCTTTTTATCCCTTGCTCGAGTAATCCCGAATATTCTGCAGAAAGCCCTAAATGCGATAAAATGGTCGCCTTGGCAGCCATCGCTAGTCCGTGATGCGGGTCTATTTCCAATATCGAATTGTAGAATTTCAGAGCCATTTCAGGCTCACCCGTTTTTTCAAAACACCCTGCTATGTTTAACAGGGCAATCATATGATCAGGCTTTGCTCGCAGCACTTTTATGAAATAAGGAATGGCTTCATTGTGTTTTCCTGCTGCGGCCAAGATAGAGCCAATTAAATTCGTTGCGTCTAAATGCTCAGGCTCCACTTCTAGAATTTTTTCAAGCGCCTGCGCGCCGCTTAAATAGAATTCTGTACCGCATTTAGTGCAAAGAGTTCCATAGGACAACAAAACATGATGATTACCAGGAAATCTCTCAAGCGCCTCATCCATGACACCCATTGCACCGCGAACATCTCCTGCACCGTATAGCGCATAAGCTTTTCTTGTATAAAGATTTTCATTTTCAACATCTTTTTCAATTGCTTGGCCCAGAATATCAGCCGCCTCTTTATACCTGCCTAAACTTGATAAAGCTGCTGCCAATACGCCATAAGGACCCGTTTCAAGAGGGCCTCTTGCCACAAGCTTGCTCAAAACTTCGACAGCTTCGTCAAAACGACTTTGCTCAAAGAGCTTACAGCCCTTTTCGAACATTTGAGAAAGTTCCTGAGAATGCCTGTGCTGACTTTGATTCATGCGATCCAAGAGAAAAAATCTTTAATTTACAAACAGATACACAAGAGCAGCGGCATCGCTGCTACAAGTTTGTGCCCCAACTGTACAGTATCGCTTTTTTCTCCGAGGACAAGTTTAAAAATTAACTGCACGTTAAGGCTTTTTTGTGTATACTGAAAACTGATCCTAAAGGATTTTCAGGATCTTTAACATTATGAACTCTAAACCTAGGAAAGGAATAGAACCATGTCAGGTGACGTAGCACTAACCTCCGCCTTGCGGAACAACCTACTATCTCTCCAAAACACACAACGTTCGATTGACCAAACGCAGTTCCGTTTGTCTACAGGAAAGCGTGTAAGTTCGGCTCTTGATAATCCGTTGAACTTCTTCCGTGCAGAATCTTTCGGTAACCGCGCAAACGATCTGAACACACTTTTGGACGGGATTGCACTCTCCATCAGAACCATTGAAGCAGCAGATTCTGGGGTGACCGCCGTATTGGCGCAGCTCGACTCCGCTGAATCCTTGGTTGATCAGGCGCAAACGGAAATCAACGCGAATGCGGGCTCAAAAGTCATTGCATCTCTTGATGTTCGGACAACCGGTGCCGCCGCAGCAACTTTTGCAACCACAATCGACGCTCTTCTCGGTGATGTCACCGGTTTCGAAGCGGGTGACCGTATCGTGGTAACACTGGATGCTGGTGACCTTAACACATCCGGCGGCGCTTATACTGCCGGTGTTGCAGGAAACGCAACCTTGGGCGCTCTTCGGGATGCCATTACAGGTCTTGGTGGTGCCTCTGTAGGTGCTGTACTTTCTATCGCCATTAACAATGGCGCCTTTGAGATTACAGCGTCCGACGGTCTGGCCATCGACTCCTTCGCGATCTCTGTAACTGATGACTTGGCAACAACAACAGTTGCTGAAATTACGGTAGACAACACCGTGATTGGTAATGGTAAAGACATCCGTATCTTTACAGGTAGCCGGACGACATTGCAGGATATTTCCTCACGTTACAATACAACGCTGAACGAGATTACTGCGATTGTTGGTGATGCCAGCTTCCAGGGAATCAACTTGCTTGAAGGCGATGATCTGCTTTCTATCTTCAACGAAGATGGATCCAGTACATTGACAACAAGAGGTCAGGATTTCCGTGATACCGGGCTAAACCTTACCTCCTTTACTGGAGCAAACTACTTTAGCGACCAGGCCTCCGTATCGTCTCGCGCGAACGAACTCGCAGATGCGATCGCCGACGTCCGAAACTTCGGTGCCACAATCGCGAACGATCTGTCTATTATCCAGACTCGTCGAGACTTCACAGAAAGCACAGTATCAACCCTTCGAGCCGGTGCGGACGACTTAACACTCGCCGACCTGAACGAAGAAGGTGCGAACTTGCTGGCCCTGCAGACAAGACAGCAGTTGGGTGTTACATCCCTGTCTCTGGCGTCTCAGTCACAGCAGTCTGTGCTTCGACTGTTCTAATCAGAATAATTTTAATCCTTATAACCAAAAGCCCTGGCAGAAAGCCGGGGCTTTTTTTATTGGTCTCTTATTAAGTGTCCAGGCGAATCTTTCTCCTAATGCCGCGAACACATGAAAAAACACCCTAAGCCCTTCACAATACAGCCATAAGGCGAAAAACAGCTTTTATGACCTGCTTAATGACGTTTTAAGTGATTTTGTCGACTTCCCCCTTCGGTTTAGGGGGAAGTCATTTTTTCTTTACTGTTTCCATGCTATAATGAAAAATATATACATGGCAGAAGCTATGGCTTAAACTCTAACTTTAAGATGAAGGAAGAACTCCTATGGCTCTCGTAATAGACCTCAAACCCGGTGAAAAAATCCTCATAGGCGAAGCCGTTATCACCAACGACTCCCAGCGCACACGATTGCATATCGCCGGAGATTCCCCGATTTTACGCGAAAAAGACGTCCTGCAGGAGGAAGATATTGATACGCCCTGCAAGGCGATCTATTTTCTTATACAATGCATGTATCTGGCCCGGAATGCGCGGCAATACCATAAGGAGTATTTCAAACGTGTGGAAGAAATCCAGAAGGCCGCACCGTCCTGTACGATTTTTTTCATGCAGATCAACGAGGAGATTATCGAGGGCCATTACTACAAAGCCATGAAGCTGGCCAAGGAACTGATCGCCCATGAAAAGGAACTGATTGACAATGTCACAAAACAAACCGCCAACACATAACCCCTATGCCCAGGCCGCCAGCGCCTATGGCGACAACGCGCAAAAGAACACGCCGGATCAGCGCGAGCTTGAGGGGCGCGTGCTGCTGAAATCCGCCAAGATGATCCAGGATCTGCAGGAAGACTGGGACAATATCAACAAGGACGTGCTGGAAGCCACCCTGAAATACAACCGCCAGATCTGGATGATGTTTTACGATACCGCCACGGAAAACCCCGGCGGAGAGCGCCCCGACGATCTGCGCAGCAACATCATCAATCTGGCCAATTTTATCTTCAAACGGGAGCTGGATATTCTCAGCGACCCCAAAAAGGAAAAGCTCGACCCGCTGGTTAATATCAATCGGGAAATCGCAGCGGGCTTGATGAGCTCAAAACCTAGCGCGGCAACGCCGCCTTCCTCTGGGGGAAGCTCCACCCCAACAGACACCGGAAACAAACAGACATAAAAAAAGCGCTCGAAAGCGCTGCTTGGCACGGTCTTTTATATTAAAATCTAAGCGGAAACAACCACGCTTGAGATCAAAGGATTAGCCGCTTGTGCAGAACTGGCCAAAGCCGCTGCCGCAATCTGCGCCTGAGGATTTGGAGCTGCGGCCTGAGTCGGAGCAATGCCGCCTGAAGACCCCTGCGACTCCCCGGAAGACGAATCGCGAGAAGAACCTCTGAGCTGCGACAGGACGCGTTCTGTCTGAACAGTGTCATCCACACGGCGGCGGGCCTCCAGCGTCGATTCTGAAGGAAACTGGCGCAAAACATCGCCGGTATCAGAGTCACGCAACTGCAGGACAGCCGTGTCAAAATTTACATCCACATAAACATAGGGGCTAACAAAAGGAGCCTGCGGAGCAGCAGCAGAGACCTCAATCTCAACATCCGTCGCGCGGGCGCTATTCGTCTGATCCAGACTTCCCCGGATCAACGGCGCATTCGATACAACTGAATTTACAGCTTCAATCATGTTTAAGTTTCCTAACCTACCAAATTGCGCCAATATACAAAGATTCGCAACTAACGCAATTTAGGTATACTACCCTATTATCATTTTATAATGCAGAAGTGCAAAAGTCAAGAAAAAGCACACATAGACCGCAGTTTTACACAGCTTTCGCTTGCAAAGAAAACACCGCCAACTTACTGTAAAAAAAGAAAAAACAGACGTTTTTATTTTTTTCATAAAAAATACATCCTCAATATTTTTTAATAAGATCAAAAAAAACACCTTCTTATCCACAGTACAATGGAAAAACAGCAAAAAAACGATTATAATAGAGGAGTATACTGTGAGCGATTCGCCGGATTCCGGACGCAGAATCACTCTTTTTAACATGCGATTGCTACTCCTGCCCTCTTGGGAGATCTAGTGATTTACAAATAAAAACCAAAGGCTTAGGTACGATCGGTGAACAGTTTTCTTGAAACGTTAAGGCAGTTGGGTGCGGCGCGATTGGGGATTATGGCGGCCATGATGGTCGGCCTGCTGATGTTCTTCGTTTTTGTTTCGATGCGCGTATCCTCCCCACAAATGAGCCTGCTTTACGCAGATCTTTCCACAGCAGATTCCAGTGCTGTTGCCGCGAAGCTTGAGGAAAGTGAAATCACTTACCAGGTCTCCCCCGACGGTACGCGGATTGTCGTGCCAGAAAACGAAGTCGGACGTGCGCGCATGCTGTTGGCACAGGCCGGCCTGCCCAATGGCGGTTCTCTCGGCTATGAGTTGTTCGACCAGCAATCCGGATTTGGCACTACGAAT
The DNA here is from genome assembly GCA_964352675.1 of uncultured Pseudobdellovibrionaceae bacterium. Lineage (GTDB taxonomy): Bacteria > Pseudomonadota > Alphaproteobacteria > Micavibrionales > Micavibrionaceae > CAYGSN01. The sequence continues at coordinate 66,628 of CAYGSN010000010.1, forward strand.
TTCGTGCAAAACATCAACCAAGTCCGGGCGCTTGAAGGCGAACTCGCGCGCACGATTAGTGCTCTGGATAGTATTCGCAGCGCCCGCGTTCATCTTGTACTGCCGCAGCGCGAGCTGTTTAGCCGTGAGCAACGCCCATCGAGCGCCAGCGTTTTCCTCGGTATCCGGCCCGGTGCGCGCATTGAGCGGGAGCAAATTATTTCCATCCAGTCCCTGGTCGCCAATGCCGTTCCCGATCTGAAAGCAGACAGTGTTTCGATCGTGGATAGCAACGGCAATCTTCTCGCCCGCGGGGGCGAGGAAGGCCAGGATCTGGAAAGCCTGAAGGCTGAAGAATTGCGCCGCAACTTCGAAAGTCGCCTGACGGAAAAAGTTGAGGACCAGGTCAGCCGCATTGTCGGCTACGGCAATGTCCGCGCCACCATCACAGCCGAGATGAACTTCGACCGCATCAGCACCAATGAAGAATTGTTTGATCCGGAAGGTCAGGTTGTCCGCTCCACACAGGTCACTGAGGAAAGCGAGCTCGAGCGCGAACCCCTGAGCGAGGAAGTTTCTGTCGGCAACAATCTGCCAGGTGTGGGGGGAGATCTTCTTGCGGATAATCAACCGTCTCTGGAAAGTAACCGCATCGAGGAAGTCACCAATTTTGAAATCAGCCGCACGGTCCGCAGCACCGTGCGTGAAGCCGGCGAGATTGAACGCCTCTCTGTCGCCATACTCGTAGACGGCACCTATACCACCGATGAAGAAGGAAACAGTACCTATGTGCCCCGCACTGAGGCGGAACTGGAACAAATCGAAGCCCTTGTGCGCAGCGCCGTCGGGCTTGATGCCGCACGCGGCGACCTGATCGAGGTCGTAAACATGCAATTCGCTGATGTTGATGTAAACGCGGAAATGGTTGATGACCGCCTGATCTTCGGCTTTGAGAAAAACAAGCTGCTGGATCTGGTTGAAATCCTGACCGTGGCCATCATGATCATCCTTGTGGTGCTTCTGGTTCTCCAGCCCATGGTCAACCGACTGCTTGCCTCCGAAACGCCTGAAATTGATGAAAGTCTGGAGGCTGACCTCCTGGCCGCAGCGCCTCAGAGCCCCGCTCTTGCAGGACCAAGCGATTCAGACTTTGAGGTTCCGGATGGTCAGGGACAGGGAGAAGAAAGCCTCATTAATATTGCCGGTGTAGAGGGCAAGGTGAAGGCCTCCTCTGTGAAGAAAGTCGAAGAGATTATAGAGAACTACCCCGCTGAAACCGTTTCTGTTATCCGTACATGGATGACGCAGGATAGCTAGATGCAGCCAGATATAAAAGGAGCGCCAGCCTAAATGTCGTTGAGAATACGCGAGGATTACAGAACTCTAACAGGACCGGAGAAAGCCGCGATCCTGATGTTGTCGTTGGGAGAGGATCACGCTGCAAAAATTTTTGAGCATATGGATGATGAGGAAATCATGGAGATTTCACAAACAATGGCGCAGCTGGGAAAAGTCAGCCCCAATGTCGTAGAACGTCTGTTTGTTGATTTTGCTGAGCAAATGACCTCCACCAACTCCCTGGTCGGAACGCAGGACAGCACCGAACGTCTCCTGAAAAAAGCAGGACTGAGCGGGGATCGAATCGATAATATCATGGAGGAAATCCGGGGTCCGGCCGGTCGGACCATGTGGGAAAAACTCGGCAATGTGAATGAGGAAATCCTGGCCGCCTTCCTGCAAAAGGAATATCCGCAAACTGTGGCGGTCGTTCTTTCAAAGGTTTCTACAGACCACGCAGCTCGCGTTTTGGGCATGCTCCCGGAAAATTTTGCGCTTGAAGTTATTCACCGTATGCTGCGCATGGAAGCCGTGCAAAAAGACATTCTTGATGAGGTAGAGAGAACTCTGCGCACAGAATTCATGACCAACCTGGCGCGGACCCAGAAGAAAGACAGTCACGAGCTTATTGCTGAAATCTTCAACAACATGGAACGCGCCACCGAGGGTCGCTTCATGGAGGCCCTGGAGAAAAGCTCGCCCGATGCGGCAGAAAAAATTCGCTCCCTCATGTTCACGTTCGAGGATCTGGCCAATCTGGATCCGTCCGGCATGCAGACGCTTATTCGTGCAGTGGACAAGGAAAAACTGCCTATCGCTCTGAAAGGCGCGACAGAAACAATTACCGACCTGTTCTTCTCCAATATGTCCGAACGCGCGGCCAAGATCATGCGCGAAGATATGGGCGCTATGGGCCCTGTCCGCCTGAAAGAGGTCGAAGAAGCCCAGCAATATATCGTCAATGTTGCCAAGGATCTTGAGGCCAGGGGCGAGATTACCATTGCATCCGGCAGCGATGAAGACGAGCTGATTTACTAAACTGACGGCCAAACTCATATTCAAAGGAATGCAAGAGACTATCTTGAGCCCACACACTAAAAAGTTTCTGTTTAACGAAAATATTTTCGATGAAGATCACATCGAAGAGGAAGAGGTTGAAGAAGAT
>CAYGSN010000011.1:0-68857 GCA_964352675.1 uncultured Pseudobdellovibrionaceae bacterium
CCAGGCGCGGCAGATCAGCCTCCTGCGGCCTTAGTTCCGAACTCGCCGGCAACAGAACGCGCAACGCAATTTCTTCATCCTGTTTCCGCACCAATTCAAAATTTAATACGATACGTTTTGAATTTTTATTGGTTTTGCAGTCTTCATAGGCCGCGGCGGCAAGCCTATCAAGGGTAAAAGCCGCGCGCTGCATGCGTCTTGCCGTAACCGACAACCGCTTGGCCGAGAGACCCTCCCCCTCCAGAACTTCCATGGATTTACGAATTCTGCCGCGGTAAAATGAATCTGATTCATTGCTGGGGTCCTTGATTGGCTCCAGGCCATAACGATTGCATGTGGCAACCAGCCGGTCTTTGGGTATATCGAGCAAGGGCCGCACCAGCATCAAATCGTTGTCATAGGGCCTGAGCGGGCGCATGCCGCCCAGCCCGTCCAACCCACTGCCTCTGGCCAGCCGGAACAAAACCGTCTCGGCCTGGTCGTCCTGATGATGCCCCAGAAACAGGTAACGGATAGCATGAGCACGGCAATAGGTCGCCATGAGTCCGTAACGCGCCTTGCGCGCCTGTTCCTGCAGGGATTTAACATCCCCGTCCATACTGCAAACCACCTTATTCGCCTTACCCCAGGTCAGGATTTCCGCTTTTACATGCGGAAAATGTTTTGAAATAAGCTCCTGAGTGTATGCCGCTTCCCCAGCGGATTCTGCGCGCAGGCCGTGATCGACAATAAGAACATGCAGTTCCGCCGCTGCGCCGCCTTCCTGCCGCGGCCCCGTATAGGTTGCCAGCAACGCCGCCAGCGCCAGACTGTCCGGACCTCCCGACACGGCCACGGCCAGAGCCCCTCCAGCCTTAATCCCGGCAAGAACCGCACTTGAAATTGAGTTATGTAAAATTAACTGAAAGTCTTCTGGCAAAATCGGTTGCGGCGTAGAGGTCTCAGACATTGAAAATCACCCGGATTGAGGGAGGTTTTATGAACAGCCCAAACGCTGTATTTCCTGTTTCGCGCGGCGCAACACCGGCCCGGCTCCGTTGGGGTATTGTGTCTGCAACTGGCCCAAAGCGATACAGGCATCATTGTTATTCCCCAGCGCGGAAAGAGACATCCCCAGCTTCAACAAATTGTCCGGCGCTTTCGTATTATCCGGATATTGCTGATACGCTTCGGCAAAAATGCGCGCAGCGGTTTCAAAATCATTACGCACATAATACGTCTCACCCAGCCAGTATTTGGCATTTCCCGCCAAGGCATGGGTTGGATATCTCTGCAGGAAAGCGGCAAATTCGGTTTCTGCGCGGTCGTACTGCGCATTCTTCAACAGGGCAAAAGCGTTCTCATAAGCCGAAGCGCCGGTGTCAGCCGCGGTCGTTCCGCTTGCGGTATCGACATTATTATAATCGCTATCCGCAGGCTGACGGAGTGTGCCAAGCTGACCGTCTTCCCCTGCAGCACCTGTGCCCGAATTCCACTGATACCCACCGGATGTATTTCCGCCCGGCGGCAGGCGCTCCTGATATTTCAGGCCGCCCGTGGTATAGCGTGATGCGGGAGACGGCTCTCCGCTTGCCGCCGGGCGCGGCCCGCCCTCTAAATCGGAGAGACGCAACTCCATATCGCTGCGCATACGCTCTATCTGCTCCTTCATCTGGCGGACTTCATAACTTTGCTCTTCCACCTTTCCCGTCAGGGTGCGGATTTCAATTTCCAGCTGTTGCAGGCGGACTTCGGCAGCAGCCTGCGATGCCGGATCTCCTGAAAATCCTGCGCCCTGGGGCGGGGTTTCGCCCTTATAGACCGCACGGTTCAACGTCTGTAATTCGTTTTCCAGCCGGTCCAACCGGTTGTTGATATCGCGCGCGGACTGCGCATAGCCGGGAGCGGAAACGGCCAGAACCGAAAGCACGAAAAGGCCTGACACCAGCCAGGCCTTTAGGTTTCTAAATACATCAAGACTATGAGGCATTCCTCATCCTCTCTTTACTCGACGACGGTAACCCCGCGGCGGTTTTGCGCCCAGGATTGCTCGTTCGATCCAGGTACGGCCGGACGTTCTTTACCGTAGCTGATTGTTGTAATGCGGGACGGGGAAACACCCAGAGCCACAAGGTAGTTCTTCACAGAGTTCGCACGACGCTCACCCAAAGCCAGGTTGTATTCGCGGGTACCGCGCTCATCGGCGTGACCTTCAACTGTGATCGACAAATTCTGATACTGGTTCAACCATTGTGCCTGCTTCTCCAGAACGCTGCGCGCTTCGGCGGACAGGTCATAACGGTCGTAACCATAAAAGATGCGGTCGCCAACATTCACAACCAAATCGGCCTGCGTACCGGGCGCGGGGCCCTGCAGGCTCTCATCATAAATATCGGATAACGGGCCATCGCTCATCTGCTCACGGTCGGCGGTGGCCTGCGCATCAACAGAAGATTCATCACCCGTTGTGGAACAGGCGCTGATAACAACCATAACAGCAAAAATCATAAATATACGGGCGATCATTTTTTTCTCCTTCGCTGAAAAAATAAAATCTTTAAGTAGATTTAGGTAATAGGTATAGGCGGTTTAAAGCCCTCTTTCAAGGTTGATTTAGGCCGCGGAAAAGTTATACACGCGAACCGTCAACGTTCGGGGGCGATTTTAGTTCAGTGAAGCCTTCAAATCGAGTAACAACAACTCCGCCTCCTGACGGTCGCGGTTATGCGGCGCCCGTCCGATATATGTTTCCAGCGTTTCAATAGCCGCGCGCGTCTGGTCGGTCTTGGCATACAACACCCCAGCATCCAGCAACAGGCGAAACTCCTTTGGATCAATCAGGCGCATCGCCTCCACAGTCTTCAGCGCACCGGCATAATCTTCAATCTCAATCTGGCGAAACTTGATGTTGTTCTGCAAGCGAATCAGGATGTCGCGGTTGCCGGCCGGTTCGTAGTATTCCGAAGACAGCTCGGCCTGCGGGCCGTGGGCCTTCTTTATAAGTGCGCGTAGATCCGGCGCGCCAAGAATCTTACAATTTTCAAACGGATCAAAAATGACGCGCCGCCCGTCTTTTCCAATCCGGCACACAAAGTGGCCGGGAATATTCAACCCCGCCACATCCCATCCCTGCGCACGGCCCGCATGGATATAAAGAATGCAGAGCGTAATCGGCAACCCCCTTGCACGCTCGATCACGCGAATAAGCGAGGCATTTTGCAAATCGTCATAGGTTTCATGATCGCCGATATAGCCATGGGAATCGCATAAAATATGTTTTAGAGCAGCAAGCTGCGTTTCCGCATCGTCCTGCGCGCCTTCATCCAAAAGCTTCTGATAGCGCTCCGCCACTTCGTTCGACAACCGCTTTAAATGGTTCTGATAGCGCTCTATATTGATACCCGACTGAGCTTCGTCCGCAAGCGCCAAAGCGGCCAGACCCAGATCAATATCGCCGTCCGCCAGATCGGCCAGGGATTTCAGGTAATCCAGAGGATTAAAAGTCATTCACTACTGCCATTCGATCTCTTCGCGCTCAATCCCGTCATTGGAAATTGCCGCGCCGCCTTGTCCTTGATAAGTTTGCGGCGTCAACGGGGTCGGCGCATTGCCGTAAAATCCGGGTGATCCGGATGCGCGGTCCTCCAGCGCCGGTTCTTCATAAGCAGGCGGAGCGGAGCCTTTACTATCAGCAGCAGCGGGCGTATCCCACGATGGCGGCGCAGAATCCTGAGCATCCTCGTCACCGCCCACAAACTTCACGTATGACACAACCGCCTTTACATCCGGTGTCGTGCGCGCGGTTTCAATCACACGGTTCAGCTCTGCCTGGCTTTGCGCCACACCCATCAGATAGACCGTGCCCTGCACCGTATCAATGTTGTAATTGATTGATTGTACATCGCGGTCCAGTGTAATGGCGGCACGCAGCTGGGTGGTGATCCAGTTGTCGCGCGCAAAACCGATAATCCCACCGCCTTCGGCGATGCGGATTTCATTGATAACCTGTTTCACGCCTGCGGGCTGCCAGGCCAGGCGCACCGCCTCAACCCGCTTTGCCGGATCCTGCATCACCCCGGTAATCAACACACGCCCCTGATTCACCGTCAGGTCCAGCTTCGAAAATGTCTCAATATCATAGCGAAACCACAAATCATTGATCGCCGCCTGGATGCGCGCATCGGTCAGAGCGCGGCTGATCCCGCCTTCCTGCGCTGCCGAAGCGCCGGCCGAGGCGCCCAGCCCCGTAGCGAAGCCTGCGACCGTACACCCCGGAAGGGCCAGAAGAAGGACAAAAGGCAGTATTTTTTTGATCATAGCGAGAACCCTAAAATTTGAGTTTTGGAATCGGGGATGATATCCCTAGCATTATGAACGCGCACGCCATGCATTGTCCAGATGTGTCAGGCGAAATACCCCCGACAAGGCAATCACATCGAAACGAATATCCATCTCCGCGCATGCCGGATGATAAGACAGGTAATGCGCAACAGCCCTTTCAACACGCTGGCGGTTTTTGGGGCTGACCGATTCCATCGCCGCCATCTCGCTCATGCGGGCTTTAACTTCGACAGCGGCCAAAACACCGCCGCGCCGCGCCAATATATCAATCTCTCCAACCGGCGTTTTATAACGCATCTCCAAAATTTGCCATCCGCGCAGAAACAAATACAAAGCCGCTATATACTCCGCCCAAACCCCGCGCCGATAGGCTGTATGTCTGAGGCTCATTTTAACTTCACCGCCATATCGTAAAGCACCGATTTCGTCCAGCCGGTTTTTTGTGCAACTGCCGCTGCGGCCTTCTTGGTCGGCATATCCTGTATCGCTTTTTTCAACTCTGCGATAACATCCTGCTCCTCCCACTGCGTTTTTTCCGGCGGACCGACAACAATAACAATCTCACCCCTGGGCGATCCGTTTTCTTCGTAATAGGATAGCAATTCCGCAGCACTGCCCCGGCGCGTTTCCTCATACAACTTGGTAATTTCACGCACCACTGCAATCTCGCGCGTGCCCATTACCGCCTCTATGTCCGCCAGGCTTTTATCCAGCCGATTCGCGCTCTCATAAAAAACCAGAGTGGCCGGAACCGACGCCCATTGCTGCAGAACCTCTTTCCTGACACCAGACTTTGCCGGTAAAAACCCCAAAAAAGTAAATGCATCGGATGGCAAACCCGAAAGCTGTAGGGCCGGCAACACCGCATTCGCGCCCGGCACCGCACTTATATATATTCCCCTCTCCCGGCAAGCTTTAACCAGCTTATACCCCGGATCACTGATCAATGGTGCTCCCGCATCGCTGACCAGCGCCAGCATCGCCCCGTCCTCCAGTTTCTTCAAAACCGCCTCGCGCGCTTTTGCATCGCTGTGATCGTTGTAGATTTTCAGTGTTTTCTTAATCCCGTAATGCGCCAGCAATTTTCCGGTCACCCGCGTATCCTCGCACAGCACCGCATCGGCAACACTCAGAATATCCAGCGCGCGCAACCCCATATCACCCAAATTCCCGATCGCTGTAGAGACGACATACAGGCCCGGCTTTAAATTCTGCTGCCTTTCAGGCGGGAGTAGCCAGCGCGATTTTTTTTCTGTAGGGTTTTGTTTCATTCTTTAAACTTCATTTGCTTGTAGGAGAATAGCACCGTGATGGCCCGCTTGAAAAGAAACAGAGTAAACCTTTTTCCCTCAACATTGCTCCCTCTTTTTCTGTGCCTGTTCATCTTTATGCTCGGCGCCTGTACCGGCGGCGGATACAGCGCGCGCCCATGGGAGTCCTCATCCGCGCAAAACCAGAGCGCCCAGCAGCCCCCACGTCCGCTTTCTGACATCTACCGCGAAGGACGGACTCCGGACACTACAGCAGATTCCACGCAAACTTCGGCGGACAGCAATATGGACGGCAGGCTTCAGGATTCGTTCCAATCGGCGCAACCGCCCGCGCTCATCCCGCCTGCAGATGATGGACTTCCGCCTGTAAAAGTCGGCTTGCTCCTGCCGCTCAGCGGACAACATGCATCCCTGGGCCAGGCCATGCTCAAGGCCGCGCAAATGGCGTTGTTTGAAATCGGACACAACCGCTTTGAACTTGTTCCCCGCGACACCAAAGGCACGGCGCAGGGCGCGCGCGATGCCGCACAAAGCGCAATCCAGAATGGGGTCGGCCTTCTTCTCGGCCCGGTTTTTGCCGATGCCGTTCGCGCGGTAAAACCTGTCGCGGCTTCGGCCCGTATCAATCTGATCGGTTATTCGACAGACTGGACTTTGGCGGGAGAAAACACCTTCATTATGGGATTCCTGCCGTTTGACCAGGTCGAGCGCGTGGTGAATTATGCCGCATCTCAAAATATCGGGCGCGTCAGCGTTCTGGCCCCGAACACCGAATACGGGCGCAGCGTAATTTCCGCCTACCGCTCCGCGGCTGGCCGCGCGGCTTTACCGACAACCAAAGTGGAAATGTTTTCCGCAGGTAGCAGCAACCTCTCCCCCACAGTGCGCAATTTTGCCGATTACGACAGCCGCCAGACACAGGCGCAGCAAAATCCGGGTTTCGCCCCGGAACTTCCTTTCGAAGCCGTTCTGATGCCGATGGGCGGGGAACTTGCACTTTCTGTTTCCAACCTTCTGACGCAATACGATGTTCCGCCGGGACAGGTGAAGCGCCTCGGCACCGGATTGTTTGACGATCTCGGACTGGCCTCGGAGCCGAGCCTGGAAGGTGCATGGTTCGCTGCCCCCTCGCCGCGCCAGCGCCAGAGTTTCGAGCAGCGCTATTTCGATACCTATAAATCCTCGCCGCCACGCCTGGCATCGCTGGCTTACGACTCTGCCGCTTTGGCTGCCGTATTGGCTCAACGTGGGCTAAAATCCGGCGGCAGAGCGGCCTTTGATGCCGCCTCAATTTCCAATCCAAATGGATTTTCCGGGGTGGATGGGATTTTCAGGTTCCGCAATGACGGGCTGGTAGAGCGTGGGCTGGCTGTGCTGGAATATTACCGCGGCAATATCCGCGTCATTGACGAAGCCCCCGCGACATTCCAGCAGGCCGAACAAAAGTTTTAGCCGTAATTTTCTAGTCCTGCGTCTTCGCCTGACGCGCAGTCTCCAACGAGGATACTATCCCCATGGCGCCGCTATTCTTTGCTTCAAGACGTTTTTGCATCGCCCCAAAAATCAGGCGCGGGATGTTCACATCACAACATGATTCAATGCCCTTAAACCCCGGAAACGTATTGGCTTCGCAAATCGTATAACCGTTTTCATCATAAAGCAGGTCAATTCCTGCAATCTGGATGTTCAAAATTTCAGCCGTCTTCACCGCGATATCAATCGCATCCTGATCCGGGTGGATCTCCACCACGCTCCCGCCCTGGCTGAAATTTGCTTTGAACCCACCATCCTTGGCCCGGCGCTCCATCGCCGCAACAACCTCGCCATCGATCACAAATAGACGGATATCCCGGCCCTTGCTCTTGGCAATAAACTTCTGGAAGATCAACTGGATATTCGGGCTCGTCTCGGCGATCAACCCCATCAGATCCTGGAACGCCGCCCGGTTTTCCATCAAAAATACGCCGGTTCCGTTTACACCCAACAGGGTTTTTACAACAACGGGGAACCCAATTTTATCTTCCACCAGATCAATATTCACCGGAAACTTCGCCAGCATCGTCGATGGCGTAGGCAGCGAGCTTTCAATCAAAACCTGATGGGTGTGCAGCTTGTCCGCCACCATCTCAATACAGGCCGAATTGTTGTAAACATAAACGCCCAGGCGCTCAAGCTGGCGGATAACGGCCAGCGCAAAATAACCGGTATCAATCACATATGTGCGCGGCAAAACGAAATCCGGCAGCGGCATCAGATTGCCGTCAATCAAAACCGATTCCCGGTCTTCCTCACTCACCAACAGATCAAACTGCTCGGGATGAAAAACCTTTACATCAATGCCCATCTCCCGCCCCTCGGCAAGAAAACGGCGAATTTCAAAGGCTTCTGAAGAGGATGATTCTACCTCTTCATTAAATAAAATCCAGACTTCCATGCAGTGGGGTTCCCTCTTCCTGCTGCTGTTTCTTTCAGTTTTAAAACGGTGTCTTATTTCATGAACACCCATCAATTTAAAGGAAAAATTTCCTCTGCACAAATCCCCTGGATTTTAAGGGTGTTGCGGGCAATTGTGGAGCCGCATGCCGTTGAAGAATCTCCCTCAAACGAAAATATCAATACAATAATATTAACATAGCATTTAATTATGCATACCCGCATGTTTTTGTGTTTTTCCTCTTGCCTTCACGATCATTTTGGGGAATGATGCTTTCTAATTCGATACGACAAGTTTTTAAATGAGGATCTCATGGCACACACAGCTTTGAAGGCACAAGACACGCCTGTTGAAACACCAAAAACCCGCGCCCCATCAAACAGCAATGCCCGCACAGAAACTGGCGCGCGCAAGGGGCGCCCGCGCAGCGAAAAATCACGCAAATCTATTTTGAAAGCGACCAATGCACTGTTGCTGCACACCTCCGTGCAGGAACTCAGCATAGAGGCTATCGCCCGCAAGGCCAAGGTTGGCAAAACCACAATTTACCGCTGGTGGCCGAACAAAACTGCAATTGTCATGGATGCACTGGTCAACCAGCCGGGCATGCAATCGCCGATGTCCACGCCCAGAAACAACACCGAAGCCATTGTCATGCAGCTGGACAAGCTGATCCGCCTCCTGCAAAGCAAGAACGGTGAAACGATTGCCCAGCTCTTCAGCGAGGCGCAGGCCGATCACAAATCCCTTAAAATTTTCGAGGAAAACTTCCTGGCCCCTCTGATTGACGCAATTGAATACAGCGTTGAACAAGGCAAAGAGAACAAGGAGTTCCGCTCCAGCCTCGACACGAAAACCGCTGTGGATGTACTGTGCGGACCGATTTTCTTCCGCCTGCTATCCCGCCCGGCGGAGCTGGACGACAAATTCCATGCCAGTTACCCTAAGGAAGCTGTGCGCCTGATCAGCGCCTAATAATTACCAGATTCCGATATTTTCTGCAGAGGCCCAGGGCTCTTTCGGCTCCAGGGCCTCTCCTTTTTGCAGCAGCTCAATTGAAATCCCGTCAGGGGATTTGATAAACGCCATGTGGCCATCGCGCGGCGGGCGGTTGATCGTCACTCCGGCCTTCTCCAGCTTTTCGCACATCTCATAGATATTATCGACCCGGTAAGCCAGATGCCCAAAATTCCGGCCGCCGGAATAGTCCTCAACCTTGCCGTTTTCATCCGGCCAGTTATAGGTCAGCTCCACCATCGGGGCCTTGTTCTTTTTTGCGCGCTCTACATCATGCGGGGCCGCCAGAAAGATCAAAGTAAAACGGCCGGATTCATTTTCCATGCGGCTGATTTCCACCAGTCCTAACTTACCACAGTAAAAATCCAGAGATGCCTCTACATCCTGAACCCTCACCATTGTGTGCAGATATTCCAAACTCATCGCCATCTCCTTACTTTTGCTGAATTCCAGCTTTGTATTTTTGCCTTTAATACTCTAATCTGTTCCCATGTTTAAAGAATTCAACCCTGCGGACGTTCTCCAGACAATAAAAACATGGCTCGGCGAACATCTGATGACGCCGGATACGTTCTTTCAGTTTGCCATTATCGTCGGATCCTTCATGCTCGGCGGGGTGGGTTACCGCCTTGTGCGCAAGCGCATGACGGATGCGATCGATAATTCCAAAATGCCCATTCGCGCCAAGCGTACATTCAACAATCTCAAAAAACTGGCCTTTCCCTGCATTACGCTGGCCATCATGTTTGTCGCCAGCCAGATTGCCGGATTTGATTTTTTCAATCTTGATTTTTATATGACCGACGTGGTCATGAAACTCTTGCTGGCCTGGGTTGTTATCCGGCTGGCCCTGCAGTTTATGGGCAATCCGGCCATACGCAATATTTTCGCCCTGTCGATCTGGGTTATCGCCGCGCTCAGCATCTTCGGCATCCTGGACAAGACCACCATGACGCTTGATGCGATCGGCTTTAACATCGGGGATTTCCGCCTCTCCGCCCTGGCTGTTATCAAAAGTTTACTCTCGCTCTTCATCCTGCTCTACCTCGCGCTCTTTGCCTCCACCTTTGTCGAGCGGAGAGTTTTAAAAAGTAAAAGCCTGACACGATCTTCGCAGGTCCTGATTGCAAAAATTCTGCGCATTTCCCTGATTGTGATTGCCGTTCTGATCGGCCTGACCAGCGCAGGAATTGACCTGTCAATCTTCGCAGTGCTCTCCGGGGCCATCGGTCTGGGGATTGGCTTTGGTTTGCAGAAAGTCGTCTCCAACCTGTTCAGTGGCCTGCTCCTGCTTATGGACAAATCCATCACACCCGGCGATGTGATCGAGATTCAAGACAGCGGCACCTTCGGCTGGGTCAACCATATGGGCGCACGCTACACCGAAATCATCACGCGCGACAATAAATCCTATCTGATTCCGAACGAAGATTTCGTGACGCAGCGCGTGATCAACTGGTCTCACGGCAGCCGCCTGATCCGCCTGGAAACCAAATTCGGCGTGCATTACGACTCCGATCCGCATCAGGTCATCGCCATTGCAAAAGAAGCCGCCAAACGCCCAGAGCGTGTGGTGGACGACCGCGAGCCCGTCTGCTGGATCACCGAATTCGGCGACAACTCCATCAATTTAACATTGCGGTTCTGGATTAAAGATGCCGAGGGTGGGGTTTCAAATGTTACCGGAGAGGTGCTTCTCGCTCTCTGGGACGCACTGAAAGAGAACAATATCAAGATCCCTTATCCACACCGCGAAGTTTATATTCATCAAAGCTAGATTTTATCAAACTGCGCGAACGGATCATACGCGTGAATATTCATGTTGGGGGCCGTTAAAACAACCTCCCATTCCTTACCCAGCGTGCCGTCCCCGATATCCCAGTCCTCCGGCCAGAACTCCTCTTCCTCGGCTTCAATCCCGGTACACCAGCACGGGACATGAAACCTGCTTCCCGCCAGTTCCTGTCCGGTCTTTCGTCTTACAATTTCCGCTATCGGCTCCATCGTTTTCTTGCGGATTCCGGTTGCGCGAGAGAACAGCTCGTAAATATGCAACTTGGTATCGCTGGCCTGCCCTTCATCGCCTCTGATCTCATAATCGACAAGCCGTTCCGTTTCGTCGGCGAATTCTTCAAAACTAACCGTCTTCACAGAAACAGCAGGCGTTCCCGGACGGTTCACAACCTTGATGATCCCGCGTTCGTTGAACTCCTCCTTCAGGCGGGTGGGAAACTGCACCTGTGAATCCACATCCAGATCCGGGCGCACAGCCATGTAACTGGTCTTCGTCCCCGTTTCCGGCGAAATGTGATAAAACGCCACCACCCCGTTGGGCATGATGCTGGTCATCATATCGTCATTCAACGGCATATAAACCGAGGCATAGAGCCTGTTCTGCAATGTCGAAAGCCAGTGCTCCGGGTCGGTGAATTTTGAATACGGCGTGCACGGCTGGTCGTCAAACTTGATCCCTGCCGCCTCCTGCGAAATCGGCTCAAAATACGGCAGGAATTCCGGGGCGATCTTGGGGCACCACCGATCCTCATTACCCGGCGTTTGCGCAATATAGCGATGCGCCAGCCGCGAATGCCGGATGCTGAACCCCAGCCTGGCCTTTTGCTTCTGGATCCAGATATCAACCCGCGACCAGCTTTTAAGCATGCTTTCTTCGGCCGCCATATCCGTCAAAGACCGCCCGACCGCCGCTATTGTTGAAACACTGGCACCTATCAAACGCGTCAGCTTAACCGATGAAAACACCGCGGGAGCACCCGATACCAGCGCGGCCGTCAGCACCGCACGATAAACTTTTTTCTTTTTAAAGCCATGGCTGGCGCTCAGCGTCGTTCTAAAAATATGTGATATGGGGTCGCGGATTTTATCGATCATCCGCAGCGGCGATTTCCCAGCCCATATCCTATAAGCGCGGCTGACAATCGCATTCTTTTGCTCTTCCGGTGTATCGTCGGCCGGCGGGCGCAATTCGGCCCAGTCCCGGAAAGCAAACATAAAGGCTTGTTCATAGGTATCGAACGTCCCCTGCCCCTGCCCCAGGGAAAAGGCACGGCCCAGAAACCCGCGCGGTGGCTTGTCGTCAATTTTAATGAACCGGTCTATATCACTGGTTTCCAGCTTTTCATTTTCAACATACAGGCGAACATCCCACTTGCCGTCACTACGCTCAAAAATGCCATAAGCCAGCTCACCGTTTGTCAGCTTGTATACTTCTTTCGGATTGGCCGGATCGTCCTGCGGCACAAGATCGGTCAGGTTCGCCATCATCAGATTGAGGTGATTGGCGCTGGCATCGCGCAGCTCGGTGAAATGCTCCATCATGGCGCGGCTCATATAGCCGCCGCCAGCGGCCTTACCAACAAAACTCTTACCCCTGCCGTCAATCGTGTCAACTTCCACCGCATCGACCATATAGGCCCGATGGTCCGGCTTAAGGCGCCATTGCCCCTGATTGTTCTTCACAGGCTTCAAACAGCCGGGATCATAAGAGGCCAGCAAAACCCGAACATGACCATGACCGGGAAGCCTGATCCGAAAGGGCCGGTAATGGCAATTCGATGTCCGGATCATACCATTCAGTTCCCAATCCTCATCTGTCCATTTTTCGCTGTTGCGCGGATTGGGCGGGCCGAAATAAATCGCATCGTTATTCGCAAACAACCGGTCCAGCAGCGCCAGCCCGCGCCGGCGCATAATCGCAGCAAAATTAATAGGGATCGGTGCTGTCTTTCGGACTGCTTTCACAACGCGCCTTTACAATAACTCTATGACAATAAGGTTCTATTTTTTGCATAATATGGCGGTTTCGTCAAATAAAAAGCCCCAGATGCGGGGCTTTTTTAAAAAACCTGTAATGTAAAAAACTACGCAGCCTGTGCCAGTTGCCCCTGCAAACCCTTTTCTCCGCTCAAAACAGCAGCCACCGCTGCAATTGTTGAGGCGACACGGATGGCTGTCTGAATCTGCTCCGCTGTAACACCGTGTTTTTTAAGCTCGGCTTCATGCGCATCAATGCACATGCCACAACCATTAATCGCCGAAACCGCCAGCGACCACAACTCAAAATCGGCCTTCTCTACGCCGGGATTGCCGATCACATTCATCCGCAACTTGGCTGGCAGTGTCGCATATTCCTTGTTCTTCGCCAGATGCACAAAGCGGTAATAGACATTGTTCATCGCCATGATCGCCGCGGCGGATTTCGCGGCATTCACCGCCTCGGGTGAGAGATGTGGCGCAGCTTCGGCTTCAATAAACGCAATCACATCCGCATTGCCCGTTGCCAGAGCTGAGGCCAAAAACGTGCCCCAAAGCTGCTGCGGGTTTAAAGTTTCATCATTGCCCATACTGGATAAATTCAGTTTGATATCCTTCGCATAGTCAGGGATTCTATTTTTTAGAGTATCAAGTGACATGGTTTTTCTCCTTACTTAATTTTCTATTATTTTCATTCAAAGAGAAATGAGACGAAAACCAGGGGTTTGCGAGAACCGGAAGCGTAAATGTAGACGAACTACATGCGAACCGGATCGGAGCAAACGCCTGGTTTGCAGTCCATTTATCACAGAATATTAGGCGGCCAGTTTAGTCGCTTCCGCAGACACATCAATCGTATCGCCACCCACCGCGCGGTTACACGGGCACAGCTCGTCGGATTGCAACGCATCTAAAATACGCAATGTTTCCTTCGGGTTACGGCCAACATTCAAGCCATTCACGGCCACGTGCTGGATCACGCCATGCGGGTCCACGATATAGGTCGCGCGCAGAGCTACACCGGCTTGCAAATCACGGATACCAAGACCATCAACCAATGATCCATTTGTATCCGCAAAGCTCCACTGAGGAAGACCTTTCAGGCCCTCATGCTCGCGGCGCCAGGCCAACTTGCAGAATTCATTATCGGTTGAACCGCCCAGAACAACACAATCACGGTCTTCGAAATCGCCATTCAAAGAAGCGAATTCAATGATTTCTGTCGGGCAAATAAATGTGAAATCCTTCGGATAGAAAAAGAAAACCTTCCACTTGCCTTCAAAACTTTTCTCTGTGATTTCTTCAAACGCGCTTTCGCCGTTCAGTTCATGGGTGTTGAACCCTGGCTTTACGCCTGTGATTGTGAATTCAGGGATTTGATCGCCAATACCGAGCATTTTTTTCTCCATTTTTTTGTTCGTGTTACATTTCAATGACCCTGAGACTGCAAAATTTATGCGGCCAAATCCAACAATTTCTTTCAATACTTAATATTGAAAGAATCAATAGTAAAATTAAATTAACATTGATAATATCGATACCATGAATGTTCCAAGTTTAAAACAAATGCGCTATCTGGTCACGCTGCGCGATCATAAATCTTTCTCCAAAGCAGCGGAGACTTGCTTCGTTACGCAATCAACCTTGAGTGCGGGAATTAAAGAGTTGGAAATTCTTTTAGGACATAAAGTGGTCATGCGCGGGCGGAAAAACATAACCCTCACTCCGTTTGGTCTGGAAATGGCGGCGGAGGCAGAGCTGATTTTAGAGCGCACACAAAAAATGACGGAGCGGGCAAAACAACTCAGCGCGCCGATGAGCGGGGTCATCCGTCTGGGAGTGATCCCGACAATCGCACCCTATATACTGCCTGATATCCTCCCGCGCATTCGAAAACAATTCCCAAGGTTGGAGCTGCAATTGCATGAAGATCTCTCCGGCCGGTTGGTTGAAAAAGCTGCGCAAGGCTTGCTGGATTTGCTGTTGATGGCCTTCCCCTATGACACGCCGGGGATGAGCCAGATGCCGCTGTTTGAGGAGCCGTTCTTACTGGCCTGCGCCAAAGGACAAGCGCCGGATGTGCGCAAGATAGAGATCAGCGATCTAGAACCGGACACCTTGCTCCTGCTCGAAGATGGCCATTGCCTGCGCGATCATGCGCTCGAGGCCTGCGGCCTTCAAACCATTCAAAAGAAAAGGGAATTCAGCGCCACCAGCCTCACCACGCTCCTCCAAATGGTGGCCAGCGGTTACGGCATGACCTTGCTGCCCGATATGGCCGCCACGCAAAAACTGGTGCCCAAGGGCGTGATCACCATTCCCTTTGCCAACCCACCGCCCACACGACAGATTGGCCTTGCCTGGCGCCGAGGATCAGCGCGACAGAAGGATTTTGAGGCGTTAGGGGATATTATTAGGCACCCGTCATAAAACTTGAAAATTCAAGGAAAGACGCGTAAAAGATGCCCATGACTTATAAAATTGCAGCTCTATACCGCTTTACGCCGATTGAGGATATTCCTGCTCTGCGCGCCGCCATCTATGCGTTTGGCGAGAAACATACGCCGAGCATGTGCGGCACGTTGCTGCTCGCACCCGAGGGCGTGAATGGCACAATTGCGGCGCATCCGGATGATCTGGCGCGCATGATCGATTTCCTCGACGAAGCCCTCGGCATCAGCCAAGGTGAGCTGAAATATTCAGACAGCGCAGATAAGCCGTTCAACAAATTCAAGGTCCGCCCGAAAAAAGAGATCATCACACTGCGCAAGCCAGAGGCTGACCCGAACAAGCATGTCGGGCAATATATCGAGGCCGAGGACTGGAACGATCTAATCAATGACCCAGACGTAGTTCTGGTAGACACACGCAATGAATATGAAACCCGCGTTGGAATTTTTGAAGGCGCGATTGACCCAAACCTCAAAGTCTTCACCGAATTCCCCGATTGGGTTGAAAAAAATCTCGATCCCGCCAAACACAAAAAAGTTGCCATGTTCTGCACCGGCGGTATCCGCTGCGAGAAGGCATCGTCCTATATGCTCGCCAAAGGGTTTGAAAATGTGTACCACCTGAAAGGTGGCATCCTCAAATATC
Organism: uncultured Pseudobdellovibrionaceae bacterium; assembly: GCA_964352675.1. Taxonomy (GTDB): domain Bacteria; phylum Pseudomonadota; class Alphaproteobacteria; order Micavibrionales; family Micavibrionaceae; genus CAYGSN01. The sequence goes on from CAYGSN010000011.1 coordinate 15,910, forward strand.
TCGAAACCGTGCCCGCCGAGGAGAGCAAATGGGACGGCGAGTGCTTCGTCTTTGACCACCGCGTCTCCGTCAAGCACGGGCTGGAGGAAGGCGAATGGGAGGTCTGCCATGGCTGCCGCGAGCCGTTAAGCGCCGAAGACACTCAGCGCGAGGAGTATGAGCCCGGCGTGTCGTGCCATCATTGCCGCTCCTCTCTCTCAGACGATCGCATGACGGCTTTACGACAACGACAAAAACATTTCAATTCAAAGACAAACGCGGCATAATAACGCGCATGAATTATGCACGCTCTGCGGGACATACTGAAACTGGTAACGTCCTCTTCCTCATTCTCATCGCCGTTGCCCTCTTCGCGGCCTTATCTTATGCCGTGACACAAACCACACGCAATGAGGCCGGAAGCTCAGATAACGAAACAGCATTGATCAATTCCTCACAGCTGATTCAATATCCCACCAGCGTGCGCGCCTCTATCCTGCGGATGATGCTGGGCGGAGTTCCAATTGAAAATCTGGAGTTCAATAGCCCGTCACAATTCGACACCCTGACCAGCCCGTCTGTGGGTGTGTTTCACCCCAATGGCGGCGGCGCTACATTCATCCAAGCCCCTGTCGGCTTTATCGACCCCAACTTCACGATGGTCCCCCCTGTCTGGAAATATACAGGCAGCATGGAGGTTAAAAATATTGGAACCTCTTCACCAGGCAGCTTTGACGGAAACGAACTCATAATGTGGATCTTCGGCCTGGATGCCACACTATGCAACAAGATCAATGAAGAGATTGGAATTACAGCCGACGGGTCAACAGCAGCGCTGTTTTCAAACCTCATTATAGATTACAACAATGATTACACGCCCGGCCCGGAAAACATCGTCATCGGCGATGCAACATTCGGAACCGAAGAATTTGACGGTGTTCCATACGGATGCCTCAAAGTATCCCCCACCGGTGTGTTCAATATATATTACCACGTGATTGTCGAGCGGTAGGCTCCCATTACTCTGATTTAAACGCCTCAGGCACAGTGGGCTTTGGCTGCGGTGAAGGCGGATCAGCGGATGGACTATGTTGCTCCGTGCTGCTGCTAATAGGCTGCGGACCTTTATCCCCGCTCCAGCGATCCAGCCGGCGCATCGAGCGCAGCGCTTTGCCCCGGCGGCGGAAATCTCCGCCGATTGCTTCACTCATCCGCTCGGCCAGCTTCTCCCGGTCTTCCAGGGAAAGATCGGAAAACAGATCCTTGATCGCCTGGATCTTGCGGTCTTCGATTTCATCTTTGACCAGCTCTAAACGCTCTACAGCTGTATCAAAAGCCGCCTCATCAAATTCTTCCGCCGCCATGATCTCAACCAGGTTTTTGCGGGCACGCCGGGCCTTGATCCCCAGATCTTTGGTTTCACGATGTGCTTTTTGAAAATTGCGGGCAATCAAATGCCGCGTTTCCGGGGCCAACGACTTCTTAAGATCATGCCACGGATGATCGGCCCAGTGACGATACGCCGTGGCCGCGGCCGCGCTGAGCAGAAACACATTCAGGATCACAGACATGGTAAAAACAAGCCGGGTTTTTTTCGCAGCGCTCAGCTTTCCAATCATTACAAAAACTCCCCGGTTTCGAATTGTTCCTGGACATCCAGGATTCCCGCAAGCTCATAAGTGCTGATCTGGTCCAGGGCTCCAATGGAATCTGAATCCCATCCTACAACGATACCGGCCAAAACCACGGCCGCCAGAATATATGCCGGGCGCGGCACCAGAAAAAACATCTGGAACATAATCTGAATCTGCCCCCAGAGGCTGATGCGGTTTTCATCGCGCTCCAGCACCACCATCAGAATACGATCCTCAAGCTCCGGGCGCTGCGGCGGCGCGGCGCGGCTGTGTAAAATACTATCGAGATTACTATCCATGTTGTTTATCCTTTTCGTCCTTCAAAACGCCCTGACGAGACAATTGATCCCGCAGCCCCGCCTTCGCGCGGGAGAGCAGGGATTCCAGAGCCTTCACGCCCACATCCATAATTTCGGCGGCTTCGGCGTTGCTGAGGCCCTCATAAAAACACAGGTTCAGCGCTGTTCTTTGCCGCTCCGGCAAGGATTGGATCGCAGCTTCAATCAAATCTTCTTGCTCCATGCTTTCAAGTCTTTCATCCGCACCTTCCGCCGGATCGGGCAGAAAATCAAGGGCATTGGAGCCGACCTGATCCTTTCGCTTGCGCAGGATATCTAGAGCCGTGTTCATCACCACCTTGTAAAACCATGTCGTAAATTTCACGCCTTTCGAAGCCTCCCAGCGTTCCGGCCGGTTCCACAGCTTTACAAAGGCTTCCTGTACAATGTCTTCGGCTTCCTCAACATGCGCACACATCCGGTAAGCCGCTGCATAAAACCTGCTGCTGTGTCGCCGGACCAGAACCGTAAAAGCCTGATGGTCGCCATGCTGTATGCGCTCCATCAGGCTTTCATCCGTTTCTTGCTTGCCGTCAAACATTCCGGCGTTTTAGCAGATTTTTTTCGCCGCGTCCCGTTTTTCTGCAGCTTTTTAGCCAAAACCAAACAGAGTAGACTTATTCAGCCGGAGCACCTTCATCTCCATGCTCGCGCATATGATGCTCTTTTCCGGCACGGTCACCACGGCGCTCTTGCCATTTTTCTTTCATCTCCTCGCGCACCTTCATGGCTTCTTCTTTGGAAACATAACCGTCGCTGTCGGCATCCATTTTTTTGAACTTTTCTTCATGAGAATTCATAAATTCCTCTTTGGAAACCTTGCCGTCCTTGTTGGTGTCATGACGCTCGAACATACCGCCTTTTCCGCTGCGGTCGTCACCGTGATGATCCGCAAAGGCCGCGGGTGCCGTCAAAACCAACCCCAAAACTGTAAACGCTAAAATCTTTTTCATGGTAAAACTCCTTTTGTTTTGTTTCGTGTGATTAAACACTGGATACGATTGATACGCAGCGACGGTTCCAAATCCTTCGAAAACAAATCAGTTTTTGGAAAACTTTACTGAGCGGCAATATCGAGATAGATGCGGTGGCCATGCACGGCATTGGGAGAAAGCGCAGAAGAAGCAAGGATTTTAGCCGGTTTTTTCAGCTCAATCGCCAATCTCGTTCCGCCATTCGATGGCTGCGCGGTATAGCTCTTGATCACCGGATTGTTCCCGAAACTGCGGCTGGGTTGTGCCTTCCAGGAAGCGCCGGGCAATTCTACCAGTAAGAGCTTTTCAGCATTATCCAGGTCATAGCTGAATTTCCCGGCAGCATTTAAATCCAGCACCAGGCGGGTTTTGCCGGGATGAATACCGCTGCGCACATCGGTCACAGCCAGCGGACCGGATGTCGTCACAGGAGCAGGCTTCGGCGTTTTTTCTTCGGGTGCCTTCGCCGTTACAGAAACCGGTTTCGGCGCAGAATGCCGTTGCATTGGCGGCTTGGGTTTCGCAGACGGTACAGCCACATTAGAGGCCATGGAGTCATCGCTCTCAATCTCGGCAATCGTGTCATCCAGCTTACGGTCCGAAGCAATCAAGCCAGCCAAAGGCGGCAAGAGCTTTTTGAAATCATGCTTGAGATCAGCGACTTCGCGCTCCAGCCTCAGAACCCGGAAATGGACATCTTCCTTCACGCCCTCCGGCCCCGGCTTGGATGTGTATTGCGCAGTACCGGCAGGCTTGTCCGGATCCACCTGGCCGCGCGCGCTCATATGCTCCTGGATCGGCGAAGACATCTGCTCTTCCTCCACCAGATTCCACGAGCCTTCAGCCGCCAGCAAATCCTCGGTCGAGGCCGGCTTGATCCCCGCCGTAGACGATGAGGAAGAGCCGGAGCCGTCGCCGCCCGTACAGGCCCCAATCACAAGCGTTGCCGTGAGGGCCAGAAGGAAACGGGTTTTGATGCGTGGAGTCATAAAAGTTTTTGTACCAAAAATTTGATTTCCCGCCCATTACACAACGCTGCCAAACCCCCGTCAATAAGAGGTTTTTTCTGTTTGCCTCTTATCCACACCCCAGCCACTTTTTGCATTGCACGATCTGATTCCGGTACAATAAATAAAAATCAAAAAATTAACTAAATATTATAACGGTATAGAGAAAATGAGGGTGTGATGAAGACAAAGACGTCAAATACAGAAGAAATCCGTCAAAATTTACTGGGCTGCCTCGAAACTGCGCTGTTTATGAGAGGCGGATCAGAGCGTTTCCATGTAAGCGCCAAAGCGCTGCACAAATCCTTTCTGGTTCCCTTGCTGGTCTTTCCGGCTACGGTCTTGTTTGTTCTGGCCGGTCATCCGGGGGCCCTGAACGATACAACAGCCAATATCTTGATCGCCATGCATATTGTACGTTTTATTGTCTCGCTTGTGGCGTTTCTGGGGTTTGTCTATTTTATGGCCAAAACACTGGACCGTACAAAAAGTTTTTACCGCTTTGTCATTGCCAACAACTGGCTCAGCCTACCGGCCACAATTTTAATGATTCCGCTCTTTGCGCTGTATTTCAACGGAGCCTATGCGTGGGAAGAGGTCTACCCCTTGATGGTGATTGTAACGCTGTATTCCTACGCCTATACTGGCTATATGGTGGCCCAGGTTATGCGCGTGCCATGGGAACTGGCGGCCTTTGTCTCAATCTGCGGGATGGCGATTCATCAGAGCACTCTGGGCCTGGTCAAATGGGCCACGGTCAATACGCTCTACCTAATCTCTTAAGACGACCTATTGAATTTTTTCAGGATATCAACATACTTCTCTGGCTTTTGCGAGATATAGAGATGCTTGAAAAACAGCGCGATCCAGAGATACATCAGAACATATTCCGGCACGCCAATTAAAATTCCGACATATCCGATAGCGCCCAGCGCCGCGCCCAGCAATAAAATAGCGGCCGTGGAATGTCCAACGGAAAACCCTGCGTGCAGGAAATGATGGTGGAAATGTCCGCGGTCGGGCGAGAACGGATTTCTTTTTTCACGAAGACGGCGGGCAAATTGACCGCACGCATCCATGATGGGCAAGGCGACAATCCATGCCCCACTGACCGGGATCAACACAGGATCGGGCGGCTGTGAAAGTGAGATACAGAAATACGCCAACACCAAGCCAAGAGCCATACTCCCGGAATCGCCTAAAAAGATACAGGCGCGCTCCCGCAGCGGATGACGCATGTTGTAATAGAGAAACCCGAGCAATGCGCCCAGCATCGTACCAATAATCAGTACGCCGCCCCAATCACCACCCATCAGGCTAACAAACACAAACCAGCCCAGCACAACAAAGCTTTTGCCACCTGCCAGGCCGTCAATCCCATCCATCAGATTGATCGCATTGATCAAAAGTGCCACACAACAAACCGTGAAAGGGATGGTGAAAACTCCAAAGTCTACATTCCCAAAACCGAAAATATTGCCAAATTCCTGAAGCTGTGCTCCGCCGGGAATAACAACCAGCGCGGCAGCAATAAATTGAATCCCGAACTTCACCCAGGCATTGATCTCACGCCGGTCATCAATCGCGCCGGTAATGATCAACAGGAGGATCGCCGCGAATAACGGCCAAAGATAGGCCAGATTTACACCCATCACCACAGCGCACACAATAAAAACCGGAAAAATGACCAGCCCGCCGATCGGCGGAATATCACCCTTATGCGCTTTGCGCCCGCCCGGCGCATCTACAAAACCCTTGGCAATGGCAAATTTACGCGCGAAAGGGATAACAGCCAAGGTCAGGATAAACGCGCCCAAAGGGCCGATCAGAAATGATAAAAAAACATTCTCTAACATGTTTTATTTATAGCGCATCGGGGACAGCGCTTGAAGCGTTTCTTCCGGCACAGGGCAAGGCGTCCCCATAATCATTGCGCCCAGAATATGCGCCGCCATCAAGGAACTCAAAATTCCATGTGATCCATGGGCAGCAGAAATATAAAGGTTATCCCGTAATTTTCCGACAATGGGGAATTGATCTTTTGATGCGCTGCGCACCGCCGCGCGGTGACCAACAACCTTCATGCCTTCGGTCAGGCCCGGCACAGCGGCCTCCAATTTTGCAATATTATCGACATCATCATCGGACAGGATATCCGTGTGCTCCAGCCAACGCTGAAAAGTTGAACCCACCATATGCATGCCATCAACCGCAGGCGTGATATAACCGCTATAGCACAAGGCGGTTTTGATATCCTGCGAGCGCTCAGTGGCCTTTACATGCGTCACCTGTCCGCGGATGGTCTGGATCGGCAAATGCGCGGCTTGCGGAAAATTAAGAACGCCCGCCGAATTGGCAAGAATAATAATATCGGCATCAATATCGTTTAAATTTTCAACACGTATGCCAGTTTCGATTTTAGCCTTACTATTCGCGGCATAGGCTTTACACATCTCTCCCGGCTTCACCATCCCCGACCACCCTAAAAATACTGCACTATGTAAAATGTTTACAGGGGAATTGAGTCCGCTTAATTCTTGAGTCTCGGGTATATCACTCAGATACATTTCATCATCCGACCACGCCCAATTCTCCGCCATCTTCGTAAAGCGCGCCTGCTTTTTCTCATCGGTAATCAGGTGCAATGCACCGCAAGGGTTCCATCCAATATCGCCAAGGCTCGGGAATACCTTTAAGGCCAACTCAAAGGCGCGGATATAATATTCTGCCTGTGCTGTCCGCTCGGCGGAAAAACGTGGATTATACAGCCCAAGCGCATTTCCCGATGCGCCAGAGGCAACATCCTTGCCTGACTCATATATAATACAATCCGACCCGTATTGATTTAAAACAGAGGCGCAGGATGTGCCTGCCAACCCGCCGCCTATAATCGCAACCTTCATGGCTTAAACCCCACAAGCATGTCTCGTTTCCGTCCAAATCCGGGCACTTTCCGAACGTCAAAACCGGCCTCCTGCAAGCCCCGCCGTACAAATCCGGCCGCGGTGAAAGTTGCAAAACTTGCCCTCGATTTCGATAGCCGCGCCATATTTTCAAACACAATATTGCTCCACATTTCCGGGTTGCTGGACGGTTTAAATCCATCCAAAAACCAACAATCCACATGGGCATCCAACTGCGGCAACGCCTCATTCACATCGCCGATGACAAGCGTGAGCCTCACCCTCTCAGCCAAATTAAACACCCCACCTCCCTCTTGATATATCTTACATAATGCTATTCTGTGGGGTGTGATTGTATCTACTGTATTCTTAGGGTTGTCCCAGTGAATAAGGGCATCGTCAATTTGTTCCCCACTCAACGGATATTTTTCAATCGAAATAAAATGCAGCCTTTGCGCTGGCTGCGCCGTTTCCTCAAATAATTTCCAGCTTGCCAGAAAATTTAGCCCTGTGCCAAACCCTAGCTCACAAATCGTGAAATCCTCCCGCCCCTGCCAGGCCTCGGGCAATCCGTTGCCCGCCAAAAACACGTGCCGCGTTTCCGCCAGCCCGTCTTCGGCGGAGAAATACACATCGTCAAACTGCTCAGACCTTGGCGCGCCCTTCATTTTGCTCCATATTATTGGCTGTATAAAAAAGAATCGTTAGGAAATATATATGCCCGATAACCCGCTCTTGCAAATCTCAACACTTCCCAATCATGCCCCCGCCTTTGACCAAGTGAAAATCGCCCATTACATGCCCGCCGTGAAACAGGCGATCAAAGAAGCCCGCGCGAATATCGATGCCATCAAAAACAACGCCGAGGCCCCGGATTTTGAAAATACAATCGTTGCTCTGGAAACCTCCTCAGAAACGTTGGGCCATGTCACAAGCGTGTTCTACAATGCGCTCTCCTCCATGGGCGGGGATGAGCTGCATGCGCTGGCCGAGGAAATCGGCCCCATCAGCGCAAATTTCGGCAGTGACATAATTATGGATGCGGATTTGTTTGCGCGGGTCAAGGCCGTCTATGATGCGCACGACACGCTCAATCTCACCCCCGAACAAGCCACCCTTCTGGATGAAAACTACAAAGGCTTTGTGCGCGGCGGGGCACTACTGAATGATGAAAAAAAACAGCGCCTGCGTGAAATTTCGCAGGATATGTCGGTGCTCGGCCCCACTTTCATGAATAATGTCAGCAAATCCTCCGAAGCTTTCGAGATGGTCATCGAAGATGAATCTGATCTCTCCGGCCTGCCTGAGGGCGCGATTGGCGCAGCCCGTCACGCAGCAGATGAGAAAGGATATGAGGGTAAATGGCTGTTCACGCTGGATATCCCGTCCTATCTGCCCTTCATGCAATATGCGGATAACCGAGAACTGCGCGAGAAAATCTGGCGTGGGTTTACCTCTCGCGCCTATGGTGATGACTATGATAACTCAGATAACGTGCTGAAGATCGTCAAGCTCCGCCATGAACGGGCGCAGCTTCTGGGCTATAAAACCCATGCCCATTATGTGCTGGAGGAGCGCATGGCCGAAACACCAGAGGCCGTTTTGGCATTTCTGAAAAAAATGAAAACGGCCTACAGGCCCGGCGCAGAAGAGGATCTCAAACGTCTGCAGGATTTTGCCAATGAGAATGACGGGCCGGATGAAATCAAACCGTGGGACATCGCCTATTACTCGGAAAAACTCAAGCAACAGCTCTTTGAATTTTCATCGGAGGATTTCCGTCCCTATCTGCAGCTGGATAAGGTTCTGGATGGATGCTTCACCCATTTCACGAAACTTTTTGGCATTCGTTTCGAAGCCAGCAACAAATATCCCGTCTGGCATGCAGACGTCAAAGCCTTTGAGCTTTTTGACGAGCATAGCGGTGATTTCATCGGCACGCTCTATGGCGATTTCCACCCCCGCACAGGCAAGAAAGACGGTGCCTGGAAAACCAGCTACCGCAATCAGGGACTCTATGGCGGCAAGGTGGAACGCCCGGTTGTGGCCATTGTCTGCAATTTTACCAAGCCGACACCGGATAAACCCTCTCTGCTCACCCATGGAGAGGTGGAAACCCTTTTCCATGAAATGGGGCACGCGATCCACGCACTGCTCTCTAATGTCACCTATCGCTCCCTGGCGGGTACAAGCGTGCTGTGGGATTTTGTGGAGCTGCCATCACAAGTGCAGGAAAACTGGTGTTACGAGAAAGAAACCCTGGATATGTTCGCCGAGCATTACGAAACAGGCGAAAAAATCCCGGCCGATCTGATCGATAAGCTCCGCGCCGCCAAGAATTTCATGGGCGGCTGGGCTGGTTTGCGCCAGACCTCGCTGGGCATGCTCGATATGGCCTGGCACAGCCGGGACCCCTCCGGCATCACCGATGTGGCAGCCTTCGAAGACGAAGCCACGAAAGACACCGTGCTGTTCCCGCGCATTGCCGGCCTCGTCTCCACGGCTTTCAGCCATATTTTCGCCGGTGGTTATTCGGCTGGCTATTATTCCTATAAATGGGCGGAAGTTCTGGATGCCGATACGTTTGAGTTGTTTTTGGAAAAAGGTCTGTATGACTCCGATACGGCTTCGCGCTATCGCAGCGCCATTTTATCCAAGGGCGGCAGCGAGCATCCCAAAGTGCTTTATAAGCGTTTTCGCGGCCGTGATGCAGACCCCGAAGCGCTTCTCCGCCGTGAGGGATTGATTGAGAAGGCGGCTTAGGCGAGTATATCTGTATGACGACTCACGAACTCGACGGCACATATCTGGTCACATCCACCAACAGCCACAAGGGCGATATCCAAAAGCGCAGTGACGGCAGGACTGAAATTCGCGGCGGCAGGACCGAGCGCCTGGACGATGCCAATTGCAAATGGACCAGCACATTTGAAGTGATTGCCGAGGATAAGGTGAGGATGACATCAGTGGCCGATGCCTCTGATGCGGATGTGGACTTTCTGCTAAGCGCCCCGGATGGCAGCCCCACGCGCGGCCCCGTCATTTACGAAACCACGCTCAAGCTCGCCCGTAAAGGCGACAAAATCCAGATGTCCGGACAAATTGAATATGGCCGCGATCTTGTTTTCCTAACAATGCGGAAAACCTAGAACATCTCCATGAGCGTACACCGCGCCGAGCCGCCGCCATATTTTTCCAATGTCGGCAAAGGGCTATGCAGCAGCCTGGTGAAATGTTTTTCCATCATGGCGCGCTGGTCACCGCTCAGCGCCGCATAGGCCGCGCTGGACAAGACCAGCATAGGCGCATTGCCTTCTCCCAGCACTTCCAGCGCATTGCCGCAAAAACTCTGCAGCTGGTCCATCGAAAACTCAACGACCTCACGCGTGGTGCGCAGGCTGTCCACCACGCGCGCGCGGTCCTCTTCCACAATCGCCGGGGCGCAGACTCCCGCATAGCTTGTGCCGATATGAATGATCAGATCCGTATGATAGACGGGCTGACCTGTATGGCTCTTGGTATTGAAGATGACGGTTTGATAGCCCATCAGCTCTCCCCATTTTTCCACTAGCGCCTTATCCGTGCGGGCCGAAAGCGCCGCGTAAGCAATTTTATTGACGCGGTCGAGAACCAGACTGCCCTGCGCCTCCAGCACCCGCCCCTCTTTTTCATGTGCTGTGAGATCCACAACATTCGCATAAGACCTCTTACACAGCTCAATCATACCCGGCGCGCGTTCGGCCTGGCGGTTTTCATTTAACATGGGATAAAGAACCAGTGTACCCTCGCCGTTTTCATCCCTGTGCGTTGAGGCCCAGTTGGGAAAAACCATATCCGGGCATTCCTGATACCCGCACGTGGTCGTGACATAGACACCGTTTTCAACCAACATATCACGAAAATCTCTAAACTCCTTCAGCGCAGCTTGAAACAAAGCCTCCTTGCCCGGCCCGTCTTCTTCCACCTGATAAACATTGGTTTCCATCGTCTCCGGGTTGGCGAAAAACACAGCCGGCTCGATCATCAGCATATGGCGTGTGGATTGTGAAAGCAGGAAGCGGGAAGACATGAAAACCCATCTTTTTGAAAACAAATAAGAATTAGGCGTTCATTATGCCCGCTTTACGGGGCTGAAAAAAAGGGGAATCTTTAAAAAATCAAACTGTTTCCAGAGCTTTTTCAACATGCATCGCCGCAAAGCGCTTGGCCTCGAGCAGCTTGAGCGCCTTCTTCGTCATCGGCGCATCGTAACCTGCGCGGGACAAACTTTCCAGACGCTGCGCCAAATATGATCCGCCAATGATAAAGATCTGCTGCCCCTCTTCAATCGCGCGCTGCGGCGCCAGGTGAAACACCGCGCGGAACCCCGAAACATCTTCCCGGCTGTGACAGGTTTCAACGGACACCGAGACAATATCATCCTCCCAGTTGCGCATCAGGCTCCTGCGCTCTACAGATTCCGGGTCTTTGGGGGATTCAAAAAACAAACGGCGCATCAGGTTTCCAAGAGAATATTTTGACTTTAACCGCCTGAGAAGGCTGTATTATTTAAAGTTATCCACAATTTTATCCCAGGTCAATCCTCAAGGTTGTGTTTTTCTAAAATTTCTGGTGATAGGCACTTTCAATCCCCTGCAGCATCTCGAAATCTGAATCCCGGCGCAACATCATCCGCACCACCTTACCGCCCGCCGGAAAGATGTGCAGGCGCTGGATCAGCCTTCCGCCAATATCCTCGGCATGAACGGCCAATCCCTTGCGGCTCAGATATTCCCGCACAAAAACATAATTCTTTGTCCCCGCATCCTGAGTACCGCCATTGTTCTCATCTTCCAGCATACCGCCGCCAAACAAGCGGATTGTGAAATTCTCATCCCGCCCGCCCAGCGCATAAAGCCCACCCAGAGCTTCATCCAGCGGCCTGAGCGCCTGAACGATCTGCGGGCGCAACGCCTCATCCGTTTTTGGAAAAATCTCCAGCGCCGCACGCGGCATCAAAAGATAGGACGCCGCCCCGCAATGCAAAGCGCTGTCATAAATAAAAACAACGATCCCGCGCCCCAAATGCGCAACAAACATTTGCTCTTTAGTCGTATTACCCACCTTGGAAATCTGGCACTCACCGGGCAGAAGCGGCGCGGCATGTGCATTAAACTGCGCATTGAAATAGGCATCAAAATCTTTATGAACCCGTTTTTCTTGCCAATTGATTTCGGCTTTGTCTGGTGGCGTTTGAGACATGGAAACGTTTAATCCCGTATTTCATCTTCGTGCGTAAAAAATCCTGCCAACATCCTACATCAACCCAGTGCGTATCCAAAGGGCTAACCCGATGCTGACCGGGCGCAAGCTCTTCCATGACCGCGTAATCAATTGCCGTTGTCGGAGACTTGAAAAAATCTTCGGCGTTAGGATGGAAAACCTGATCATTGCTACAGGTCTTTGTATGAGCATCATTGATAGCCTGATAAATTTCAGGCGCATTGTCTTTTACGGCCGCAATCAAAAATGCGGGATCGCAGAGAAATATTCCCGTATTCCAAAAGACAGTCCCACTGGATATAAGCGCTTTGGCCACTGCGCGCGGCGGCTTTTCAATGAATCGCTGCACGCGGCCCTCCCGATCACACTCAATATAACCATAGCGAGACTCCGGCCCATGCGGTCGTGCAGGTAGAAATGTAATCTGGTCATTCTTATGGGCGTGGATGGCATTATTCAGGCTCTGCGCAAAAGAATTATTATCCTCAATATAATGATCGCTCGGCATCACCAGCATCGCATTGCCATTTGGCACATGAAGCGCAGCAGCTGTAATAGCGGCGGCCGTGCCCTGGGCGCCGGGTTCGGCAATCACACTCTGCGGCGTCATTCCAATTTGCGAAAGTTCATCTATGACATGCATGGAATATTTTTCTGCACAGACAACGATCGGCGCAGCGCATTTTTGAACGCGCATAGCTGTCATCTGAAATAATGAATACGATCCGAATGGTTTTAAAAATGGTTTGGGTGTTTTCTGCGTCAGGGGGCGCAAGCGCATCCCCTTCCCGCCTGCCAAGATAATAGGCGTGATGTTAGGCGGCATGTCTCAAACTTTCCTGATGCTCCACGAACCATGCATAGGTTTTTTCCAGACCATCCTTCAGAGAAATCGACGGGCTCCAACCCGCAATCTTCATGCGCGATGAATCCATCAATTTAAGCATAGTGCCATCCGGCTTAGTTTCATCTGCATAAAGATCGCCTTCATACCCAACAACATCTGCGATTGTTCTGGCCAGTTCCGCAATACTAATATCTTGTCCAGCACCGACATTAATATGCTGCTCTCCCTGATAATTCTTAAGCAAAAACACCAAACCATTTGCTAAATCATCGACATACAGGAATTCACGGCGGGGTTTTCCTGTACCCCAAACAGGAACCATCGTAACACCACTTACTTTAGCTTCGTGGATACGACGGATCAGAGCGGGGATCACATGGCTGGTCTGCGGATCAAAATTATCTCCATGGCCATAGAGGTTACACGGCATTGCCGCAATATAATCCAGCCCATATTGCTGGCGGTAATACTGGCACGCTTTGACCCCGGCAATTTTGGCCAGTGCATAGGCTTCATTGGTGGGTTCAAGCGCGCTTGAGAGAAGATATTCTTCCTTCATCGGCTGTGGTGTTTCTTTGGGGTAGATACAAGAGGACCCCAGAAAGAGGAATTTTTGAGCGCCCGCAAGCCGCGCGGCCTCCATGACATTGGTTTGAATTTGAATATTTTCAGTTAGGAAATCTGCGGGCGCGTCCGCATTTGCTAAAATCCCGCCCACTTTGGCGGCGGCAAGAATGACCATATAGGGCTTAATCTGAGTGATATAATTTTCAGTCTCAGCCTGACGCGTAAAATTAACATCGCTTCTATCTGCTCCAACCAGGGTACAGTTTTCTGACTCGAGTCTGCGCATCAAAGCCGAGCCAACCATCCCGCGATCACCGGCAACCAAAATTGTTCTTCCTGTCAGATCAAGCGGTTCGCTTCGCCAATCGCTCTTCATATGCATCCCCATCCCATAGAAGCGCCCGGTCGGCATTGACCATCTCCGCCACTAACTCTTCAAAATCTATACGCGGCTGCCAGCCCAGCATCTCGCGTGCCTTTTCCGCATCACCCAGAAGATAATCAACCTCTTTCGGTCGATACAGCGCCGGATCAATGGCTATGCGGGTTTTTCCGGTTTTTATCTCAACGGCTATTTCCGCCTCGCCCGCACCGTCCCAGCGAATGGGCATACCAATATGCGCAAAGGCGGATTCGGCAAAGTCCCGCACGCTATGGGCCTGACCAGTCGCCAGCACATAATCATCGGGCGCGTCTTGCTGGAGCATCAGCCACATCCCCTCCACGTAATCCCGCGCATGGCCCCAATCCCGCAGCGAGTCCAAATTCCCCAGCGTTAAAATCTCCTGCTGCCCGGCCTCAATGGCGACAACGGCGCGTGTGATTTTGCGCGTCACGAAATCTTCCCCGCGCAGCGGGCTTTCATGATTGAACAAAATTCCGTTTGAGACATGCAGCCCATACGCCTCCCGATACACCCGCGCCAGATGATAGGCCGCCAGTTTCGCCACGCCATAGGGGCTGCACGGCTCCATCGGGGTGAGTTCACTTTGCGGAGCGGGCGCGTTGCCGAACATCTCGGAAGATGAGGCCTGATAAACCCGCACGCTCTTCTCCAAACCCAAAACCCGCACGGCATCGAGAATATTCAGCGTACCTTTGGCATTGATATCAAAGGTTGAGCCCGGCGTATCAAAGCTGATCTTCACATGACTCAGCGCCGCCAGATTATAAATCTCATCCGGTCGCACGGCCTTAATCACGCCCGTGATATTCAGCGCATCAATCATATCACCATCATGGAGGGTTATACCCATGTCCTGAAGATGCGGATCGATAGGCGCCGTATCCCAGCGCACAAACCCATGCACCTCATAGCCCTTACCCAGCAAAAATTCAGACAGATACGCTCCGTCCTGTCCCGTAATTCCGGTGATGAATGCTGTTTTGCTCATATCTCGCCCACGCGCTCGTATTCCATGCGATTGCATGATCCTTATAGCGGGAAATTGCCGAGATGGCAAAGATTTATGATTGTGCTGTCTTTTTGGGAAAGCGATTGCGCCAAAATCTCACCAACGGATGATATTCCTTCTCCTTCGGCATGGGTACATAGGTAAAATGATTAGCATCGATTTGTTTTTTGCGCGCCTCACTTAAAAACGGCCAGATCACTTGATGCGTGAATTTCGGCGGCATATATTCCGGAATGCCAATATCAACCGGCGGGCGGCGATTTTCATTGAAATACGTCCCGAACAGAATATCCCAGATCACGACATTCTCGCCGTAATTCTTATCCCCCTCCCGCAGATCCTGAGAATGGTGCCAGCGATGCAGCTCCGGCGTGTTGAAAATATAATTCAGCGGCCCAAAACGCATCTCGATATTACAATGTGTCATCATGCCGATGAACGCCGTCACGGCGCTCAGCCACTTAATCACCTCCATCGGCGCGCCGAGCGCCACGAGCACCGCCATCGCCAGCACAATTTTGAACAGCGAGTCAAAGAAATGAAACCGCCCCGTATTCACAAACCATAGTTTTTTCACACTATGATGAATGGCGTGAAACCGCCACAGAGGCTTATGCTCATGCGCCAAACGATGCGCCCAATACAGACCGAATTCTGCCGCCACCACGCCCAGCGCCGCCTGCGCCCAGATCGGCCAATCCAGCGGCCATAACTGCACGCCAAAGGGGCTTGCCCCTTGCGTCTCCATCGGCTGGATCAGATCGGCCAGGCCAATCACGCCTGCATAAAGCAGCAATAATTGTACCGTGCCCTTGGATGAAACCGTATGCATGATATCGGCAAAAATCTGCCCGTCCGGGCGTTTCCATTCGCGCTCATGCGGCATCCAGCGCTCTAACACGAACATCGCCACAATCAAAAACAGATAGGAAAAATTGAAATACAGCACCGGTCGGTCGATGGAAAACCCGTAAGCCGTCAGCGCCATACAAAATACAAACAGCCCCGGCCAGGTCACCCAGCTCAGGATGTATTTCAGGCGGTTTTCGTTATAGCCGGTTTTGGGAAGGGTTTGAGACATGCCGCGCCCGTCCACTAAGCCGCCTCGGCTAGCTTATAATACTCCCGGTACCACTGCACAAACTTCTCAATTCCCTCTTTGAGCGGCGTGGCGGGTTTGAACCCGATATCGTGGGCCAGATCATCGGTATCCGCATAGGTCGCGGGGACATCGCCGGGCTGCATCTCCATCATGTTTTTCTGCGCCTCGCGCCCCACCGCTTCTTCCAGATAGGCAATCATATCCATCAGTTTTTCAGGATTATTATTCCCGATATTATAAAGACGATACGGCGCGTTGCTAAAGCTTGGATCTGGACTTGCCCCAGACCATTCGCTGGAAGGCTGCGGCACGCGACCCACCAGACGCACCATCGATTCCACAATA
Source organism: uncultured Pseudobdellovibrionaceae bacterium (assembly GCA_964352675.1). Classification (GTDB taxonomy): domain Bacteria; phylum Pseudomonadota; class Alphaproteobacteria; order Micavibrionales; family Micavibrionaceae; genus CAYGSN01. The sequence goes on from CAYGSN010000011.1 coordinate 32,283, forward strand.
TCATCCACGTATGTAAAGTCGCGCATCATATCGCCGTGATTATAAACATCAATCGGCTTGCCCTCAAAAATCGCCTTGGTAAATTTATACATCGCCATATCCGGGCGGCCCCACGGGCCATAGACGGTGAAGAAGCGCAGGCCCGTCGTCGGCAAACGATACAGATGCGCATAGGTATGCGCCATCAGCTCATTGGCTTTTTTCGTGGCGGCATAGAGGCTGATCGGGTGATCAACATTATGATGCGTGGAAAACGGCACGGTGGTATTCGCGCCATATACAGAAGAGCTGGAGGCGTAAATCAAATGCTCAGCATTATTATGTCGCGCCCCTTCCAGGATATTGGTAAAGCCCACAATATTACTGTCAATATAGGCATGCGGATTTTCAATGGAATAGCGAACGCCCGCCTGCGCCGCCAGATTAACCACCACCTGCGGTTTCCAGCTTTTGAAAATATGCTCGATATTCGTGCGGTCTTCCAGCGCAATACGCTCGAACTCAAAATTCTCCAGCGGCTCCAACTGCTTCAGCCGTGCCTCCTTCAGCGCCACATCGTAATAATCATTAACGTTATCAACGCCCAGCACCTGATGCCCGGCCGCGCATAAAGCTTTCGCGTAGTGAAACCCAATAAATCCAGCCGTGCCGGTGACAAGTATTTTTTTCATTATTCTTTCCTATGATCCTGCCGCGCGGCGGAGACGATCATTCAGCGCCACACCAAGACCCTCATCGGGAATGCTCATTACCGCAATCGCTTTCGGGTTTATTTTATCCAATTCCTGCATCATGGCAAACAGGTTCGCTGCGGCCTCATACAAATCACCTTCATCGCTCAAATTGCGCAGATGCTGTGCGGGCAGATCTTTGGCCGCCCCACCGCCTTCCACGCCCATGAACTTGATTGAACCGAAGGCAAGCAGCGCTTCACCCGGCTTTACATCCACTGCGTTGAGACGCAACGGCGATTTCGGCGCGTAGTGTTTATCTGTCTGACCCGGGGATATTGGTTTCTCCCTGGATGAAAAGTTGCTCTCAACATCGGTTTCCAGCACATCAGCAATATCACTGGCCAACACCATACCGGGGCGCAAAAGAACAGGTTTTGGCCCGCTCAAATCCACCACGGTGGATTCAATCCCGACCTCGCACGCCCCGCCGGCCAGGATAATATCAATCTTATCGCCCAGACCCGCCTGCACATGTTCCGGCGTGGTTGGGCTGACGCCGCCGGATTTGTTGGCGCTCGGCGCCACCAATGGGAAATCCAACATCTTCAGGAGTTTGTGCGAAACGGAATGGGAAGGAATGCGCACACCCAAAGTCGGTAAACCGGCGCTCGCCAGCTCGGAAACCGGGCAATCCGCGCGGCGCGGTAAAATCATGGTTAGCGGTCCGGGCCAGAAATGATGCCCCAAAATCCGTGCCCATTCGTTCATCTCCACACATTGTTCAATCGCATCCATGGAGGGGAAATGCACAATCAACGGATTAAAATCAGGGCGTCCCTTCGCGGCATATACGCGCGCCACGGCCTCTGCGTCCAGCGCGTTGGCGGCCAGGCCATATACCGTCTCAGTCGGCATAGCGACCAGCCCGCCCTTTTTCAGGACGTCAATCGCGCGCACGAAACCTTGTGTTGTGGGGGTAAGAATCTCTGCCATTTCTAGGGATTAGATAGCCATTTTTACCGATGAAAATCAAGAGAACATTTTACGCCGCTATAACCGGGATACGCCCAAGGGGGATAATTTCATCCTCCACGGCGTTGTTGTGATTAAGAACAAAGGCCCCGGTGTCATTCTGAGATACCCTCGCAAACGCCTTACTCATCCTTTCATCCCGGATTTGATTGACCATGCCTTCACTGCCGGTCGCACAAACATTTTGCGCGTGCCTGTCGGTGTTAATCGCCTTGCAAACCTCGGCATATTGCGTCTGATTCTTCCACAAAATAAACAGCAGCGCCGCCATGGTGATTTTTGCATCATCCCCGCCTTTGAAACGCTGCGCCCGGCTTATCAGTGCTTCATGGGTATAAGGCTGCCTTACACCGTTTGTAAAGCAAACAGTAATCTCAGGCGCGTTGGATTCCGGATCTTTCACCAAAATCTCTTCAACACCGCTATCGCCAACCAAAAAACTCATCTGCCCCGTTCCTTAAATATCCCGGAATCAAAAATACGATAGAATTAAGCTTATGTCAAACTTATAAGCAAGGTCAGGCGCGGCCGCCGGCTTTCGTCAACCGCCCACCCGTCACAGCTTCCGGCACACCCGTGGTGCTCGGCAGACTCAGCGGCTCGCCCAGCAATGAGCGCACCGCCAGATACGCAAACCCTTCGGCCTCCGTCGCATCACCGTTCCAGCCGAGTGCGGAGACATCATGCACGTCGCCCTCTAACGCCTCGCCCAATTGACCCATCAGCGCTTTATTATGCCGCCCGCCGCCGCATACATACCAGGCCTTCGGCGCTTCCGGCATAAACTTCACCGCCTCCACAATGCTGCGCCCGGTAAACGCCATGAGGCTCGCCGCCCCATCTGCATCGCTCACCGCATCCATCCCCTGCGGCAATTGCCCGAAATCGGCAATATCCCATTCATCCCGATCCAGCGATTTCGGCGGAACCTGCGCGAAATACGCATGGCTCATCCAGCGCTCGACCATCGCCTCAATCACCTGCCCGCTGGCGGCCAGCGCGCCATTCTCATCATAGGCCTTACCCAGCCGCTTTTGCACCCAATCATCCATCAGCGCATTGCCCGGCCCGGTATCGAAGGCCAGAATGTCCTCCGGCCCGGAACCAATCCACGTCACATTCCCCACCCCGCCAATATTCAAAATCGCCACCGGCAGCGCCGATCCACTGCGGCGCACCAGCGCCCGGTGATAAAGCGGCAGCAAAGGCGCGCCTTCCCCGCCCGCCTTCACATCTTTAATCCGAAAATCATCCACCACATCAATCCCGGTCTCGGCGGCCATCAACGCCGCATCACCAATCTGCACCGTCACCCCCTCATCCGGCGCGTGATAGGTCGTCTGGCCGTGAAAGCCGATCACGTCAACGGGCACAAGGGCTTCAGCATCTTCGTCACCATGACCACTTTGCTTCTTTCCGCCACCCTCTTTTGCATTATGTAAAATTAAATGAGCAGCAGCAATATGTTTTTTAGTTATAATATCCTCCGCCGCGCGCACAGCCGGATTATCGCGGTCCTGCTTGCCAAAGGCCGCGCGAATGCGCTCACGCTCCGCCGCCTCATAGGGCAGAAAAACAAACCCCAGCGGCCGGACAAAATCAAACCCATCCGTCTCGATCAGCGCCGCATCCACCCCGTCGCACGACGTGCCGGACATCAAGCCAATGGCCCTATAGACTTTCTTCTCACCCATGCGTATAAAATCCCTATGACAAAGTACAAATCAGATTTCCTGAATATATTAAACGAGCGCGGCTTCATCCACCAGTGCTCTGATTTCGACGCACTCGATGCACAGCTCACCACCGCGCCCCAAACCGCCTATATCGGCTATGACCCTACGGGGCCCAGCCTGCATGTCGGGCACCTTTACACCATTATGATCCTGCATTGGTTCCAGCAATGCGGGCACAAGCCGATCAGCCTGATGGGCGGCGGCACCGCGCTCATCCCCGATCCGACGCTCAAGGATAAAACCCGCCCGCTTCTCGGCCCTGATGAGATCAATGCGAATATCGAGAGCATCAAAACCGTCTTCTCCAAATTCGTTCGCTATGACGACAGCCCCACCGGCGCCATCATGGTCAATAACTATGACTGGCTCTCAAAGCTGGACTACATTGAATTTCTGCGCGATGTCGGCACCCATTTTACCGTCAACCGCATGCTCACCTTCGATAGCGTTAAATCACGGCTGGAGCGCGAGCTGCCCATGACCTTCATCGAATTCAACTATATGATCCTGCAGGGTTATGACTTTGTGGAGCTGTTCGAGCACTATGGCTGCACCATCCAAATGGGTGGTTCCGACCAATGGGGCAACATGATCAATGGCGTAGAGCTGGGCCGCAAGATGAAACAGGCACAGCTTTATGCTCTGACCGCCCCCCTGCTCACCACCGCCTCGGGCGCGAAAATGGGCAAGACCGAGGGCGGCGCCGTCTGGCTCAATGCCGATATGACCAGCCCCTATGATTACTACCAATATTGGCGCAACGTCGAAGATGCTGACGTGGCCAGCCTGCTCAAAATCTTCACCCTCCTGCCGATGGATGAAATCAAAAAGCTCGAATCCCTCGAAGGCGCCGAAATCAACGAAGCGAAAAAAGTGCTGGCCTTTGAAGCCACCAAACTTTGCCATGGCGAAGCAGCGGCGCAGGACGCCCAGACCACCGCGCAAAAAACATTCGAGCAGGGCGGCGTCGGCGACGACCTCCCCTCAATTCAAATCGATACGTCTCGCTTAGAAAATGGAATCCCCCTCCTTGACCTGTTCGTCGAAACCGGCCTGACCGAATCCAAAGGCGAAGCCAAACGCCTGATCAAGGGCGGCGGCGCACGCATGAATGATGAGAAAATACAAACTGAGGAGGCCATAGCCTCAACCAAAGACCTCACCGCCGAAGGCTACATCAAACTCTCCGCCGGGAAGAAAAAACACGCGCTGGTGAAAATAACGGGCTAACCTTTAAAGTTTTAAAACGAGTTCCTTATTGAGTTGATCTAAAGATGTTTCCAAATCATCGATAGCCCCTTTAACGGACTCTGGAATTTCACCTGAGTCCTTTAAGTAAGGATGGCCAACATCATAGCGTGACTTAATAGCCGCAACCATTCTGTTTTTACATGACTGAATTAAGCATAGAACACGGTTCATCTCTGAAACATCTTGCAAACTAACGCCCTCAGTAGCTTTTGCAATAGAAGTTCTGAGATTTGGTACATGCTTACCCTCAACTTCAGCAACCATAGCCTTTACATTTGCGAGGCCGTTATATGTCGCAACTTGAACACTGGCAACAGACAAACCATCTTGCTCAATCGATGTCGTACTGCTTGAACCAAACTCTCCAATCCAGTGAGGAGTTTCAGCCACTTCTCTACTAACATTCTGAAAATGACGATGTACACTATCGACCAATTCCAAAGTGGCGGTTAATTTATTTGATGCACTCATGATTATTCCTTAATTTGAAAACTTTTAAAGTTCTGGAAACTATAATGGAATATTGGATCTGTCAAATGATCGATAAAATATCTTTAAACTCTTTCAAGTTTAGGAATTTTGTCCTATAATATATATGATCGTCCTTGCGAGGAAGACCGAAGGTCTGACGTGTTAATCTGAGGGCTATTGAGCTCAATGATTCTTAGATTGTTTCGCTGCGCTCACAATGACGTCAAGCAAAGAAAGGAGACCACCCCACCCCCGCAAAAAATGACAAACGAACTGACGAAGCTGAATAGTGATTTTAAATCAGCGGGTTATAGACACAAAAAAGCTAGTTCTGCTCAAACAAAATGCGGCGCAGAATACCTGGCGTGAGGACAGAAAGCGGATTGACGCTCACCTTCGGGTCTTTCGCCGGGCCTTTGACGCTATAGGTCGCGGCAATCACGCCGCTCCCTCCCGTCAGGATTTCGCCCAGCAGAGGGATGCTGCCCAGCACCTTGTTAATCCCGGAGAGCGGGACAATCGTGCCGTTCACATCAATATGCGAGGCGGCATTGTCGAATTTGCCGTCAAAGGTGAATCCGACGGAATTTCCTGATGTTCGGCCATCCTGAAGCACCAGCATGCTGCCTTGCTTGCGGAACAACCAGTCGAATTTGGCTTCCAACTTGCTAAAGCCCAGGCCATCATTGTTCAGCAAATCCAATACGCCACCCAGAGACAGCGCGCTGAGCAGGCGGGCCAGAGTTGGCGCATTGACCACTTTGAAATCCGTAATCTCCGCCACACCGATAAGGTTACGATCAGACACACCGCGGATCGGCTCTCCATAGATGACCATCTTGCCGCCCTGGATTTTATCGTATACCCCAAAAGCGCGCAGTGTTTCCCCGGCGTCATCGGCTTCAAAACGGAAAGTGCGCATTCCGGCCGCATCAGGCTTATAACGCAAATAGACATCCCCGGAACCGGCCACAGCATCCAGCTCCAGTTGGTTGAACTTTCCTTGCGCATCGATATCGGCATAAATTTTGCCAAAGCGGATCACGCCGTCATCGGAGGTGCGGATACGATCCGCCGCCACCGATATTAAAAGAGGCGGAGAGTCATAGTCATCATCCGGATTATCATCACTTTCCAGGAAGGGGCGCAAATCCAGGAACGAACCGTCCAGAAGGACTTTTTGACGACCCGCCGCATCAACCTCCAATTCCAGACGGCCGACGGTCTGCCCGATCACCAGCGAGGGGATTTGTCCCTGACTAATCTCCGTCTCCTCGCCCCTCTCGCGGAACACAAAACGTGCATTTTCGATCTTGAGATCCGGGCCGGTAACATTGAGGTTTTCAATTTCCTGCAGGACGGAATTGTTCAGATGGACCCGCAATGTCGCCTGACCCGGTGTGCCGATGGGCTTATCATAACCAAACGGCTCAATAAACAAATGCGCCTTGCGCAGATCGGCAGTGATATCAGCTACCGCGCGGCCGCTTTGATATTCAGTCTGGACCACCTTCACCGGCGCAGGGCCTTCAAGAAAATCGCTTAGGTTAATCTCCAGCTTCGTACGCAGCGCCTCATCCGCCATCAGGGTGGCGGTGGCTTTATTCTTGAATTTTTCCTTCTCACTATTCAGGAAAGCCATATAATCCAGATCGATATCGCGCCCGTCGAGCTGACCGGCGCCTTTCAAACGGACCGTATTGCCTTGCACATCAATCTGATACGGCCCACCGGTCAAAGGCAGTCCGCGCAAGGCATTGGGAAGTGTAATATCTTGGGCCTGGCCGGAGACTTTGATTTTAACCTCTTCCTTTTTAATATCCTCGTGAGTGGGAAAGTTCAGATTAACCATGAGGTCGAGCTGGCCCTTCATCGCTGCAACATCAAAATCATGATCCAAATGGATGGGTTCCAACTCCAAATAACGAACGCCAGCATCTAGCGGACCGGTCACTTTGGTATTAATATCGGCAACACCTTTGCCTTTCTCAATAATATTGATGAATTCGAGTTCCGCTTCACTCACCTCCAACTCGCCTATTTTGGCAGCATGCACAGTGATACTGAGCTGCTCACGCCGGTAATTAAAACGCCCTTCTCCGCTGGCCTCAGTCACAGGCGTGAGAGGCGGGCGGTAATCCATACCGATATTTTCAAAGGAAAATCCGGCGTTGATATCATCCAGAGATGCCGTCACCTCTTGACGCCCCAAATCGACCCGCAAATCGATATTGGCGAACACATCGCGCAAAGTGCCGCCCTTCGGCTTGTCGATAATCCACTCTTCGCTCTTGTCGCCATGAAGGGTGGCGGGCCAGAGCTCCACCACCTTGTCATGGGTGATTTTATCAATCTGCACCTTGGTACGGCCAACAAGTTCATGGTCATTCACGACAAAATCGCTTGCGCTTTGAACTGTTACGCCTTTTCCGGTTATCTGGAGTTTGCCCACTGATAGAAGCTTGCGCGCGGCATCATAGTTCGACTGAAAAATAAAATCCTGGTACAGGAAATCCTCTCCGGATAAATCCGCAATACGCAGAACACCGCTATCGGAGGCCACATCGAACTGCGCCTGCAGAATATTAAAATTCCGGTCCAAATCCAGTTTAGCCGTTCCATTCAGAACAATGTCCTGTTTCTGAAGCGCCTCCAGTGACGGCATTTTTTTAGCCAAAGCTTTCAATGCAAAATTCTCAATCTGAATATTCAAAGCAATTTTTTCGGCCTCCCAAGGCAGGACTGTTTCGGCCTCAAGACGCGCCGCCGCAGCGTCCTCGGGAGCAGGCATTTCCAGGGCAAGACTTACACTAAGCCCCTCCTCCGCACTGCGAAAAGCAGCATCAACGCGGGGAAAAATAAAACTGCTCTCGCTGGCAATATCGTCAAAAACAACATGAGCCTGCTCAATCTGGAACGACCTAAGCGTAGAAAGCGGGGAGCCTTCCTCCGCCTTCATGCCCGGCCGCGCAATATATTCAAGGATAGTGGTCGCCAAACTTGTTTGCGCCTCAACCGTCCCTTCGTTTTGCGGGAGCTGCATATGCCCTACATCTCCAAAACCGACATCAATGGAGCCGTCTTTTTTGCGCACCACCTGCAAGTCCGGACGCTTGAGAATAAGCGCAATCGGAGAAACCTGCCCGATCAGGAGTTTTGATTTTGAAAGGCTGAGGGCGACTTCATCGATTGAGACAATCGGATTTCCCTCGGCATTGATCACTTTTCCTTGGGTAATACCGAGCAAAAGCGGTCCTTTAAGCTCTGGCCAGTGCAAAACCAATTTGTCCATCGTTGCATAGGTACCGGTTTCAGGACTACGCAGGACCTGCTGCACATAAGGCTTGGCAAAACTGACATCCATCGGCGCCGCCGCCACGCGCACGAGCAAGACACCAAGCGCGATAAACCCTAACACCGCCAGGATGGACAGGCCGCCCAACAGCAGAAGGGCGCTGCGCCAGCATAATTGTTTAAATGAACTGTTCACGACATTTATCTATTTGTTTTTTCAATCCTGTTTTCTACATGATTGGCGTTTTTTTGGCCAGTTGTTATTGACTTTTTTCTTCCGCGTACCATCTTTTGATCAAAGCTTTATTAAGGAGAATATTCAATGACAGATCTTAAAACAGGCGATACCGCCCCCAATTTCACACTGCCCACCGATGGCGGCGGCGAGATTAAACTCTCGGACCTTAAAGGGCAAAAGGTTGTGATTTACTTCTACCCCAAAGACGATACGCCAGGATGCACCACCGAGTCCTGTTCTTTCCGCGATCATAAAAAAGATTTTGAAAGCCTGGGCGCTCAAATCATCGGAATCTCAAAAGACAGCGTCGCGAAACATGATAAATTCAAAGCCAAATACGATCTGAACTTCCCGCTGGCCAGCGATGAGAACAGCGATGTATGCGAACGCTATGGCGTCTGGGGCGAAAAATCCATGTATGGCAAGAAATTTATGGGCATAGACCGCTCAACTTTCCTGATTGATGAGAATGGAAAAATCGCAGAAATCTGGCGCAAAGTAAAAGTCCCAGGCCATGTTGAGGCCGTGCGCGAGGCCATTGAAGGGCTTGCAAAGGCCGCTTAGCCTTTTATCGCCATACCAACAAAAACCCGCCTCGTGTACGTGTATATGATGCGGGTTTTTTTACGCCCTAAAATTTTGACATAACTAAAACGGTTCTGTAGTTTACGTCTATGACCCAAGTCGATAACTTCCTAGCCTACTGTGAGGCGCTGGCGGATGGCCAGATTCTTCCGTTTAAACCTGAGATTCTCGGCCTTACTCCGCCGCCTCGGTCAACAGAGTTTGAGCGACAGGAACCTGTTGCCCGGCTTCGGATGCATTCAAATGATCATGGATATGCTCCATCAACACATCGGTATAGCCGTGGAAGAAGTGGTTCGCGCCGTCAATCACGCGGTGATCCAGCTCAATCCCTTTTTGCAGCTGTACCTTATCCAGGAAGTCCTGCACATCAGGAACAGTTACCACGTCGTCTTTGCTGCCGTGAATAACCAGGCCGGATGTCGGGCATGGGGCCAGGAAGCTGAAATCTTCGGTATTGGCCGGAGGTGCAACGGAGACAAATCCACGAATTTCCGGGCGGCGCATCAGAAGCTGCATCCCGATCCAGGCACCGAATGAAAACCCGCCAACCCAGACATAAGGAGCATTCGGATTAATATCCTGCATCCAGTCCAGCGCGGAGGCGGCATCGCTCAGCTCTCCCTCACCGCGATCGAACACACCCTGGGAACGGCCAACACCGCGAAAGTTAAAGCGCAGAGTTGAGAACCCGCGGGCGACAAAGGCCTGGAACATCATGTAATTGATTTTGTTGTTCATGGTGCCGCCATGTTCCGGGTTCGGGTGCAGCACAAGCGCGAGCGGTGCGTTTTTCGTTTTAGAGTGGGAATAGCGGCCTTCGAGACGGCCGGCCGGACCATTGAAAATAACTTCAGGCATAAATACCCCTTTTCACAAGTTGCATGCGTTTCGTTTTATCTTGGCGTTTTTTGAGAAAAGGTTTGGTTTCATCACGATCTTTTCTCTGGTACCTTTTTATTTTGTTACTTTCTATATTAAACAAAACGGATGTTGTCTACAAATTTATTCTAAACCATTGATTTAAATGTGGATAATTGAGTAAAAAGATCCAGGCGAAAAATCAAAAAAATGCGTTTTATTTGAAAATCACAAGTAATTTTCCAATAAGTAAAATACATAATTCAATTAACTGCTTTTGGGGAGAGTATTCACACGCGGAGGCATGCGGCAACTCTGTGCAAAAAAGTTGGAAATCCACGGCGAGGCAGGCTATAAGGCGATCATGACTAACGCGATTTATCTGGATTATAATGCCACCGCGCCGTTACGGCTGAACGCTTTAAGCGCGATGCAGGACGTTCTTGGCCTGCCGCTTAATGCCTCCTCGGTGCATAATTACGGGCGGCAGGCCCGTGGGATTGTGGAATCTGCACGCGAGAAAATCGCCGCCCTAGTGAACGCACCACCCGCCCAGATAATATTCAATTCCGGCGCGACTGAAGGAAATAATACGGTCCTGCAATACTTCGCTTTTGCCTATTCGAGCGAGCGGATTCTGGTCAGCGCGATTGAGCATTCATCCATTCTTGAATCCGTTCCGAAAACAGAACGCATTCCCGTTACACCGGAAGGCTTGCTCGATCTAGATGCGCTGGAGGAGATGCTGAAAGATGGCGAAAAAACCTCTCTTGTTTCCGTGATGCTGGTGAATAACGAAACCGGAATTATCCAACCCGTCGCCGAAGCCGCCGCACTGGCGCATCGCTATGGCGCATTATTCCATTGCGATGCGGTACAGGCCGCCGGGCGTATCCCGATTTCGATGGAGGAGCTGGGATGTGACTTTTTAACCTTATCATCCCATAAAATCGGCGGACCACAGGGCGTTGGCGCCCTTGTTCTTGGCCTGTGCGGGATCACACCCAGCCTTCTTAGCGGAGGCGGACAGGAAAAGCAGGCCCGCGCCGGAACGGAAAATATCGCGGGGATTGCAGGGTTCGGAGCTGCCGCCGAGTTGGCAAGCCGTATGCCGGACACACATGCATTCCAAACACAGCTTGAAACCGGCCTGAAAAAAATCTCACCGGATATTAAAATCTATGGCGAGAAGGTAAGACGTATTCCCAACACCACCATGTTTGCGATTCTGGGTATGCGTTCCGAAAGCCTGCTGATGAATTTCGATCTGGAGGGAATCGCTTTGTCCAACGGCTCCGCCTGTTCCAGCGGTAGCGTCCAACCCAGTCATGTTCTCACAGCCATGGGGGCAAGCGATGAAGAAGCAGGCAGCGTTCTGCGGGTTTCAACGGGGTGGAACACAAACACCAAAGATATTGATATGTTTCTTGAGGTCTGGAAAAAAATTTACGCACGGATAAGAAAGGACTAACCATGCCCAAAATTACATTCCAGTTCCCCGATGGAACGCAGCGCGAAATTGATGCCGAGGAAAACTGGTCGATCATGCAGATCGCCGTGGATAGAGGCATTGAAGAAATTGAGGGGGCCTGCGGCGGATCGATTTCGTGCGCGACCTGTCATGTTTATATCCACCCGGATTGGGTCGCGCGCGTTGAGGCGCAGGACAATGAAAAATCCGACGAAGAGGAAGATATTCTCGATATCGCTTATGATGTGCGGGACACATCACGGCTGGGGTGCCAGGTCAAAATCAACCGGGCGCTGGACGGGTTGATCGTCGCCCTGCCCGGCACCAACACGGGCTGGTAGATTTCCTTGCATTCCGGCGCTTAAAACCCTATAGTCCGGGCCGTTATGAACAGTTTAGGCATAAATAAAGATCCGAAAGACACGCGCGTGGTCGTGGCCATGTCAGGCGGGGTGGATAGCTCCGTCGCCGCGGCGCTTTTGCATGAGCAGGGCTATGATGTGGTGGGCGTAACGCTGCAGCTGTTTGATTACGGCGCGGCTGTTTCGAAATCCAAGACCTGCTGCGCGGGACAGGATATTCACGATGCACGCCGCGTAGCCGAAGCGCGCGGCTTCCCGCATTACGTGCTGAATTACGAAAGCAATTTCCGCGAAAGCGTGATGGATGATTTTGCCGATAGCTATCTGGCGGGGCAAACCCCCATTCCGTGCGTACGTTGTAACCAGAGCGTGAAGTTCCGTGACCTTCTCAAAGTTGCTCATGAACTCGGCGCAGATTGCATGGCGACCGGCCATTACATCGACCGGCGCATTGACCCGAAAACAGATGTTGCCGCTCTTTACCGCGCGCATGACCATGGCAAGGATCAGAGCTATTTCCTCTTCGCTACCACGCAGGATCAGCTGGATTTCCTGCGCTTTCCGCTGGGCGGGTGGAGCAAGGACAAAACGCGCGAAGAAGCCACGCGCCTCGGCTTGCTCACCGCCGATAAGCCGGACAGCCAGGATATCTGCTTTGTCCCGCATGGCGATTACGCGAAGGTTGTTAAGCAAATGCGCACGCAAGCCGAAAACCCCGGCGAGATTGTGCATGAAGATGGCCGTGTTCTGGGCCAGCACAAGGGCATTATTCATTACACCATCGGCCAGCGGCGCGGTATTGGCATTGGCGGGGGGATTGACGAGAATAACAATCCGTTCTATGTGATACGCATCGATGCGGATCGAAACCAGGTTATTGTCGGCCCAAAAGAATCGCTTGCCCGGAATGTTATTCATGTGGAAGAGTGCAACTGGCTACTGCCCCAGGTTCCGGCGGACGGGTTGGAGATTGATCTGAAATTCCGCTCGGTTATGAAGCCTGTTGCAGCGCGCATTGCGCCCGGTGCAAACGGCACGGCGGAAATTCGTCTGGAGGAACCGCAATACGGAATTTCACCAGGACAAGCCGCCGTATGCTATGTGGGGGACCGCGTCCTAGGCGGCGGATGGATTAAAAGCACAGGAAGAATAACGGCCTGATTAAAGGATGAGACATGCTGAGTAAAATATTGAAACACATTCCGGGATTGGGACAGCTCTTCAAAACAAGAGAAAAACCCAAGGGCCCGCCCGCGCTGCAAGCTATCAGGCCTCGCAGTGATGCGGAGTGGCTGGAGCTGGCGCAAAAACGGGCGGCCGACCCAAACGGCAGAACCCGCTCGCTGGCTTCTTATGATGAAAATCTGATCCGCGAAAAATCTGGATCGGATACGCCGCGGCATCGCTATGGCTCCATCCGCCGTCAGGGGGATCTACCCACCGACGAAAAACTTTCGCGCACTGCAAGACGCGCCTTCCTCTCAGAAGATAAAATTAAAGAGCTGCATACTTCACGCGCGGCCGAAAGTGCAACGCATAGAGAATTGTTTAGGCAGGCCTTGGCCCGTTACGATGCAACCCTGAAACCCGAACCTCGCGTAGGCAAACTCGAAGTCGCATAAAATATGCACAGAAAAGCATATTACAAAACATCTTGACATATTTTATATAAAGTCATAATCATTACGTGCACATGTAATCTGAGTAATGAAAGAATGAGTAAACAATGGGAATTCGTAGAAAAAAAACCGGTGACGAAACCTCTCAGGATAAAGTTGCGCCCCAGGCACCAGGCGAAGATCCGACAGTCGATATTTCCGTGCAGGATGAGACTGCCGCGCAAGAAGTCGAAAATTTTCAAGCCACTATTCAGGCTGCCTCCGCGAAAGCACCCGCCGACCGTGATGAAATCAAGGGTGTTCTTAAAAAAGTTGATCAGTTTCTCCGCCAGAAAAGTGATGACGGGAATAAGGCGGCTGACGCATTATTGAAAGAACACCTGGCCGCTGGGAAGAACCATGCGGTGTTCCTGTTTTACATGGGCCGAACGCTGGAGCGGCTGGGAAAAACCAAAGAAGCGAAGCAGGCCTTTGACCGCTCGCTCAATCTTAATCTGAAGCATGCCTGGGAACCCCATGTTCAACTTTTTGATATTGATGATGAAAAAGCAGCCCTGGAATCTGCAAAACGATCTCTGAAAATCGCCAGTGAGCAAAACCGGCGCCGCGACACGATAAAAACTTTTGCGAAGGCCGCTGAGGATGCCTATAAACGTGAAGATGCGTTTCTGTCTTACGGCCTATGGACAATCGTCGCAGAAAGCCTGTCCGGCGAGAAAAAAGAATCCGCACAGAAAAACGCCAGAAGAGCCTTCAATCTGGTGGTCTTGCTGGACATTATATCGGACAGGCAATACGGCAAATTGCCGGAATCCGATCTAGAGCCGCTTGAAATTCCAACATCCTCAAAACAGCAGGACCAAGGCGGCACGGACCATAACAAACAGGAAATCCCTGTCGTATAAATTCTTGACAAAACCGGCAAGGCGCGCGATAAACACGGGTCTTAAAGACATGGCTCTGTAGCTCAGTGGTAGAGCAGAGGAATCATAATCCTTTGGTCGGGTGTTCAAATCACCCCAGAGCCACCATTTTCCTACTCCAGCTTCCCGCATAAAACTTTTTTCAAAGAATATTTCGAAGGGTCTTTCCCCTTCGCGCGTATAGTCTATATTGCTGGTAAATATAACAAAAGCGGAGACCTCCCGGACCATGACCAGACTGCTCACCCTGCTGCTATGCACAGCCTTTTTAAGTTTTGGATATGCGGTTATGTCCCATGCACAGAGGGGGCCGACGGGACCGACCCCCGTAATTGTATCCTCCGTAAGCTTACATGAATTTTCAGACCAGGTTGAGGCATTGGGCACTACAAAATCCAATGAGACTGTCGTCATCACAGCAGACCGCGCCGAAAAAATTTCCACCATTAATTTTGAAGACGGACAGGAGGTAAAACAGGGCGAGATCCTTCTCACCCTTGGCCAGCGTGAAGAAACTGCGGAATTACAAGCGGCACAAGCTCAACTTTCAGAGGCTCAATCTGCCTATGACCGCGCCAAAGGACTGGAGCAAAGCAGCGCTTTGTCCACTGCAACACTGCAAGAGCGCCAAGCCGCTCTGACAAATGCACAGGCCGCCGTGGAGGCTGTGCAGGCCCGTCTGGCAAAACTCACCATTGCCGCACCGTTTGACGGCGTTCTGGGCTTGCGTGAGGTCAGCGTCGGAACACTGGTCCAGCCGGGCGACAGAATCACAACAATTGATGATTTGAGCCGTATCAAGGTGGATTTTGATGTGCCATCGGTCTATCTGGCCACGCTTAAGCCGGGACTGCCGATCGTCGGTACGGTCGAAGCCTTTGGCAAGCGAGAATTTAAGGGCACTGTCAGAACCGTGAACACACAGATTGATCCTGTCACGCGGACGGTCAAAGTGCGTGCAATTGTGCCTAATGTTGACGGCTTCCTGAAGCCGGGCTTGTTAATGAGCATTAACCTGTTCAAAAATCCGCGCCGAGCACTGCTTATTCCCGAAGAAGCGCTAATCAAGCGTTCCGATAAAAACTTTGTCTATGTGATCCTCCAGGACGAGAACAAAAAAATCGTCAAACAAACTGAGATTGCACTCGGCGCACGCAAGCCTGGCATGATCGAGGTGCTCTCCGGCTTGAGTGACGGCGATCAAATCGTTGTCCATGGCACGCTCAAACTGCGTGATGGCGCAGAAGTAATCATTCGCGCGGAGGAAAAGGAAGATACGCCGCTGGGCGAGCTTTTAAAACAAAACCCAGATGCTGAGGACTCTACAGAATGATTCTTTCGGACCTCTCCGTCACGCGGCCTGTCTTTGCTTCGGTCATGTCGTTGCTGTTGATTGCGTTCGGCATTGTGTCTTTTACCAAGTTATCCTTGCGTGAATACCCCGATATTGATCCGCCCGTGGTTTCTGTTGATACCAGCTATCCCGGCGCAGCAGCAAACGTGGTCGAAACCCGTATCACCGAGGTGATTGAAGACCGTATTTCCGGCGTTGAGGGGATTAAATTTATTTCCTCTACCTCCTCTGACGGGCGTTCCAGAATCAACATTGAATTTGATGTCGGGCGTGATATTGAGGCCGCCGCTAATGATGTACGTGACCGCGTTTCAGGTATCGTCGATGATCTTCCCGAAGAGGCCGATCCACCCGACATTCAAAAGGCCGATTCCAGCGACGATGTCATTCTCTGGCTCAATCTGGTGAGTGATAATATGGATGTTCTGGAGCTAACCGATTACGCGAAGCGCTACCTGCAGGATCGTTTCTCCGTCTTGCCTGGCGTGGCACGGGTGCGCATTGGCGGCGGGCTGGAATACTCCATGCGCGTCTGGCTAGACCGTAACAAAATGGCGGCACGCGGCCTGACGGTTCAGGATATTGAAAGCGCTCTGCGTTCGGAAAATGTTGAGCTTCCAGCCGGCAGCATTGAATCCGAAGAAGTGCAGTTCACGGCGCGTATTGAGCGTGGCTATCGCACGCCCGAAGATTTTCAAAAGCTGGTGATCGACAAAACGGAGAATTATCTCGTGCGCCTTGGTGATGTTGCGCGCATTGAAAAGGAGGCGATTGAAAGCCGCACTTTCTTCCGTGGCAATGGCGTACCGATGGTCGGGATCGGGATTATTAAACAATCCAAGGGCAACACGATCGAAGTCGCGCAGGCGGCGATTGATCTGGCAGAGCGTTTGCAGCCTAATTTGCCTCCTGGAATGGAGATTATCAATTCTTATGATACATCCGTCTTTATCCGCGGCGCGATTGCAGAAGTTTATAAAACCCTGTTCATTGCCATGATTTTGGTGGTCAGTGTCATCTGGCTGTTTTTGGGGAGCTGGCGTGCGATGCTTGTCCCGGCGGTGACCGTGCCTGTATCTTTGGTAGCGACTTTTATTGTGCTTAATGTTTTTGGATTTTCAATCAATCTGCTCACCTTGCTTGCCCTCGTGCTGGCTATTGGCTTGGTGGTTGATGATGCAATTGTGGTTCTGGAGAATATTTACCGGCGGATTGAAAAAGGCGAACCTCCTCTCTCTGCTGCCTATTTCGGCACACGTCAGGTCAGCTTTGCTGTGATTGCAACGACCGTGGTTCTGGTCGCCGTCTTTGCCCCAATTACGTTTCTGGAGGGAGATTTGGGGCGACTGTTTTCTGAATTTGCAATTACGATGGCCGCCGCCGTATGTTTCTCAACCTTCGTGGCCGTCACGCTATGCCCAATGATCGCTTCAAAACTTTTGAAAAAAACAGAGAAAAGTACATTTCATGCCCGTGTTGATGATATCTTTGATCGTTTCGCCGCAGCCTATGGACGCGCCTTAGGAGTCATGCTGAAATTCAGAGTCTTTGTCCTCATCGGCTTTGCCGCGCTTGCTGGTCTGTCTTTTTTCCTGTTCAACGCTCTACCATCGGAATATGCGCCGAAGGAAGATCGCGGCGCGTTCTTCCTCATCGTCAATGGTCCAGAGGGGGCATCCTTTGAATATACAAAGGAATATATGGAGGAAATTGAGCGCCGCCTTATGCCCTATGTCGAGAGCAAGGAGATTAACCGATTGCTGGTGCGTGCGCCGCGCTCCTTTGGCACACTAGCCAGTTTTAACGACGGTATTGTTATTAATGTGATGAATGATTGGGCAAGCCGCAGACCAGCCGATGAGGTTATGGGTGAGATTGCAAAGAAAATGTCTGACCTCCCGGGTGTGCGCGCATTCCCAATTATGCGCCAAGGCTTTGGTGGAGGAACCCAGAAGCCTGTTCAGTTTGTATTGGGCGGCGGGACTTATGCGGAGCTGGCGCAGTGGCGTGACATTTTGATAGAGAAGATCAATGAGAATAATCCCGGTCTCACCGATATCGACAGCGATTACAAGGAAACCAAACCACAGCTTAAGGTGAAAATTAACAAAGACCGCGCCGGTGATCTGGGCGTGAGCAGTGCCATCATTGGCGCAACGCTGGAATCCATGCTCGGCTCGCGCCGTGTAACAACCTATATCGATGATGGTGAAGAATATGATGTGATCCTGGAGGGCGAGCGTGATTCGCAGCGCACTCCTACCAATATGAGCAATATATATGTGCGCGCAGATTCCGGCAGTCTGATCCCGCTTTCAAATTTGGTAAGCATTGAGGAATATGCAGATTCCGGCGATCTTAATCGCTATAACCGCGTCCGCGCCATCACGATTGAAGCGGGGCTAGAAGAGGGCCTGGCGTTAGGGGAAGCACTCGAGTATCTGCGCGATCTGACACGCAAGCATTTGCCCGAAACCGCAGCCATTGATTACAAGGGCCAATCGCTTGACTTTCAATCGAGCGGATCATCTTTGCTTTTCATCTTCTTACTTGGGTTTGTGATTGTGTTTCTTGTTCTGGCCGCGCAGTTTGAGAGCTACGTCCATCCGCTGGTGATTATTCTCACCGTACCGCTGGCAATTATGGGGGCGCTCTTGGGACTATATCTGACCGGAAATTCGCTTAATGTTTACACGCAGATCGGACTGATTATGTTGATCGGACTAGCCGCGAAGAATGGAATTTTGATCGTGGAATTTGTGAACCAATTGCGTGATGAGGGAATGGAGTTTTCCAAAGCGCTCATGGGAGCCTCACAAATTCGCCTGCGCCCTATCATCATGACCGGTATCACCACCGTTGCCGGTTCGGTTCCACTTATTCTGTCCACCGGCGCGGGGGCGGAAACCCGGGTTGCTATTGGTGTGGTGATCCTGTTCGGCGTTGCAGCAGCAACATTATTTACCTTATTTATTGTGCCGGTGGCTTATGATTTAATGGCGCGCGGCACGGGCTCCCCCGGTGATGTGCGTCGTAAGCTTGAAAAAGAACGTGAAAGGACAGCAGCAGAATGAATTTAAGAACCACAGGGCTTGCGCTAACAGTCTTACTCACGGGCTGCACCCTTGGGCCGGACTATCAGTTTTTTCAAATCGATTCAGAAAAAACCTGGGCGTCGGAACAAACAGAGGTCTTATCTTCTGAGGAAATTCAGGCCGATTGGTGGAAAGTATTTGAAGATCCGTTGCTCGAAAACTATATCCGCAAGGCTGCCGCCAACAACAAAGATGTACAGATCGCCCTGGCCAATCTACGCCGCGCACGCGCCCTGCGCCGGGAGGCCGGAGGCGCTTTCCTGCCGGACATTAGCGGCAATGGAGGCGCGGAGCGCTCCAAATCCAGCGAAACGGCTTCCTCTTCCGGCAGCAGCAGGATCGGCAATCTCTATGATGCCGGGTTCGATGCTTCCTGGGAAATTGATGTCTTTGGCGGCAATCGCCGCGCCGTGGAAGCCGAAGATGCCCGCGTCGGCAGCGCGCAGGCCGATGCGCAGGGAGTTATGCTGTCGACACTGGCCGAAGTGGCGCGCAATTATTTTGAGGCGCGCGGCCTACAAAAGCGTATTACAATCACAGAAAAAAATACCAAATTATTCGAGCAGACTTTTGATCTGATCAATGCCCGCCTGAAAGCCGGAGAGGCCAATGCTTTTGATCTGGCCCGCGCCCAAGGCGAATATCAGCTCACCCGCGCCCGCCTGCCGAATTTGCAGGCGGAGCTCAAGGCCAGCATCTATAGCCTGTCGGTACTGCTCGGCCAGCCACCGGAAACACTTGTGCTGGAAATGCAGGACATGAAGCCACTTCCTGCCCCACCTGACATCGTACCTGTAGGCTTGCGCTCCGATATTTTGCGCCGCCGCCCAGATGTGCGCATAGCGGAACGTGAACTTGCCGCCTCGGTGGCTGATATCGGCGCAGAGACGGCAGAGCTGTTCCCCAAATTCTTTATAACCGGCGACATAGGATCGCAAGCCCGCCTGTTCGGCGATCTGTTCAGCGCGGCGGGCGGCCTCTGGTCCTTTGGCTCCGCACTGCAATGGTCGATATTTGAGGGCGGCGCCATTCGCGCCCGGATCGAGGCGCAGGAAGCGGAAAGCGAAGCGGCCTTTGCCCTGTATGAAAAAACGGTATTGGAGGCTCTGGCCGATGCAGAAACGGCCCTGACCCGTTACGGGCAAGAACTGGAAACCCGCAAGCGCCTGGCCGAAGGTATTCAAAGCCGCCGCCGCGCTGTAAAACTGGCCCGCGAACTCTTTGATGCAGGAGAAGAGGATTATCTCTCGGTCCTGGACGCCCAGCGCGAGTTAACGGCCAGCGAAGACGATCTTGTAACCTCTGAAACCAATTCCATTACCAAGCTTGTGGGGCTCTATGCCGCGCTCGGCGGCGGCTGGGAAATTTTCCCGCTTGACGGGCCGGAAAAAAACACGGCAGGCGAGTAATTTTTTTCTTCCATTTCATCAAAATAATGTATAATAAACATTACGCACGTGTCTCTGGCCCCCTGGCGGGTTTTCCCAGCCATGGTTATGCAACGGCGTGAACGTTTTTGGACCGGGGCGGTTCCTTTTTGGTTAAAGGAACTCAAACCACCGAGATTTGAAAGGGTTTGCGTTATGAAACGTAATGTTGCAGCACTCAGGGGCCAAGTGTGCTCCTTAAGTGTCTCTAGCGCTTCTTTTCAGACTTTGAGCAGTTTGAAATAGGGGCGCAAAAAGATGACAGTTAATATCCGGCAAGGCAGTGCCTTGCACACCTCCTCGATTCAACCAAAAAACCTGCAGGATGTTGTTTTACAGCACCGCCCTGCGAAGCCTTTGTATGTCGTATTCCCTGACAAAATAAGGCAGGCGGCACAGGATTTCTGCGCGATTTTTCCAGGAAAAGCCCTCTATGCGGTGAAAACCAATCCCGATCCGCAGGTTATCCGCGCCATGAAGCAAGGCGGGGTTAAAGGCTTTGACGTGGCCTCATTGGAGGAAATCCGGCTGGTGCGACAAATGGCACCACGGGCGGAATTGCATTTCATGCACCCGGTCAAAATGCCGGAAGATATTCGCGCCGCCTATTTTGAATACGGTGTGCGGAATTTCGTTCTGGACCATGAGGACGAGTTGTTCAAAATCATGCGCGAAACCGATCTGGCACAGGATTTGAACCTGACCGTGCGCATTGCTCTGCCAAAAACCGACAAGGCGCTGATCGATTTTTCCGGCAAGTTTGGAGCGACGATGGCAGAAGCCATAGACCTTCTCAACAAATGCCGTCCGGTTTCCCAAAAACTGGGGCTGAGCTTCCATGTAGGCACACAAATGAGTGACCCTGCGGTTTATGCCCGCGCCATTTCCTATGCCGCGGACATTATTTCCGCATGTGGCGTGAAGGTTGATACTCTGAATATCGGCGGCGGCTTTCCCGTGGCCTATGAAGGCGATGAGAATCTGCAAAGCCTGGGTGATTATATGCAGGACATCAAAACCGCCTTGATCAAATCAGGTCTGGGGAAAATCAAACTCCTGGCCGAGCCTGGCCGCGTATTGGTGGCCAAAGGCGCCGCCCTGGTTGCGCGGGTTGAGCTGCGCAAGGGCGATATGCTCTATATCAATGACGGCGTTTACGGTGGATTGTTCGATGCGGCGGATTGGGTTGGAACGCAATACCCGGTGCAGGCTGTGTCATGTGATCGCCCGTTCACAGCAGAGACAAGGGCGTTCCAAATGTCCGGACCGACATGCGATTCTCTGGATATGATGAAAGGGCCGTTTGTACTGCCGGGTGATATCGGTATCGGCGACTGGATCGTGTTTGAAAACACCGGAGCCTACAGCATGGCCCTGCGCAGTAATTTCAACGGGTTTGGTCACGCTGATACAGTTTATATTCAGGACAGGCGCTCTTCGAAATCCCTATAACCGAAGCGTTTGACGCGCTCATAACGCCCGTCTTCATGCAGAATACCCAGATCCGGCAGAGGCACGCCGTTGAATGTCGTGTTCTTGACGAATGAGTATTGCATCATATCGGTAAAAACCAGAACCTGCCCCGGCTCCAACGGTGCATCAAAGCTGTATTCCCCGATCACATCGCCGGTCATGCAGGTATTGCCGCCAAGAATATAGGTATGGAGCTTTTCGCCCGCTTCGCCGCTGCAGATAATATTGGGGCGGTACGGCACCTCCAGAACATCGGGCATATGGGTGCTGGCCGAAGCATCCAGAATGGCCAGCGGCCGCTCATGCGGGATAACATCCAGCACCCTGGCCACCAGATATCCGGCGTCATAAACCAGCGCACCGCCAGGCTCCAGCGTAATATGCAGATCAAAGCGCGCCTTCAAACCCTTCAGAGCGGCAATCAGGGCATCGACATTATAATCCGGATGCGTGATGTAATGTCCGCCGCCCAGATTAACATGAGAGACCTTCTCCAGCGCTTGCGGGAATGTCTGCGTGATATGAGAGATCAGCGCCACCGAATCCTCAGCCATATTCTCGCATAGATTGTGGAAATGCAGGATATCGACCAGATCCAGAACCTCATCATTCAATTCCTGCGCATGCACACCAAAACGCGATGTGGGCGCAGACGGATCGTACAGCGCGCTGTTTTTAACCAGCGGCAATTGTGGATTAACCCGCAAGCCGATCAAGGCATCCGGGCGTTCCCGGCGCACCAGGGCTGCAAATTTTTTGAGCTGATGGACGGAGTTAAAATAAATATGGTTGCTGTGTTTCAGGCATTCTAGAAGGTCTTCCTTGCGAAAAGCCGGGGAATAGGTGTGGACCTCTTTATCCATGCCGGGACCGAAATGCGACGCGCCAAGCCGGGCTTCATAAAGCCCGCTGGCCGTGGTGCCGTCCAGCGTATCGACCATAAAGGGAAAAACGCTGAACATGGCAAAGGCCTTGGTCGCCAGCAGGATCTTAACACCCGCCTCCGCCTTGATGCGGGCGGCCGCGGCCATGTTCTTCCTGATCCGGCTTATATCGGCGACATAGGCTGGGCTTTGGATATCGGCCAGAGCCTTAAGCGGCATTTTTGCGCTTTTCTTCTTCCAGCAATTCACCAAGGCCGCTTTTCAGCTCTTTCACATGCCAGGGCAGGCCCTGCTTGGCGACTTCTTCCATGAAGGGGTTGGGATCGAGCTGCTCGACATTCCATACACCCGGCTCTGTGCCCCACAGACCCTTATGCATCATGATCGCGCCGGTGACGGCCGGAACGCCGGTGGTGTAAGATACGGCCTGCGCGCCCACTTCTTCGTGGGTTTTGGCATGGTCGCAAACATTGTAGATCAGGACGGTTTTTTCCTGCCCATCCTTCACACCGGTGATAACGCATCCGATAGAGGTTTTACCGGTATAGCCTTCCGCCAGTGAAGACGGCTCCGGCAAAAGGGTTTTCAGGAACTGGATCGGAACGATTTCAACCCCGTTATGCACCACAGGATCAATGCGGGTCATGCCGACATTCTGAAGCACTTCCATATGTTTGATATAGGCATCGCCGAAGGTCATCCAGAAACGGATGCGCTTCAGGCCCTTAATATTCTGAACCAGGGATTCAAGTTCTTCGTGATACAGAAGATAGCTCGCCTTTTCCCCGACTTCCGGGTAATCGATCATTTTGCGGAACTCCAGCGGGTCCGTTTCTATCCACTGGCCGTTTTCCCAGTATTTGCCACGCTGGGTGACCTCGCGCAGATTGATTTCCGGGTTAAAGTTCGTGGCGAACGCCTTGCCGTGATCCCCGGCATTGCAATCGATAATGTCGATATAATGGATCTCATCGAACAGGTTCTTTTGCGCATAAGCACAGTAAATATTGGTCTGGCCCGGATCGAAACCGCAGCCCAGAATCGCCGTAATCCCGGCTTCCTTGAATTTTTCCCGATACGCCCATTGCCATTTATATTCGAACTTGGCTTCGTCCAGCGGCTCATAATTGGCGGTGTCCATGTAATTCACCTTGGTTTCCAGACAGGCATCCATGATCGCCAGGTCCTGATACGGCAACGCCATATTGATCACCAGGTCGGGGTTCAGCTTTTTAATCAACGCCACAGTATCTGGCACCTTATCCGCATCCAGCTCGGAAATACCGATCTCAACGCCGAAATCTTCGCGGCAGGATTTTTGCACGTCCTCGCATTTGGCAATCCTGCGGCTGGCCAAATGGATAGATGTGAAAATTTCTTTGTTCATTGCACATTTTTTCGCGACAACGGAACCGGCTGCTCCGGCACCAATAATCAGGACGTTCATAGGCTTTTCCTCCATATCATTTTCATGCCTTTATATACCTTCCAAAACGATAAAAAAGCAAGTATAAACATGGGCATGTTGAACTATTTGCCACCATTGAAAGCCTTTCTGAGCCTTGACAAATCCGATGCCTGCGCGCCGGAGAATGCGCGTGCGGTTATGATTCCGTTCGGGCTGGAAAAAACCGTCAGCTATACCGGCGGAACGGCCAAAGGCCCGCAGGCGATTTTGGATGCTTCGCCGGAACTGGAATATTTCGATGAGGTCTTTTGGTGTGAGCCGTTTCGTGAGTACGGCATTGCCACGCTGGCCGAGCCGGAAATCGCTGGAAACGTTGAAGACGCGCTGGACCAGCTTGAAAGCCTGACCGAAGAGGTGCTGGAAGCCGGTAAATTCCCCCTGATCCTGGGCGGGGAGCATTCGATCACCGCCGGTTCGATCCGCCCCTTTGCCCAGCGGTATGAACAGCTCACCATCCTGCAATTTGATGCCCATGCTGACTTACGTGATGGCTATGACGGGGAGCATTACAGCCACGCCGCCGCCATGTGCCGCTGCCTTGATCATCCGAATGTGCGCCTTGTTTCGGTTGGTATCCGCAATATCTCCGCCGGGGAAATCCCGTTCCTGGAGGCCAATAAAGACCGCATTGAAATCTTCTGGGCCAAGGACAAAGCCAAATGGAGCGCCGCAGATATCGCCAAAGCCGTGGGCACGGGGCCGACCTATATCACCTTTGACATTGACGGTTTTGATTCTTCCCTGATGCCCGCCACAGGAACGCCGGAGCCGGGTGGCCTGTTCTGGGACGAGGTTATGGACGCCTTGGCAGCAGTATCAAAAAGCGCCAACATTGTCGGCGCAGACGTTGTGGAACTGGCGCCGCAGACCGGGCTGCATGCCTGTGATTTTCTTGCGGCGAAGCTGTGCTACAAAATTATGAGCTATGCGTTGCTTGGAAAAAAATCATGACCGGCGGCGGACCAAAAGCAAAGATTGCAGGTACCGCACCGATAGAGGTCCAACTCGAAAAGGGGCAGCAATACGGGTTTTGCACCTGCGGCCATTCCGAAAAACAGCCTTTCTGCGACGGTCTGCATAAAGAACACGCGCCTGAATTCAAATCCCTGAAATTCTGCTCGGTCAAGGATCAGACAGTGTTCCTGTGCATGTGCAAACACAGCCGGAAATTTCCCTTTTGCGACGGGTCGCATTCGCGCTGCTAGGCGTTTTTATGGCGCAGGAGTTGGTTCAGCTTCGGGATTTAGAACAGCCTGCTGCTTCTGCGCAAGCGTCTCGATATCAGCCCGCAGAGCAGCCTCCTCTTGCTGCAGGGCCGGATCTTCAAACAGGACGCTGCCGTGTTCCGCATCGACAACATAACGCCCCTCGCTCCCCGCATAGAGACCCAGGAGCCTCTCATATGCCGCAATAAGCTCCTCTTCATAGGAGAAAAAATCGATATAGCGCGAGGCTTGTTCTTGTTTGACTTTGCTCCAGCCCTCCAAAATCGTCCGGCGTTTTTTTTCTTGTAGATCGGCGGACAGCGCCTGCACATTCTGATCGGTATTTTCAAAAACCAAAATCAGCTCGTCCATCTTTCCACGCAGCGACGGGATAAGGTTCTGTGCAATTTCAAGGTTTTGCGTAGCGTAATCTGGACGACGCAAATTAGCAGGCTGCACCAGGTCTTTCAAAACCTGCCGCTCCTTGTTATACGCTGCAACCCGCGTTTTAACGTCCTCCAGGAAAGTATAGAACAAAGCTTTAATCTGGTCCTCAGCCTCGCGTTCCTGCGCGGCCCTCTCCTGCACCTGCCGCGCCTGTTCCTGCTGGCGGAGCTGTTCCTGTGCGTATAGCTCATTCTGGTGTTGCATGAACACCCAGACACCAAAGCTGCCAACGATAACCAGCAAAATAGCGGCAATCTTCCCGGCCAGTTTTTCGACTTTCGGCTGTTTCATGTCTATATCCCCGCTTTATCCAGTGCGTCCTTAAGACGGATCGCAGCATGATGCAAGGCTTCGTGCCAATCCATATGCGCGGCGTCATCCGCCCCGTCCGAGACATATTTCAAACACAGGAACGGAATGTCCTCACGCTGGCAGATCAACGCCAGCGCATACGCTTCCATGTCCACAACATCAAAATTCTGCGCGGCCTCGCTGGCATCAAAATTATCGCCTGTCCCGCATAGCCCCTGGGGCAGACCTGTCACAGCCTGACCATATTCGATACGTACCGGATCATTAGAAAAAGGTGTTTGAAACCGTTCAAATCCCAGGGCCGTAACATCCATGTCCCGCTGCACAAAAGCCGTACAATTGACAATGCTGCCCCCCTCATGCTTGCGGCTTCCGGCCGTACCCATATTCACCACCAGCGAGGGTTTTTCCCGCACGATATGGCGGCTGAGCGCATAGGCAGCATTCACCTTGCCGATCCCGGTGTGCAGCAACGTACGGCCATTAAAAACATCCTGACTCTCTTCTTTCATGGCAAAAACGAGCAAAGGCTCAGACATTTTTCTTTAATCCCTTTTTGAGCATTGTGAGAGCAGAAGCGCGAACCGCCTTCGGCACCAGCGCAACCATAAACCCGGCAACTGGAAGTGTCAAAAGCCCGGTGGTTAAAAACAATTCCTCCACACGCATGCCGCCGGAAAGCATAATACTGGCCATCAGGGACGCTGCAAGGATAAACAGGGCATCAATCAGCGCCGAAGACGCCAGCACGCGGGCGCGGTGATCAGCCGGAATCCTGTCCTGTACGATGGACTTCAGAGGCACCACATACAAACCGCCCATTACCGACAGCGCAAACAGATCAAAAATGATCCTCCAGCCCGCGAAATGAGCCAGGAAAACATCCAGCCCTATAAAATCTGTCCCGGCGGGCAAAGTCTCGGGATTATAGGGAAGACTGGCGAAATACAGCTCCATCGCAAAAAACGCGATGCCCAGACCGGCCAGCGGCACGAAAGTCGCTTCGACCTTGCTGCGCAGCATCCGGTTGTTCAACAGGCCACCCGCAGCAATACCGATAGAAAAAATCACCATAAAAAAGGTCAGGACGAAATTATCGACATAGAGTGTCTGCCGCGCAAAATTCGGGAATTGCGAGAGCATCATCGCGCCCACAAAGTAAAACCAGGATGTGCCTAAAATTGCAATAAACACACCGCCTTTTTGCGCGGCTGCAAAGCGAATGCTTTTCATAGCTTCTGTAAACGTATTGTAATTCAGCTTTATCTGTGGCGCGGGCGGCGGCGCATCCGGAATGCCCCGGCTTGCCGTATAACCTGCCAGGGCAAAAACTAATAAGAACGCCCCGACAAAAAACAGGCCGATACCGCTAAGCGCCAGCAAGCTGCCGATGATAGTTCCGGCCAGAATCGCCAGATACGTGCCGGTGTTGATCAGCGCATTGCCCCCGATCAGTTCGTCATGCTGAAGATGTTGGGGCAGGATGGAAAACTTGCTGGGGCTGAAAAACGCCGATTGCGCTCCCAGAAAAAACAGCACAAGCATTAAAACCAGGACCGATTGAACCAGCAGGCCTAGCAAGGCGACCAGCACGATGACAATCTCCGCAATCTTGATCCGGCGGATCAGAAAGGCTTTGTCGAATTTATCCGCCATTTCTCCAGCCAAAGGCGCAAACAGGATGAAAGGCAGGATAAACACCCCGGCGGCAATGCTGACCAGCACCTCCGGCTGCCAGGTACCGATATCCCACAGACCGTAGGCCACCAGCACGGAAACACTGGTGCGGAAAAGATTGTCGTTTAGCGCGCCCAGAAACTGCGTGATAAATAGGGGTAAAAACCGCTCTTTACCCATGAGTTCATATTGATTTTGCATGCAGTGATTATTACCGCCCAAACCCGGTAGCGGCAAGGAGTTTGTCAGAAAATCCTCAAACCCTTAGTAAGAAAGGGATAGAAGGAAGTAACGAAGAAAAAATTTGGAGAAAACAGGAACTCTGTGCTATAAATAAAAGCAATTATAAAAAATAATAATTTATGCAACAGGGACTGCACAAATCATGATCAATACGAGAATCGCGCCAATTATCACGGATCTCTCAGGGCGCTTTGGGGTCGTAAACCAGGGGCCGGGCGATACAACGACGGTAATGACTGCTACCTCAGTTTCTGTCACCCCATTCAATGTGAACACTCATATAGAATCGCTGATTGAGCCTAAAAGCAAAACAAGAATCCCTGAATATGTTAGTAGCCTTCCTCCACACCTGCAAAGAATGATGGGTTTTTTTTAATCCGTAAGCCGCGCGGCATACGCCATCCAAGCTTCATGATCCGCGCCGGGCACGACCTGCATTTTGTGGTTTGAAAGCCCTAGGCCATTGGCTTTATCCAGAAAATCGCGCGTTAACGCACAAGGCATCACCGAATCATTGCCGCCACACAGGTGAATAAACTCAGTCTGCACAGACGCGTGCAAAAGAAAATCAGTTGTCTGTGACAAACGCAAGGGAGAGACATTGTGATGATCCACCCATGCCGCCGGATCAATCACCCCGGCCACAGTGGTCACTTTGGAAATGTCGGAACGCTTTGCCGCGAGTAACATGGCAACATAACCTCCGCCCGAATACCCTATCAACTCAAAGGATTCGATACCGAATCGGGTTTTGAGCTTGTCCAGAGCTGCATTGACGGAACCAACAACACGCGGATGAAACCGGTCATAGGTCCAGAAATCAGCGCTGCATTGCGAATCGTTTGTAAACTGGCACGGCCGTGCCAGATAGATCGCCGGAGCGCCGGATGCGATCGCCATCTGAAGGCCCGCAGGCTCGCGCGGACTGGGGTTGTCCGAAACCCGGAACCGCGTTACCCAGGCATAGCCGTCCCCTTCCAGGTAGATTCGTCCGCTCTTGTTATGAGAAGCAACCATATCGGGATGAAAAGCTGAAAAAACCTGAAAATCAGGCGTTTGAATAGTTTCAGAGCGAAAACCAGAATGATCCAAAAGTTGAGCAAGGTGATCCATTCTTCCTGATACACTCGCACATCCTGCCAGAATCATTAGAAAGCCTGTGCAGAGGAAAAAGGCTGAAGAATGCAAAAAAGCCTGGCTGAGCCAGGCTTTTTCAGAATTTTTAAAGACTATCTTTTTCAAGATTAGAATTCTACGCGCAGGCCACCTTGTACGGTGTACTCTTCGTAGTCATCGCGGAATTCGATAGTGTAGGCTTCAAATCCACCGGATACGTTTGGTGCAATGTTGAAGTCCAGACCAGCACCGAACTTAGCGCCGAAGTCTTCATCATCCAAAGATGATCTTGTCTGGCCAACAGCAACTGCTGCTTCGTCTTTTGCAAAGTCAAACTGTACACCAGCAAGAGCATAAGGCTCTACACCGTTGAAGTTATAACCGAAACGTGCATCCACCATGAACTGACCAAGATCTGTATCTTGTGAGCCCTGAGCGATTGCTGTTCCGTTAGACTCTGTTTCTGAGAAAGCATCCTTTTCTTCAGTTGCATAGAACACTGTCGCTCTGCCGCGCAGGTGCCAGTTGTCATCGCCACGCATGTTGAAGAAGTGATCTCCACCAACACTTGCGTTCACGAAGTAACGGTCAGCATCTGTAGAACCTGTAATTCTGTTTCCAGAGATAGGGTCAAAGCGAAGCGTATCATACTCAACATCGGAATAACCGGCGCTGATGTTTGCATATGCATTTGGTGCCAGTTTGAAACCAACATAAGGAGCAATGGTATAACCAGTGCCGCTCAGGTTACCATCCTGACCGCCAAAACCGTTATATTTAGTGTCGATATCGACATCTTCGTAACCAACGGACAGACCGATAATGGCTTGCTCTGAAACGCGGTAGTCAACTCCACCAAGAACAGTATAAACCTGACCGTCAAATGCTGTGTCTGTATTGCCGTCCTCAACATCGCTGTAAGAACCGGATACCCAAACACCAGCTTTGCCGTTCATGCCGCCGCCGGACAGACCGGAAGAAGCAGAAAATTCATTAGAAGCGAAGTTCACGCCGCCTTGTGAACCGGAAATTGCCGCAGAAACACGGTCGCCAACCAGACGTGCAGTCTGTGAAGCCGCTGTTGCCAGAACCGCTGTTGATGTCACAACAGTGGAGGCTGAGTTTCCTGTGTTGTTTGCGGAACAAGGATCACCATAAACGCCGCCTGATGTGTAAGCATCCGCAGAGTATGTACCAAGGCTTTCGTTGTATATGTTGTTGGAACAAGAATATGACGATTGCGCCTGAGCTTGCTGAGAGCCTAGCCCGAACGCAAAAACCACTGCAGTAGCCGCAATGAATTTCGTTGCTGTTTTAAACAATGTTCTACCCCTTTTAGTTAATATCATTAGGTTAAAGTTAAAAGACTATTCAAAATAAGTTGGATTGCTTTAGAGTGTCAATAAGACACAGCAAAGATATTACACAGCCCCCCTTGATGTGGCATTTTTACAACACCAAGAAAATCTAAATAAACCCTAGTTTTGAGCAAGTTTTGAAGATACCCAAAGACACGAGTCAAAGACAAAATATCACATGCACCACCAGACCTACAGCCTAAAAAACATAGCCATACTCCTTATCGGCCTTAGCTTTACAGCCTCGCTCTTCCTGTTTGTATCCTCCCTGTCTTTTGTTGGGATAGGTCATTGGCCACAATCAGAGGGGGCGATTAGCCTGTTCTGCGCCCTGGGATTTTCATGCAGCTTGGGGCTCTTCCTCCTGAGCGCAAGTGGGCACAAAAATCTGGTAGTCGCCTATGTAAAGCATCCGGCGGTCCTGATATTTCTTGGTATCGCCTTTGTAAGCAGTATGTTCGCCCCCCTCACCC
The DNA here is from genome assembly GCA_964352675.1 of uncultured Pseudobdellovibrionaceae bacterium. GTDB lineage: Bacteria > Pseudomonadota > Alphaproteobacteria > Micavibrionales > Micavibrionaceae > CAYGSN01. The sequence continues at coordinate 63,332 of CAYGSN010000011.1, forward strand.
CCCTCCCTGTACGCAGTTTTTTGGGATCGCCACAAATTGGAGAAGGCGTATTGTGGTGGTTAAATGCAGCAATTTTTACACTAAGTGCCCTGATTTTATGCCGGATTCCCATCTATAAGAAACTTCTTGGATTCGCTGCTATCTCGAGTACCGCAGTGTGTTTTGGGCTGTGTTTAGCTTATGTATACCTTGGAAACCTGTACGCTCCGTTCTATTTTCCAGACTTTAATGCCTTCCAGTTGATTTGCTTGTTGCCGATTCTCTATGGCCTATTAAGCGGATATATAAAGGACAAGCAGCTCTGGATCGGGCTTTATATTGCTTTGTTGCCGCTTATGTACCTCTCACAGAATCACATAGGGCTTGCATTTGCTGCTCTCGGGTTTTTGTATTTCCTGATTCTCTGGTTCCTTTTGCCCCTTCGGCCCAAACTTAAATCCCGCATAGGGTTTGCAACGCTGACGATATTACCCATTTTTGTTCTGGCTTTTAGCGCCGTTGTCCTGAGCCTTCCTGCAGAAGGGGGGTTCTATGATTATATAAAATATGGGTCTATACAGACAATATTTTCAAGGGCCTATCTTGTGGGCATGGCCATAAAACCAATGTTGGAACATCCAATCAGCATTCTTATAGGGCAGGGCTGGGGAGTGTTTGATGAGCATATCATCCTTTACATCCCTACAGAGTGGCTGGACCTGACCCTCAAAAGAAATGCGCAGTGGGACGGACTTACCACAGACCATTTCCACTCTCACAATATTATAGTCGAGACCTTTTCTGCGGCTGGAATTCTTGCAGCGCTTCTTATTTACAGCCTGTTTCTTGCGATTCCCTTCGCCGTAAAAAAACACCAGCGCTTTGGCGCCTTCGTCTTTTCTGCAGGATTGGCCAGTCTCACAGCCTTCTGGTTTACTTTCGCTCTCCATATCCCGTTTATCGCATTGGCTATTGGATATATGAGCATGAGACCATATAAAAAATCGGCAATTATAAAATTTTTCCGACCTGCCCTTCCCGCAGTTTTGGTTGTTATAGGTCTTCTCCAGCTTAGTGGTGCGATTGCAACCTTCTTAACCGCCAAATCTACACATCAATACATTGCCACGGGCGTCGATATAAAGAATATGGCAACCGAGTGTCCGAATGATTACCATGATTTCGGCGCGGGAGGGCTGCATCTGGCCATGATCATGACTCAACGGCTGCGCTATATTTCCTGGCAGGCCAGTAAAATTCTAGAATCCAGCAACCCGCAAGAAACGATCGACGACATGAAGGAAGGTATGCGCCAAGTAAATCACCTGTTCTGCCAATCCTCTCATTATATTGAAAACAACCCGGCCAGCGCGCGTTTACACCTTGCCCGATTATTGATTCGCTCCGAGGCTTTGCTCAGCCTTGGCACCTATCTGGATCAGCAAACGCTGGATTACTATTATGCTGGCTGGAAAGAAGATCTACAGCAATGGCTGGGCCTCGCCCCCACCCGCACAGACCAGGCCGTCCCATTCTTCCTCTGGCATATTTTGAACAACCGCGAAGATGTTTCTAAATCTCTGATTTACAGCATTTACGCGCACAATCCGGATGATCCTGTCGGACTATGGTTCAAGGGATTATATCTTACCAAAAACCCGCGCACAGCTTCTGAAGGTTTGAATTTGATGAAAAACGCACTAGATAAAGGGATCGAGAGATTTATGCCGGTTGATGAAAAACTGAAATCACAGCTGCAAGACATATAAATCGAGACGCTTCGTTTTATTTTAGTATTTGCCAATTTTCTGTTTTTATTCTTTCAAAGAGCGACCGCAAATCATAGCGAATAGAGCTTCTTTCCTGCGTCTTTAGCTGCGCGGCAAAACTTTTCACGAAGACCTCATCACTGAAACAGCGCCGTTGATATTTCTTTTTTTCATCCGCAGACCAATCCAGCCCCTCTTTTTGCGCCCACTCAAACATAAGCTCCACCCCCAGCGCCACCAACTCTTCACGGTGTCCACCGGAAATATTAGGGGTTCTGAGCGAAGCCTGATGATCGACATTGCGCCCAAAGGTTGGCCCAATCGGGGAGGCATGAATTTTATGCTGCGAAATTTGCCAGCGCGCGTAACTTAAGAAGACCATATTATAAAGCGTGTTTTCGTCACACTCTTTAAACAACGCATCGCCCTGCGCAGCCCTGAACACTTCGCCTGCATTTCTTCGTCGTGCACCATTCGACGTATCAATTTTCTCATAGAGCATAAATGTCGCCAGGCGATCCATCTGCGCAAAGCTGCGTTGCAAAGCCCCTTCATCTGTTTGAATAACATCTCCACCTTCATCTTTAGGCTGCAATTCTGCGGTGGGTTTGTTTTTGAGCACAAGAGCCAACGCCATGACTGGCCCCATCACGCCCTCAAGACCGTGCTCATGCAAATAGCGCATAACCTCCAGCTGATAGGCTTTAGACATATGCGCGTTCAGATTAATTGTTCCGCTATGCAGATCCCCGCCAAAGGTCGCATAGGCATTACGGGCCTCATCCAAATTCGGGTTGGACAACGCCATTTTTCCTTCTACATTGGCATGCAACATAATCATAGACTGCCTGATCCGCGCCTGAATATTCTCATAAGCAATACCTTCAACCGTGCCCTCATAGGCGGTGATAAATTCATCAACGAGAGTTTGAATATTCTGATGAATATATTTTGCGCCGATGCCGCGGGCCAATATCTCCGCCGCATTCCGGGTATCATCGGAATTATTATCGGTCTCCATATAGACGCAGGTCAGAATTGATTCCATGCAAGATTCAATATCTTCAAAAGGCTCAAGCCCCAGCTCTGCGCAAAACGCTTTCATACCCAGCTCCGCAACGCCCAACTCCACCATAATGCGCACGATGACAGCATTAAACGCCGAATCTGCACCACCGCTCAGCGCTTGGGCGACACCGCGCGCCCCCGTTTTACGCATATAATCAAACAGCCAAAAGGCGGTATAACGCAAAACTTCTTCGTAGTGACGATTGAGATTATCGGGCTTATCCCAGCCCCTCGCTTCATGAAGGCGCGTTTCATGAATTTGAAATTTGTGAGGAATAAAGGCATGCGCTTTCTTTTGGGTGCCTTCAGGCGCAGCAGAAACTTCAATCACGCTGGTTGTGCTCATCACACGGGCGAATCCCATGCGCTCCCCTGCGCTGACAACCCGCCCTTTTTGCGCGATCAGGCGATGGCCAAATTGTGCAAAGGTTGATCCGCTGCTGCCCAGCCCATCCGTGTCGATAACTGCATCGGCATAACCCGATGCCAACGCCGCCAGATGGTTATGCTGATCAATCTTATCACGCGCCGGGGGGCTGGCATTGGGAATAAGAAGCACAAGACCATCCGTGCTACCCAAATACTGTGCCACTGTCGGGATGATGTTACGCTCTTCATAACGGCTGTCATCATGCGGCGCGCCGTCATATATTGTGCCTACCCATTTCTCTTCACAGAGGATGTGGCAGAGATTCACCTGCCCGCCTTCTCCGCTGAGACTTATGATCGGGCGACCAAATGGAATGTTGCGCCCACCCAAATTAATATTAATCGTGCCGTATCGTTTTTGTTTTAGGTCAGCAGCAGATATGTTCCATTCATTGAAGTAGCGCTTCTCATAGCCGCGCTCATTGTTAAACAACTCGGCCTTGGCCGTCATTGCCAGAACACGCCCTCCCGCAATGAAGCTCTGCACGTTATAAGGCAAATGCAACCGATCATGAGGACTATCAGGATGCATCAAACGCCAAGGATGACCAATAGATATCACAAGGTTTTCATTGCGCGCAGAAGCATAATCCGCAATCTCCTGCAACGCCCCTAGCACCACATCATTATCCGTGCGCTGGAAATCATCGCCCGCATCATAACCAGTCAGACACAATTCCTCCAGCGCCAGAATATCGCTGCCCTGTGCCGCCGCTTCATCAATTGCAGCAAAAATATTAGCCATGTTGCGCGGCCAGTCGAAAGCGGTCTGGTTCAGCGAGGCCTGGGTTATTTTAAGAGAGATGCGCATAGTGCGAGTTTTATCATATCCTTACAGGGCTTGCACCCCCGTAAAAACCTCCTACGGCATCTGCATGGAGCAGTCATCGCAGCCCGGCGCGTTTCCTGCGCCGACCGTTAATGCCACCGGAGCCGATTCATGGAAATACGGGTTTGCCAAAGCCTTGCGCCGGGCCTTGTCTGCAAAATATGCCCCTATCTTCCGATCTCCGGCACGGACTATATCTCCGGCTTTATGAACGGGCAACATGACCAGACCTGCCGGCGCCTCCCAGACAGCAGCCAGATCCAGACCGGTAAATCTTTTTACTCCGCCCCTGACGCCGCGCGCCGTTTCCAACCCCAGCGCCGTGGTCGGCCCAAGAGAAACCTTCTGCACAGCGCCGACACCAGCCCCGACACCCATTAGCCCCATACCGGTGCCAAGGTGAACAGCGATCACATCATCAATAAACCAGTTATAAACTCCGAAAATTGAGGTAACGATAAGCCCCGGCATCAAAACCCCAAGAGCGCCGGAAAAAAAATTGGTGAACATGTTGCCGCCGACAGACATGTCCAGCCCGTAACTCAAAGCCATCAAACCGCCCATGGCAATCACGGCAGGTTTTTTGGCCAGTTTGGTGTAGCTGTGGGCCGCGCCTCTGGCCGTACGCACCATCCCGCTCCACAACGCCGTTCCCGCGATTATAGCACCGGATTTGAAATGCCCGCTCAACGTTGGATCTTTCCTATCCTCATCAACCGCACCCTGAAACTTTGCCGTATGCCGCGCAATTCTATCTGCGCGCTTATATTGCCCGTAACGCTTGCCCCCGAAGTTTTGCAGGCGCTTCGCTGTTTTGCGGTCCAGTGCACGGCCAAGCAGGGCCTCATAGAGCGAGGATTGCGGCGATAAGCGCAGTTGCGCGGCCATTAAGTCTTCCAGATTCTCCTGCAGTGTGTGCCGTAGATCCTGGAAATCCCCGCTCTTCTGGTAATCCCTCAGGGCAATGGTCACATTGTCCAGCTTTTCACGGAGATAAGCCTGATACCACTCTTCCTCCATACCGACTTTATCCGCAATATGGGTCAGCGTCATATCGAACTCATCCAGCGCCTGCAGGGTTTCTTTCCAGTTATTGGCATTGATCTGGAAGTCCTGTTTCAGCCCCAGCGCCTTGCCGCCCTTTTTCCGGCCTGCAACTTCAAAACGGTCGACATGGATGGTAATGCCTTCTGCGCGGCGCACATGTTCAGGCAGAATTCCCTCCAGCTCAGTCCGCGCCTTGGCCGCCTCGCCCAGCCCCAAAAGGACGCCGCAGAATTTTCCGGTTTTTTGGCACAAAACAGCTTCCGCGTCGTCTTTGCTGTCCCCATGAGGTTTCAGATTATAACGGCCAATGTACAGCTTGAATTCCGGCTTCTTGTTATCGCCCTCAATCAGCCCCACCAGTTTTTCAGCAACGCTCATACGCTTTGTCATACCCAGATTTTCACC